>CAUJJI010000053.1 GCA_963205265.1 Pseudomonadota bacterium
TGGTGGAGCGGTACCGGTCGTCTCCTCTCCCCCGACAGCCGGCGCCGCTCCAAGGCGGCCCACCAGGATGCGAGGAACCTCAAACGTCAGGCGGTCATGGGCGAGCCCGACCCGCCAACGCTTCGCACCTCAGGGTTCAAAACGCCAAGCCTGTCGTGCCAGGCAAACCGAGGCGCCGGCTTTTCCGTGCGTTGGTCTCCCCAGGCGTAAGCCCGCATTCGCCAGCGGGGGTGAAACTGTGTCCAGTTCCTCCCCGGCACGGGGAGGGGGACCGCGACGCGCAGCGGCGTGGTGGAGGGGCACCGGCCTCGTCTCCGAACATCGGTGGGACAGGGGCGCGACCTACGATCGTTCAGTGAACCCGCACCTGCCCCTCCACCACCGCCTGCGGCGGTGGTCCCCCTCCCCCGTAGGGGGAGGAACTGGGGACCGCACAGCCCTAGCCCAGCAAGCCCTCGCATTCGGCGATCTCCGAGCGGAGCCACATCGTTTCGCTGAGGTTGCTTTGCCCCGAACGCTCCAGCAGCAGCTGCGAGGCGTCGCGCTTTACCGTCAGCGCCGGCCGGTTGCCCGGGTCGGCGCCCAGTGCGACGGCGGCGAGGTGCAGCGCTTCCAGCGGCTCGCCGGCGTCCAGCCGCGCCCTGGCGCGGTCCGCCAGGCGATCCGCCCCGCCGGCCAGTTCGACGATGTCCTTGTCCACGCTCGAGCGCGGCACGCCGTAGAGCTCGGTGGTGCCGTCCTCGTAGTGGAACCAGCCCGAGTACTCGCGCCAGATCGACTTGACCGCCCAGCTCGCCTTGCCGTGGAAATCGCCGATGCGGATGTCCTCGGGGAAAGCGAATTCGCGCATCAGCTGGTGGACGGTCTTGCCGGCCTTCATCCCTGCCAGCGTATAGTCGCGGACATAGCGCACCGCTGCGTCCATCCTGTCGAGATCGGCCTTGATCCGCTCCTTGCCGACGATCGGCTCGCCGTGGCCGGTGATCACGATCTCGGCGCCGAGATCGCGCACCTTGGCCAGCGACTGCAGGTAGGTGCGCACTCGCCGCGGCTTGTCGCCGCGCAGGGTGTTGAGGAACGGCATCGACAGCCAGACCGGGCCGAAGGTGTTGCCGGTGAAGACGATCTTCTCCTTCGGCATCCAGACCACGATGTTGTCCTCGGTCTCGCCCTCCGGCGCGTGGATCAGCACGAACGTGCGGTCGCCCACGTCCAGCGTCAGCTCGCGGTCGACGAACAGGTCGGGCGTGACCTGCGGGATCGGCTTGGGCGGCGTGTCGCGCTTCAGCGTCGCACCCCACAGCTTGAAAGTGCGCGGGCCGAAGAACGACTGCATGCCCAACATGTCGTCGCGCGCCTCGACATAGCCGGGCCCGCCGACGACCTGGGTGCCCTGCTCGAGGAACGTGGGAACGCCGCCGAAGTGATCGGCGTGGCTCTGCGTCAGCACGATGTAGCGCAGCGGGCCGGTGCGGTGCGGCTTGAACAGCGCGACGCTGCGCTCGGCGCCGTCGGGCATGCCGGTGTTGATCACCACGTCGCCGTCGGACGTCGTCACCAGGTAGGCGTTGGAGACGTCGCGCGACATGAAGGCGAAGGGAGTGATCGCCACGGCCTCGGTCTGGGCGTCGCCGGCGCGGACGAGGTTCGCGAGCGGCGGCGCCTCCTTGGCCGCGCTCATGCCCCGGCCTCGTCGAAATGGACCATGACTTTGGCCGAATCCGGCTGCGCGGCGATCTTCAGGCCGTCGAGCACCGCGTCGAACGGCACGCGGTGGCTGATCAGCGAGGCGATCTTGTCCTTGAGCCGCGGCATCGCCGCGATCACCTCGGGCATCTCGGTCGGATAGCCGACTGCGGTGGTGATCGTCATCTCGCTGGTCAGCATCGTGCTGAACGGCACCTCGACCGGCTTCATATAGGCGGCCGTGACGACGAGGCGGGAGTGGAACTTCGCCATGTTGACCACGTCGGCGATCACGGTCGGCCCGCCGGCCGCATCGATATAGGCGTCGGTGCCGACCGCGAGCTTGTGCATGCACATCTCGGTGCCGTGGAGCTTGCCGATCTCCTCCTTGATATCGACCTCGCGCGGGTTCAGCGCGGCGCGGGCGCCCAGCGCCAGCGCGCGGTCGAGCCGCTCCTGCGCCAGGTCGAGGGCGATGACGTCGGTCACGCCGCGATCGACCAGCCAGAGGATCATGCCGAGGCCGATCGGGCCGCAGCCGAACACCACGACCTTGTCGCCGGGCTTCACTTCCATGCGGTTGACGCCGTGCATGGCGACCGCCAGCGGCTCGCACATCGCCGCGACTTCGTAGGGGATGCCCTCGGGGATCGGCAGGATCGAATCGCCCAGCCGCGCCTCGCGCACCAGCAGTTCGTGAACGAAGGCCCCTTCGGGCCCGCCGCTGCCGACGTTGCTGGGGGTGTTCATCGGGTTGATGATCACCGCGTCGCCGGGGGCGATGCCGGAGACCTCGCTACCGACATGCAGCACTTCGCCGGCGCCTTCGTGCCCGATCGGGGTGACCCCGCCGGGCTTGCGCATGATCCCGCCCCACTTGATGTAGGACAGGTCGCTGCCGCAGATGCCGCAGGCCTTCATCTTGACGACGACGTCCCTGGGCCCGCGCTCGGGCAGTTCGTAGTCGTCGAGCCGGACGTCGCCGACTTCGTGGATGTTGAGCACCTTCATCGCTTCTCTCCCGATCGATCGCCGCTTAAGGACGGATCTTGTAGCCGCCGTCGATGAAGACGGTCTCGCCCGACATGAACGACGAGGCATCGGAGCACAGGTAGGCGCCGATGCCTTCGAAGTCCTCCGGATAGCCGAGCCGCTTGACCGGCGTCTGCGGCGCATAGGTCTTGGTGAGGTACTGCGCCGCCGGCCCGTCGCGCTCGCCCATCATCGGCGTGATGATCAGCCCGGGCGCGACGACGTTGGCGCGGATGCCGTATTCGCCGAGCTCGACCGCCAGGCAGCGGATCACCGCCTCGGTCGCGCACTTCGAGGCGGCGTATTCCATCTTGCCCGGCAGGCCCTGGTACAGCGAGCCCGAGCCGCAGGCGACGAGGCTGCCGCCCGGCTCGCCGGCCTTGGCGCGCTCGACCATGTGGCGCGCGCCCTCGCGCAGGGTGAAGAAGGCGCCGTGCATCGCCACCTTCTGGAATTCGAACCAGTGCTCGGTCGGCATGTCGAAGACCGAATCGTAGCGCGGCGAGGCGCCCGAATTGGCGAAGACGCAGTCGATGCGGCCGAAGTCCTTCATCAGCTGCTCGTAGCCTGAGACGATCGCCGCTTCGGTAGAGACGTCGACGACATAGGTCTCGACCCGCCCTGCCCCGGCTTCGAGCAGTTCCGCCTTGGCCCGCGCGTTCTTTTCCTCGTTGCGCGCCCAGATGGCGAGATCGCCGCCCATCTTGGCGACGCCCATGGCGAAGCCGAAGCCGATGCCGCCGTTGCCCCCGGTCACCATCGTCACTTTGCCGCTACAGTCGAACAGGCCCTTCGCCATGATTTTCCTCTCGTCGTTGCTGCAGGATCGCGCCGTTCCGCGGCGCCTCGCAAGCCGCGGATGTTTGGCCCGCACCGCTTGCGCCGCAACCCCGCTAGCTGTAGATTTTCAGCCAGATCATCAATTGTTGGACACAATGTCGGGAGAGGCCGGGCATGCCGGAAGGACAACAGCCGATCGTGGCTGACGAGGCCACGGTCGTCGTCGACGCAGAGCTGCGCTGCGGCGAGGCGATCGCCCAGCTCGTCCGCTACGACATCCCGCGGCCGACCAGGTCGACGCTGCACGATCCCGATTGCTACCAGATCAACATGTGCCTGACCCCGCGCCCGCTCAACGCCCGCGCCTGCTACCGGCAGCACTGGGGACCGCACCGGTTCGAGCGGCTGGGCGACATCTTCATGATCCCCGCGGGCGAGGCCCTGCACATCAAGGGCGACAGCGGCCGGCAAAGCTCGCTGCTGTGCTTCCTCGACCGCCGGGCGATTTCCGCCGTCGTCGGCCACGACCTCGTCTGGACCGACCAGCGCCTGGCCGCCACGGTCGACCTGACCAGCGCGCGGATCAGGGCGCTGCTGTTCCGCATGACCGAGGAAGTGCGCCACCCGGGCCTGGCCGCCGGGCGGATGCTCGAGCATCTCGCCGGCGAGCTCGCGATCGAGCTCAGCCGCTTCTGCATGGAAGTCAACGAGCGGCCGGCGATCGGCGGCCTCGCCGGCTGGCGCCTGCGGCTGATCGACGAACGGCTGAGCGAGGACACGACCGCGCCCTCGCTGGGCGAGCTGGCCGAGCTGTGCAGCTTGTCGGTCCGCCAGCTCACCCGCGGCTTCAAGGTCAGCCGCGGCTGCTCGATCGGCGACTATATCGAGAGCCGCCGCATGGAGAGCGCCAAGCGCATGCTCGTCGCCGGCGAGAACGTGAAGACCATCGCCTTCACCATGGGCTTCTCCTCGCCCTCGAGCTTCACCTTCGCCTTTCGCCGGGCGGTAGGGATCAGCCCCAGCCAGTTCCGCCAGCGCCAGACGCGCGGCGTGCGGTAGGAATAACCTCCCGCGCCCTCCCCCGCTCCCCGGCGCAGAGTGCCCGCCAGGCCCGCTCTTGGCCCGATCTCGACGCTCCGTCCCGAACGCTCGGCCAATGCGCATTGCCAAGCGCTTTGCCTTGCGCGTTAGCTGGAGGCGACACGACCCTGAGAGAGGAACCACCATGGGAGATCAACTCGTCGCCGACGCCCTAGTCGAACAGGCGATGACGAACACCGGCCTCACCGAGTTCGATTGCCACAGCTATCGCGAAGGCCTCGACGTCTTCGTCCGCGATTTCAACAAGGGCATCGCCAAGGGCATCTACACTGCCCCCGGCATCGAGCGGGTCAAGGGCGACTGCGTCCATTACCTGAGCAACCGCCTGCGGGTCTGGGACTACCTACGCAAGAACCCCGAACTGCTCGAGCGGCCGATCGAGCGCCCGGTCTTCGTGATGGGCATCCCGCGCACCGGCACCACGCTGCTGTCCAACCTGCTGGCCGCCGACCCGTCGCGGCGCTCGCCGCTCGAATGGGAAATCGACGAGCCGGTGCCCCCCGCCACCAGCGCCACGCTCAAGACCGATCCGCGCGCCCTCGCCCGGCTGAAGCAGCACGAGGCGCTGCTGGCGGCCCATCCCGAGGCCGGCAAGATCTATCGCTCCTCGCCGATCTACCCGCACGAATGCGTCTGGTACCTGGCGCACGACTTCAAGACGCTGATGATCGAATCCAAGGGCGTGCTGCCCGAATACAAGGAGTTCATCTTCAGCGCCGACATGACCAGCGCCTATGCCTGGCACCGCAAGTTCCTGCAGGCGCTGCAGCATCACGCGCCGGGGGTGTGGAACCTCAAGATGCCGTCGCACATCCTGCATCTGGAATACCTGATCAAGGAATACCCCGACGCGCGGCTGATCTGGACGCACCGCGATCCCTATACCGCCACCGGCTCGCTCTGCAGCATCATCTCGATGAGCCACCAGATGCTGATGGGCCGCATCGACACCGAGTGGCTGGGCCAGGACTATCCGTGGCAGGCGCAGCAGCATGCCGAGCGCGGCATGGATTTCCGCGACCGGCACGGCGAGGACCGGATCGTCGACGTCCACTACGATCGCATGGTCAACGATCCGCTGGGCACGATGAAGCAGCTCTACGCCGATCTCGGCGACGAATGGACCGCCGAGGCCGAGGCCGGCATCCAGTCCTGGCTCGACGACAACCCGCAGGACAAGTTCGGCAAGCACGAATACAAGCTGGCCAAGTACGGCCTCACCAAGGAGCAGCTCGAGCCGATGTTCGAACGCTACCTCGCGCGCTACGACGTCGCGCTGGAAGGGTGATTTCCATCGACAGGCCTCTCGTCATCCCCGCCTTGGCGGGAATGACGAGGACGTGGCCAGGATGACGCACGCATTTTCAGGAGAACACCATGCTCGAAGGCCACCTCTACCAGCTTGGCTACATCTGTGACGATCTCGAGGAAGGGATCGCCCAGTTCCGCGGTCGCGGCATGACGCATGAGCCGCACATCATGGAGGTCGAGCAGCCGGTCGACACGCCGAACGGCGAGTTCGTCAACAAGCTGCGGCTGTGCTTCATCTGGATCGGCGACATGCAGTACGAGCTGATCCAGCCGCTTGCCGATCCGCTCGGCGTCTATGCCAACGCCCCGTCGAACGGCGGGCCGCTGCGCTTCCACCAGGTCTGCTTCCGGGTGAAGGACTGGGCCGATTTCCGCGCCCGCGTCGACCGGCAGGACCTGCCGCTGGTCATGGAGCGCGACATGGGCGGCGACAATCTGAAGTTCCTCTACCTCGACGGCCGCAGCCGCTTCGGCCATTATCTCGAATATACCTGGATGACCGACGCGCAGTGGGATCAGATTCGCGCGATGTAGCCCAGCGATGTAGACAAGGGAGGTCGGGGCGAGCGGCAGCGAATGCTGCTCCCCCGGCTTCTCATTACCGGCCTTGGGCGCGCCAGCGCTGGACGGTGCGCGACATCATTTCCTCCTCGCCGCCGCTGTTGGTCCACAGCTGGCTGAACGAGGGGTCTTCCGACGCCGGGCGCTTGAATTCCTCGAGGTCGTCGAAAGTCGCGCGGATCGGGATCGAGACGCCCTCGCCGCAAATGATGCACTCGCGGTTGCGCAGCGCCGGGATCGAATCGAGGAACCCGCGCGAGCCTTCGGGCATGGCCGCCTTGACGAAGGCCTGGTCGCGGTCGTTGTTGAGACGCATCGAGATGATCGTGCCGCACTGCGACAGCACGCCTTCGGCAAGGTCGGAAGGGCGCTGCGTGATCAGGCCCAGCGAGATGCCGTACTTACGGCCTTCCTTGGCGATGCGCGACAGGATGCGGCCGACCGACGAACCGTCGGCATTGCGCTCGTTGGGAACGTAGCGGTGCGCCTCCTCGCAGACCAGCAGGATCGGCCGCGTCTTTTCCTCGCGCGCCCAGATGGCGAAATCGAAGACCAGGCGGCTGAGCACCGCGACCACGGTCGAGGTGATGTCCGACGGCACGCCCGAGACGTCGATGATCGAGATCGGCTTGCCCCGCGCCGGCAGGCGGAAGATTTTGGTCAGGAACTCGTTCATCGTGTCGCCGACCAGCATGCCCGAGAACATGAACTGGTAGCGCGGATCGCCCTTGATCTCGTCGATCTTGTTCTTGATCCGCAGATAGGGCGCGCTGGTGTTCGACTTGTCGAGCTTGCCCATCTCGTTCTGGATGATGTTGGTCAGGTCCGACAGCAGGTAGGGGATCGGCGCGTCGACCGTGATCTTGCCCATCTGTTCGGCCAGGCGGTTCTTCATCCGCGCTTCGAGCAGGCACTTGGAGAGGATGTCCGCGTCTTCCTGGCGGTCGGCGCCGGTGGCGGTGAGGAAGACTTCGCAGTGCTCCTCGAAATTCATCAGCCAGTAGGGCATCTGCAGGTTGGAGACGTCGAGCACCAGGCCGGTATTGCGGAAGGCCGCGTTGTATTCGCCGTGCGGGTCGATCATCAGGATGTGACCCTCGGGCGCATGCTCGCAGATGCGGTGGAGGATCAGCGCGGCGCTGGTCGACTTGCCGGTACCGGTCGATCCCAGCAGCGCGAAGTGCTTGCCCAGCATGGCGTCGATGTAGAGCCCGGCGCGGATATCCTTGGTCGGATAGACATTGCCGATCTGGATGCTGGCGCGTCCGTCGCTGGCGTAGATCTGGCGCAGGTCCTGGCTGGTGGCCGGATAGACCAGCGCCCCCGGGATCGGATAGCCGGTGACGCCGCGGCGGAAGCTGTGGATGCGGCCGGTCAGGCGCTCTTCCTCGCCTTCGCCGAGGAAGTCGACCGCGGCAAGGATGCCGCCGGGAGTCTTGGTATCCTGCTTCTGGGTACGGACGCTGGCGAGCAGCCAGCTGTTGCCCACGCGCACCTTGATCTGGCTGCCGACCTTGCCGGCCAGGGCAATGGCCGGATCCGGATCGGTCGAGCACTCGGTCAGGCGCTGCAGGTCCAGAGCGATCTGGCTACCGGCACCGGCGATCTCGAGAACGACGCCGATCGGCTCGTTGGCGTTGTCGACGGTGGCGATGTCCCGCTCCCCGGTCAGCTCGTGGAGATGAGCGGGACGCACGTTGTCAAAGGAATTGGCACTCATATCGCTCATCGCTGGCAACCCGTTGCGGCCGGTCTATTCGAACGCTCTGGGTAATCGGGCGGGGTTAATATTGGGCTAAGCCTGCTTCGTCAGCGCAAGGCGAAGAGGCGTCCCGCCAGCCAGCCCATGAACAGCGAGATGGCGACCGCGAACAGGCCGTAGAAGAACGACTGTTCCTCGGCGAAACGCGCGATCGCGCCTTCGAAGCCCAGCTTTTCGACCTTGACCGAGCTGCTCGCCGAGGCGACGACCCGTCCCTTGGAAATGGCGAAAGTCTCGGCGACGTAGGTTCCCGCGGGGACGTTCGAGGGCAGCGACAGGCGGGCGCGGTAGAGCACTTGCTCGCTGACGCCGACGCCGCGCGGCTTCTCGTCGTAGAGGCCCTCGCGCTTCTGCAGGTCGACCAGCCCGGCGGAGAAACGGCCCTGCTCCTTGGGATCGATGGTGCCGATCGGCGACAGCTGCAGCCAGGGCAGCCCCAGCTCGTAGATCGCGGCGGTCTTGTCGTCGACGATGTCCTTGATCGGGCGCGACGAGGCCACGGCGAAATAGGCCGGGGCCGAGCGGAACTCGGCACTGTCGGCATTGACCCAGATGCCCGCGACTTTCTGCTTCTCGCGGATCACCACGGCCCGCGTCGGCCCCTTGAGCACGACGACGATGTCGTAGTCGCGGCCGGCGCGGGTGCCATCGGGATTGAGGATCGCGCCGAACAGCAGCAGCTCGGTGCCGGTGAAGCCCTGGCGCAGGCGGATCTCGTGCTGCGAGACGTCGGGCACCAGGATCGGGTCGCGCGCGCCGGTCAGCAGCATGAGGGCCGCGAATGCCAGCAGGCATTTCCACGCGCTCATAGCGGCGCCACCGTGTAGATCTCGTCGGGCTGGTAGCCGAGGCCGAGCGCAAGGCGCAGCGCCATCAGCAGGACGATGATCGCCAGGGCCAGGCGGAGCTTCACCGGGCTGGCCTTCTGCGCCAGCTGCGTGCCGAGCTGGGCACCGGTCACCGAGCCGAGCAGCAGCAGGGCGGCGAGCACGATGTCCACCTCCTTGGTGGTGAGCGCGTGCATCATCGTCGTCGCCATGGTAACGAAGAGGATCTGGTAGAGCGAAGTCCCGACGACGACGTTGGCGCTCATGCCCAGGACGTAGAGCATCGCCGGCACCAGCACGAAGCCGCCGCCGATGCCCATCAGCATGGTAAGGATGCCGGTGCCGATGCCGAGCAGCAGCGGTGCCAGCGGCGAGATGTAGAGGCCGGAGCGATAGAACCGCCAGCGCAGCGGCAGGCTGGCGACGAGCGGGTGATGGCGCCGCTTGCGCGCCGGGATCGGCACGCCGCTGCGCTCCGCCCGCAGCGCCTGGATGCTTTCGCGCGCCATCACGCCGCCGATCGAGCCGAGCAGCACGACATAGAGGATGTTGATCGCCGTATCGATCTGCCCGAGCTCCTCGAGCAGGCGGAACAGGATGGCGCCGAGGCCGGTGCCGAGGACGCCCCCGGCGACGAGGACCGAGCCCATGCGGAAATCGACGCCGCCGCGGCGGTAGTGGGCGAAGACGCCCGACACGCTGGCGCCGGTCACCTGGCTGGCGGCCGAAGCCGCGGCCACGGTCGGCGGTACTCCGTAGAAAATCAGCAGCGGCGTCGTCAGGAAACCGCCGCCTACGCCGAACATGCCGGATAGGAGCCCGGTCAGCGCGCCGAGGGCGACGATCACGAGGCCATTGACCGACAGGTTGGCAATCGGAAGATAGACGTCCATCTCTGCCTTGCCGCGTAAACCAGACGATCGGCAGATGAAAGTTTTCCCGCTCAGAATCCCGCTGACAACGTCAGCGCCGGCCCCGAAGCCGGTGCCGCCTTGCCGGCCACGCGGAGCCGCCAGTCCACCGCCACGCGTGCCGAGGCGCTGCGCCCCAGCGGAACGCCCAGAGTCGCCGCCGGGCCCAGGTCGAGCCGGGCAGCCCCGCGCTGCATCCCGCCCCAGATCCCGGCGCCGGCGCGAAGCTCCGCTCGCTTGAGAGCCGCGACGCGGCGATCGGCGCGCAGCTGCCCGTCGACGAAGGGCGTGGCATAGCGGCCGCCGACATAGCCGGCCTGGACATAGGCCTCTCCGCGCAGGCCTTGCGGCAAGGCGAATGGCGCCAGTTCGCTCACCGCCATGATCGCCGGACGAAGCCGGGTGCCGCCCGGCTGCTGGCTGGCGCGCAGTTCGGCCTGCATGGCGATGGGCAGCCGGTGCACCAGCCGCGCCGCGATGCCGAGCGCCAGGTCGCGCTCCGCTCCGTCGAGGCTGGCAGTGGTGCGAAGATAGGCCTTCGGCCGGAACCGGCTCTCGGGCGCAATGGCATAGCGCAGGACACCGCCGGACTGGCCGGCACCATAGGTCGACGGGGCGACGCCCGCGGAAAGCGGACCCATGGCGCCCGACCGCAGCAGCACCCAGGCATCGCCCGACCAGCGCCGCCGGCCCGCCTGGTCGCCGGCGGCGGCTTCTGCGGCCCGCGAGACGAGCGAAGGCCGCTTCGGAGCTCCGCGCAGGCCCTGCACCAGGTCATGGGCATAGGTCGAACCCGCCGGGCCGAACTGCGGCCTTGCCAAGTCGTCGACGTAGAAGGGCCGCCCGGACTCCCCCAGTTCCGGGAGCGGGGTCCTGCGGCCGCCCGCAGCCGGGATGCGCGCCATGGCACCGGCATTCGCGGCATAGGCCATGCGCGGCAGCCGCGCCGGCGGGGCGGGAGGATCGTAGGCCGGCGCATCCTCTTCCGGCGAAAGCTGCCGAGCAGGGTCGTCCTCGTCGCGCGGGGCGAATGCGTCGGCGAGGCCGGCGATCGCTCCCAGCCGGGCTCCCGCGCTTTCCGCCGAGGCGGAGGGCGCGAACCACACCACGTTCCACATCAGCACGCGCAGGGCGATCCAGGCGACCAGCACCAGGCACAGCGCGACGAGCGGCTCGCCACGCGTGACGTTGCGGACTTTCACGAAGCTACGCTCCGCGACGCGAAGGCGGCGGCCGGATGCTCGCTGTGCCGGGTCTTTTCCCAGCGCACCTCGGAACCCCGCAGGGTGCGGAAATAGGCGGCCAGTGCCCGGCGACCTGCCATGATGGCGATGATGTTGGCGATCGGGATTCGCACGATCGCGCGCAATCCCTCGATCACGCCATATTCCCGCGCCGTCCAGCCAAAGCGCCACAGCGCGCGCCAGACGAAGGCTGCGAAGCTGATCGCCAGCATGGTCCGCAGCATCGGCGAAAATGCGACGGTCTCCCGCCAGCCGAGCAGCCGGGCCGTGGCGAGAAGCGCTTCGATCACGAGCAGGCCATAGGCGGCGGCGAGCACGACCGCCATCAGCGGTCCACGCCGGTCGCGCAGGGCCATCCAGATGTCGACCGGCCGTCCGCTCCAGCCGAGGCGATCCCAACCCTGCAAGGCGATTCCGTGGATCCAGCGGGCCTTCTGCCGCACCGCATCGTCGAGCCGCGCGGGAAAGAAGGCCCGCGTCGCGACGAGATCGCCGTGACTGTCGCGCAGCCGCAGGAAGCGGCCGTTCCGTCCGCCACTTGATACCAGCAGGCCCAGTTCGTAGTCTTCGGTCAGGCATTCGGAGGAGAACGGTCCGTCGCCGCCCTCCGCCGCGCGGCTTGCCGCCAGTTCGGCAAGCGCCTTGCGGGAAAAGCCGCAGCCGACGCCGGCGGCGGGAATGGCGGCACCCAGTCCGTCGCGGACCACCAGCGACTTGGCATGGGCCTCGGTGAATTCGTCGGAATAGTGGCCGGCTATCCAGTGCGAGCTCCGCTGCGGCTCGGGCCGGACCGGCAGCTGCACGAAGTGCACCTCTTCCAGAACGCGATCGATCACTGCCAGCGCCGCGGGATGCACCATGTCCTCTGCGTCGTGCATGATGATGCTGGTGAACGGCACGCCGCGCCGGACCTCCTCGGCGCAGAGCGCGGCATAGACCCGGTTGAGGCAATCGGCCTTGGTCGTCGGGCCCGGTCGCTCGTTGATCACCAGCCGCACGCGCGGGTCGTCTCCAGCGCCGGCCATGGCCGCGGCAAGCGTTTCGGGATCGTTGCAATAGCAGCCGACGAACATCGTCAGCTCCCGGTGCGGCCATGCCTTCAACGCATGGGCCACCATCGCGCCGATCACTTCCGCCTCGTGCCAGGCGGCCACGACGACGGCGGCGCGGCCGTTCAGCGGCCGCAGCTCGTAGCCTCTCGGCAAGCGACTTTCCCCGGCGCCCCGCTTCACGCGAAGCCACAGCCAGCAGCCGTCCACGACGAGTTCGTCGAGCGCTCCGACGATGAACCAGAACGACGAGAACAGCAGCAATTCCTGCTCGAGCCGCTGCATTCCCGCAAGCAGCGACGGCATATCCACTAGCGACACCCCGACCACGACAGGTCTTCCCCCGTAAGTACTCCCCGCTAAGTGGATTTATATCCGGACTATCCAAGTTGCAACAAACAATTGTCGGCGAAACTATTCAGTAAACACGTTGATGTTCATTTTAATTCCAACGGATGATTAGTCCGAAATGGATTATACATGTACGAAAAGTCAAATGCCCGACATCGTGACCAGGCAGATATTGCGCAACCGAAGTCGCGCGAAATCGGCCCGCCGCCGTGATGACGACGGTTGCCTGAAGCTGTCGGCTGACTGCTGGCGCCTGCCTACCAGGTACCGACGTTGGGCATGCTCGCCCAGGGCTCGCGGGGTTGGAGCTGGCCGTCCTGGAGCAGCTCGACCGAGATGCCGTCCGGCGTCCTGATAAAGGCCATGCGGCCGTCGCGCGGGGGACGGTTGATCGTCACGCCGGCATCGACCAGGCGCTGGCATGTCTCGTAGATATCCTCGACCTGGTAGGCGAGGTGCCCGAAATTGCGGCCGCCGGTGAACTCCTCGTGGTCCCAGTTGTGCGTCAGTTCGACTTCGGCGATGCCTTCCTGGCCGGGGGCGGCGAGGAAGATCAGGGTAAAGCGCCCTTGCTCGTTCGCATGGCGCCTGACTTCCCTGACGCCGATGAGCTCGAAGAAGCGGATCGTCGCCTCGGGGTCGTTCACCCGGATCATGGTGTGGAGATATTTGCTCACCGCTCGCCTCGTTTTCTCAACTCGTCGTGTACAGACAACAATTCATCGTGCAGAAAGCTCGCCAGTGGCATAGCGCCGCCAGTTCCAGCGCCAGCTGCAGGGAGAGCCGCCGTGGAAGACAGTAACCTCGAAAACCGCACCGCTGCCAGCACCTTCTTCATGGATCCGGTCAATCGCCGCTGGCTGGCCAGCGCAGCCGTCCTTGCCGTCGGGCTGATCGCCGGCGGCTACCTGCTCGGCAACGGGCTGGTCCGCGCGCGCGAGGCGGATCGCTCAGTGACGGTGCGGGGCCTGGCCGAGCGCGAGGTCACGGCCGACCTCGCCACCTGGACCATCGCCTATTCGGCCACGGCCGAGGATCTTGCCGGCGCGCAGTCCAGCGTCGACGAGGATTCGAATGCGATCCGCGCGTTCTTCAAGGAAGTCGGCTTCCCTGCCGAGGAACTGCAGCCGACCGGGGTCAACGTCTCGCAGTTCACCGATAACGGCGTGACCAAGTTCACCGTCCGCCAGCGCATGACGCTGCGGAGCACCGACATCAAGCGCGCCCAGGCCGCGGTCAGGCGGCAGTTCGACCTGGTGCGCCGCGGAGTCGTGCTGGAGGAAGGGTCGGGCATGGCCTACACCTTCACCAAGCTCAACAGCATCAAGCCGGCCATGGTCGCGCAAGCGACGAAGGATGCGCGCGCCTCGGCCGAACAGTTCGCCCAGGACAGCGGTACCTCGGTCGGCACGATCAAGAGCGCGACGCAGGGCTACTTCGAAGTCAACGCCCGCGACGGCGATTCGGGCGGCGGCTGGGGAGTCTCCGACACGCCGTTCAAGAAAGTCCGCGTCGTCACCACGGTGGACTTCTACCTGCGCTGAGCGCCGGGTCAGAACGAGAGCTTGAGCGTGCCGACCAGCGCGTCGTTCGACAATCCGTCGACCGAAGCGCCTTCGACGCCGACATAGCTGGCGCCAACCGAGAGCGCCGCGGTGATGCTGTAGGTTGCCCCGGCCGACCAGTCGAAACCGCCGGATGTCCCGCTGCCGGTCAGCACTTTGGGCGACAGGGCGCCGTCGCTGTAGCCCAGGTGGGCCGACAGCGACACCGGCATGCCCGGCAGCGAAGCGCCGAGATCGGTGTAGAGGTACAGGTTGTCGTCGCCGCCGAGAGCGTCCTGCTTCCAGGCATAGGCCACGCCCAGCTTGGCGGTTCCCGGTCCGAGCGTCGCGGTCAGCGAGGCATAGGGTTCGAAGAGATCGGCAGGACCGGCCCCGCCGTCCGGATAGGCATAGTAGACGAGCCCGGCATCGGCGGTCAGTCCGGAAGCGACTTCGCCCGTCCAGCCGGCGTAGAGATCGACTTCGGCACGGCCGTAAAGCGGTGTGTCCTTCAGGCTCGATGCCCAGGCTCCGGCGTAGAAGCCGCTGGCGTGGTTGACGCTGACCGTCGCCTGCGCGGCGAAATCGCCGCCCGACAGGGAGATGCCGCGAAAGCGATAGTCGGTCACGCCCTGGACATAGCCGGAGAGCGTGAAGTCGCTCGGCGGATCGGTCTCGTCGGCCCAGGCGCAAGTGGCTGTCGCCGCGGTTGCCGCGAGGAGCGAGGCGGCAAGAAGCATTCGACCGGGAACAGGCATGGCTCAGACCTCGTTTTAAGTGTGGCACTTAGGCCTCAATCCCGTGCCCGGGCCTGCAAAAAGCGCCGGGCATGCGGAACCGGACGGGAGGCAGCACGGTTGTTCCGCACAGCTCAAGGGAATTTTCATCGATTTGGTGCAGTTGTCGTCCAACGTGGCATCTCAGCAACGATTTCCCGGAAACCCCGCTCTGCTTGCGGGGCTGCACAGAAGAGTCCTTTCACAGTAGTATATTGTCGATGATCGCCGCTATCCGCCAACTGTTCCGACAGAAGCAAGCCCGCTCCGCGCCTGCCATCCCGGCCGGTGAGCGCGCCTATGCGGTGGGCGACGTCCATGGCCGGCTCGACCTGTTCAACGGCATGATCGCAGCGATCGAGCGCGACGACGCCTTGCGGGGCAGCGCCGACACCACCATCGTGCTGCTGGGCGACCTCGTCGATCGCGGCCCCGACAGCGCCGGAGTGATCGCCGCCGCCCGCCGGCTCCAGCAACGCCGCAAGGTCCGCATTATCACCGGCAATCACGAGGAAATGTTCCTCGAGAGCTTCTACGATCCCGAGCTCCTGCGCCACTTCCTCCGCTACGGCGGCCGCGAGACCATCCTGTCCTATCCGCTCGACCCGGCCGAGCTCGATGCGATGGACCTGAACGAGCTGCGGGTGATGCTGCACAAGGTGGTCCCGGACGAGGACATCGCCTTCATCGGCTCGTTCGAGGATCGCGTCGAGATCGGAGACTACCTGTTCGTTCACGCCGGCGTCCGGCCGGGCAGCTCGCTCGAGCTGCAGTTCCCCCGGGAAACGCGCTGGATCCGCGAACCATTTCTCAGCCACACCGGTGATCACGGTCGCGTCATAGTGCACGGGCACACGATCACGCATCGACCGGAAGTGCTGCAGAATCGCATCGGGATCGACACCGGCGCATATATGTCGGGGCGACTGACGGCCATCGGGCTGGAGGGGACCACGCGCTGGCTGATCGAGGCCCGCGAGGGGGACGGTTCGGTCGAGACCAGTACGCGGCCGATTTAAACGGGGAATATTCAATGAAGATCGCATTGGCGGGTTCAGGCTATGTCGGCCTGGTATCCGGAGCCTGCTTTGCCGATTTCGGCCACGAGGTCGTCTGCGTCGACAAGGATCCCGGAAAGATCGAGCGGCTCCGCGCCGGCGAAATGCCGATCTACGAGCCGGGCCTGGCCGAACTGGTCCGGCGCAACGTCGCGGCCGGGCGGCTTTCGTTCACCACGCAGCTCGGCGAAGGCATCGCCGGTGCCAGCGCCATCTTCATCGCCGTGGGCACGCCGTCGCGGCGCGGCGACGGGCATGCCGACCTTTCCTTCGTCCACGCCGTCGCCGCCGAGATCGGCGAGAACCTGCGCAATCCGGCCGTCATCGTGACCAAGTCCACGGTTCCGGTCGGCACCGGCGACGAAGTGGAGCGCATCGTCGGGGCTTCCGGAACGCAGCAGCGCTTCGCCGTCGCCTCCAACCCCGAATTCCTGCGCGAGGGCGCAGCGATCGACGATTTCAAGCGGCCCAACCGCATCGTCATCGGCACCGAGGACGAATGGGCACGCGGCGTGCTCAGCGAAGTCTATCGCCCGCTGTTCCTGAACAAGGCGCCGATCCTGTTCACCAGCCGCCGTAGCGCCGAGCTGATCAAGTATGCCGCCAATGCCTTCCTGGCGACCAAGATCACCTTCATCAATGAGATCGCCGACCTCTGCGAGAAAACCGGGGGCGACGTACAGGACGTCGCGCGGGGCATCGGCCTCGACAATCGCATCGGCCCCAAGTTCCTCCACGCCGGCCCCGGCTACGGCGGCAGCTGCTTTCCCAAGGACACGCTGGCGCTGCTCAAGACGGCCGAAGACCACGACACCCCGCTGCGCATCGTCGAGGCCGTCGCCAAGGTCAACGACACCCGCAAGCGCGCCATGGGCCGCAAGGTCATCGAGGCGCTGGGCAAGGATGCCCGCGGCAAGAAGGTCGCGCTGCTGGGCCTCACCTTCAAGCCGAACACCGACGACATGCGCGACGCCCCCTCGCTCGCCATCGCCCGCACCCTGATCGACGCCGGCGTGACCGTGGCCGCCTACGATCCGGAAGGGATGGACCTGGCGCGCACGCTGCTGCCGGACGTGGCCATGGCGGCCAATGCCTATGCCGCCACCGAAGGGGCCGATGCCGTGGTGATCGTCACCGAATGGGACGCTTTCCGCGCTCTCGACCTCGAACGGATCAAGCAGCTGGCCAAGGCGCCGGTGCTGGTCGACCTGCGCAACATCTATCACCCCGACGAGATCCGCGCCCAGGGGTTCACTTACGTGAGCATCGGGCGGGGTTAATTCCTCCCCGGCACGGGGAGGGGGACCGCGACGGCCTGAGCTTGTCTCAGGGCGGCGTGGTTGAGGGGGTTCGCCTCATCGACGCAGCGTCAAGAGGGCAGCCCCCTCCACCACCGGCTGCGCCGGCGGTCCCCCTCCCCCCTTGGGGGAGGTTCCTGAGTTGCCGGGGAGCCTGTAAGCCGGGTTCTGTGACGCCGCCCGTTTCCCGAGGGACGCGGCGGCGCCGGCAGCCATTCATCTCGGCGACGCATTGCTGCGCCGCTCCAGCAACCAACCCGGGCGACTGGTGCGAAACCCACCTGTCCTGTCGCCAGGACGCGCCGCCCCTATTCGGTCTTGCTCCGGGTGGGGTTTGCCGTGCCGCTGCCGTTGCCGGCAGCGCGGTGCGCTCTTGCCGCACCCTTTCACCCTTGCTGCCCGGAATCGCTTCCGGGTTAGCGGTCTGCTCTCTGTGGCACTTTCCCTAAGCCGAGGCCGAAGCCCCGACCCGGCGGGCGTTACCCGCCACCCTCGTTTCGTGGAGCCCGGACTTTCCTCGGCACCTAAGTGACGCGGCTGCCCGGCTCCCCGGCGCGGGTCATGTAGCGCGTCCGAGGTCGCGTTCCAAGAGCAGCTCGAACAACAGTCCCCCGATCTGCCCGTCGATCTCGCCGTCGATCACTTTCGGCCGCCACCGCCGCTGGAAAGCGCGCACCGCGGCGCGGCCGTCGGTGATGTCGTAGCCGAAGCGCTCCAGCGCCAGGTAGAAGGCGCCGGGATTGTCGTAGACCAGCCGCATCTTGGGCTTGGGCACCGGCAGCGCCAGGCGCAGGCGGGCCAGGCGCTGCCAGTCGAACAGCTCGCCCGGATCCTGCTTGCGCGCCGGGGCGACGTCGGAATGGCCGACGACATTGGTCGGCGAGATGTCGTGGCGGTCGACGATGTCGGCGAGCAGCGGCAGCAGCGCCTCCATCTGGGCGTCGGGGAACGGACGATAGCCCCAGTCGTGGCCGGGATTGACCAGCTCGATGCCGATGCTGGCCGAATTGACGTCGGTGATGCCGCGCCAATAGGCGCTGCCGGCGTGCCAGGCCCGCTTCGCCTCGGGGACGAGAGCAGTCACCGTCCCGTCCTCGTCGATCATGTAGTGCGCCGAAACCTTCGCCGCCGGGTCGCACAGCCGCGCCAGGGCCTCCTCGGCCGTCGGCATGCCGGTATAGTGCAGCACGACCATCGAGACGGGCAGCGCGCGCTCGTCCCAGTTCGGCGACTCCACCTTGCGATTGACCAGCCAGCGATTCATCAGGCGACCGAATTACCCTCCCGGCAGGACAGCACCCAGCACCAGGGCATCCTCGGTCAGCGAATATTGCAGGCCGCCGCCGAGTGACCGGGCAAGCTGGTATAGCATGGCTGCCGGCGCCGTGCGGCTGGAAAGTTCGCTGTCGGCCATGCTGCCCTCGAGAGCGCGGCCGACATCGGTGTCGAAAGCGATCCTGGGCCCGGTCGCCCGCA
>CAUJJI010000054.1 GCA_963205265.1 Pseudomonadota bacterium
GGAAGCCGCGGTTGATCTGGACCTGGCCCTTGTCGTCGACCCAGGGGATGCGGAAGATGATTTGGTGTTCGGGTTCGCAGATCCGTTCGATCAGTGCCTGGTCGAGATAGTGCGGATGCTTGGCCACGACGCGGCCGAGGCTTTCCAGTACCTCGTGGACCGCCTGGTGGAATTCGGGCTCGCCCGCGTTACGCCGGATGACTTCGGCCAGGATGGGCTGGAGCGTTTCGTCGATGCTGTTCATGTCGTGGCCTTCGCCGCAGATCTCATTTCGCCTGATATTCGTTCGTCCGTATCGCCGAACCGACGGTCCGGATACGACGGCGACCGGCCATGCACAATGACGTGTCGCTGCGCGAGAACGGCGCGGATTGCAGCGTCTGCCTCTCGCGCCCGGGCAGATCGCGGACCGGCGTTCGCAGCCTGACGCTGCTCATGTCCGCCCCTTCTCTTCGGCCAGCCTCCCGGCCAGCCAGGCCCGCAGCACAGGGCATGGTTGCGTGTCTCGTCGCGGGCGGCATAGATCAGCGTCACCGGGCCCTTTCGGCAAAGGGCCAGCAAATCCTCCACCGCTTCGGGCTTTGCGGCAAGCTCCTCGCGGTAGCGGCGGGCAAACGCCTCCCAGCGAGCGGGGTCATGGCCGAACCAGCGCCGCAGCGCATCGCTCGGGGCCGCCTCCTTCGCCCAGAGATCCAGCGCCAGATTGGTCTTCGCGATCCCCCTTGGCCAGAGCCTGTCCACCAGCACCCGCGCGCCTTCGGTCGGCGCGCCCTCGCGCACCGCATAAGCGCGGGCAAGGCGGATGCGTTGCAAATGTGCCCTCACGTCTTTCCGCCGTCCTCGGCGGCGAGCAGATCCAGCGTCTTGAGCGAATGGGCATAGGCCGCGCCGGCGCGCATCTCGGCCGCGATCCAGATCGCTTCCATGATCTCCTCGCCACTCGCCCCCGCCTTGCGGGCGGCCTTCACATGCCCCTCGATGCACCAGGGGCATTGCGTGACATGCGCCACGGCCACCGCGATCAGCTGCTTGGTGCGGGCGTCGAGCGCGCCCTCGGCGAAGACCGCCTTCGAGAAGGCGCGAAAGGCGGCCTCGGGTTCGGGCGCGAGGCGGCGGCGCAGATCGGCCAGTTCGCGCGTGGCCCCCGGCAGGTGCATCTCAGCCATGGCGCGCGGCCTGCTCGAAGGGCGGGAACAGCACCTCGTTCTCGAGCCGGATATGTGCCTCCAGATCGGCGATGAACTCTGTCAGGCCCTCGTAAAGCGCCGTCCAGGTGCGGCAGGCGCCGGTCGGCAGGGTCAGGTTGGCGGTCAGGCGGCGAATCTCGGCGATCTCGCGGTCATGGTCGTCATGGTCGGCGCGCATCACCGCGATCGGGTTCTCGATGCCGGGCATGCCGCCCTTGCGGATCGCGGGAAAGAGGATCAACTCCTCCTTCTTCATGTGCACCTCCATATCGCCGATCATCCGTCGCAGCACCTCGGCCAGACCGGCGGGTGCGCGGTCATCGCCGGAGTGCACGGCCTCGACCTTCTCGGCCAGTTCCATAAGCCGCGGCAACTGCACGCGGTGGCGCGCGTGATAGCGCGTCTCGATGTGGCGGGTCAGTTCGGCGGGGTCGTCGAGGGGGGCGGCATCGCTCATGGTTCTTTCCTTCAGCGCAAGGCGGGAATGGTGTCGGGGGCGGCTTGGGCGTTTTGCACGGCCATGTGCAGCGAGCGCGCGATGCGCTCGGCAGCAGCAATGACATGGGCGGCACCGGCCGGCGGGCAAACTTCCTTCGCGGTGTCGCGGAACAGCGCCAGCCAACGCTCGAAATGCGCCCATTCTACCGGAAGGCTCGCATGGGCCGGCACCGGCGCGCCGTGATAGCGCCCGGTCATCAGCGCCACCGAGGACCAGAACGCGACCATGCGGTCCAGATGCGGCCCCCAGTCGGCGATGCGGGCGGCGAAGACCAGACCGAGCACCTCATCGGCGCGCACCCGGTCGTAGAAGCGGTGCACCAGCTCGCTCAGGATCGCCTCGTCAAGCCCGGTCTCGGCCATCAGCCGGGCGGTCATCTCGGGGCGGGCGGAGGCAATCCGGGGCGTGCTGTCGTCGGGAGGCATGGAAAACGGCCTTGCGCATTTTCTCTTGTGAATCGCAGGCTAATGCGCTTAATAGGTATTGTAAATACTTATTCCAAGGGAACGGCCTGCGGACATGCGCCTTACCTCCTTCACCGATTACGGCCTTCGGATGCTGATGCGCATGGCCGCCGAGCCCGAGCGCGCCTTCTCGACCGCCGATCTGGCCGAGGAATTCGGACTGTCGCGGCATCACCTGACCAAGATCATGCAACGCCTCGCCCAAGGCGGCATCGTGGAGACTCGGCGCGGCGGCGGCGGCGGTGCGGTGCTGGCGCGCTCGGCCGACCGGATCAGGCTCGGCGCGCTGGTGCGGCTCCTCGAGGAGAGCCAGCCACTGGTCGAATGTTTCGCCACCGGCGGGGATTGCTCCATCGATGGCCGCTGCCGACTCAAGGCGCGGTTGCGCGCGGCCGAGGCAGCATTCCTCGCCGATCTCGATCGCTCGACGCTGGCGGACATCGCGCTCGAACCGGTCAACGTTCCACAACCGACTTGAGGACAGCGCCATGAAAGCAACAGCTACCCTGACGAAATCGGAGCGCCAGACCGGTATCGGGCTGGCCATTGCCCTGGCGGTCATGGGCTTTGCCATGGCCGCCGCGGCGCGCCACGGGGTCATGGCCATCCACGGCGGCATGGCCATGGTGCTCGGCCTTGCGCTGGTCTTCGTGCTGGGCGGCGCGCTCTATGATCACCCCGAACCAGGAGCCGACCGCCTTTCGCGCTATTACGATGCGCCCATACGGTTCGGCATCGCCATGACGCTGATCTGGGCGGTGATCGGCATGGGCGTGGGCGTCTGGGTGGCGGCGCTGATGTACTGGCCCGAGGCGACCCCGCTCTGGGACTGGACAAGCTATGGCCGGCTGCGGCCGGTGCATACTTCGGGCGTCATCTTTGGCTTTGGCGGCAATGCGCTGATCGCCACCTCGCTTTACGTCGTCCAGCGTACCTCTCGCGCGCGGCTGGCCGATGCGCTGAGCCCCTGGGTGGTGCTGATCGGCTACAATCTGTTCTGCCTCTGGGCAGTCAGCGGCTATCTGATGGGGGTGACGCAATCCAAGGAATATGCCGAGGCGCCCTGGTATGCCGACATCTGGCTGGTGGCGATCTGGCTGACCTATTTCGCGCTTTACATCCGCACATTGGCGCGGCGGGCCGAGCCGCACATCTACGTTGCCAACTGGTATTACCTGGCCTTCATCCTGGTGGTGGCGATCCTGCACATCATCAACAACCTGGCGCTGCCGGTGCGATGGACCTCGGCCGAGAGCTTCCCGATTTGGTCCGGGGTGCAGGATGCCATGATCCAGTGGTGGTATGGCCACAATGCCGTGGCCTTTTTCCTGACCGCCGGGTTCCTTGGGATGCTCTACTACTTCCTCCCGGTGCGGGCGCAGCGGCCGATCTGGTCTTATCGCCTTTCGATCCTCAGCTTCTGGGGCATCGTCTTCTTCTACATGTGGGCGGGATCGCACCATCTGCATTATACCGCGCTGCCCTACTGGGTGCAGACGCTGGGGATGACGTTCTCGGTCATGTTGCTGGTGCCCTCCTGGGCCTCGGCGGGCAACGCCATCGCTACCCTGAACGGCGCCTGGCACAAGGTGCGCGACGACGCGGTGCTGCGCTTCATGTTCGTGGCCGCGGTGTTCTATGGGCTTTCGACCTTCGAGGGCTCGTTCCTGGCCATCCGCCCGGTCAACTCGCTGTCGCATTACACCGACTGGACGGTGGGCCACGTGCATTCCGGGACGCTGGGCTGGGTGGCGATGATCGTCTTCGGCGCGATCTATTCGCTGGTGCCCAAGCTCTGGGGGCGCGAAAACATGGCCTGGCCGCGTGCGGTGGAATGGCACTTCTGGCTCGCGGTTGCCGGCACGCTCGTCTATGTCGTGTCGCTCTGGAATGCCGGCATCACCCAGGGGCTGATGTGGCGGACCTATGACGCGAACGGCGCGCTTTCCTACAGCTTCATCGAGACGGTCGAGGCGATGCTGCCCTATTACGCGCTGCGCACGCTGGGCGGCGGGCTGTTTCTGGCCGGCGCGATCCTCTGCGCGCTGAACTGCCGCGCCACCATGCGCGCGGCGGGTAGCCGGGAGGATGCCGCAGACCGCCCGCTCGCGGTCCAACCGGCGGAGTGATCCCATGCTGAAGCTTCACTACAACCTTGAGAAGGTCTCGATGGGGCTTGTCGCCGCCATCATCGCCGTGGCCTCGGTGGGCGGCATCGTCGAGATCGCGCCGCTGTTCACGATAAAACAGACAGTTGAAATCCCCGAAGACCTGCGCCCGCTCACGCCGCTGGAGCTGGCCGGGCGCCAGATCTACATCCGCGAGGGCTGCTATGCCTGCCACAGCCAGATGATCCGCAGCCTCGCCGACGAGATCGACCGCTACGGGCCCTATTCGCTGGCGTCTGAAAGCGCCTGGGACCGCCCGATGCTCTGGGGCTCCAAGCGCACCGGGCCGGATTTGGCGCGGCTCGGGGGCAAGTATTCGGATGCCTGGCATGTCGCACACCTGATGAACCCGCGCGACGTGGTGCCCGTCTCGATCATGCCCGCCTATCCCTGGCTGATGGCGCCGCTCGACACGTCGCTGCTGCGCGACAGGCTGGCCACGCTCGCCCGACTCGGTGTGCCCTATACCTCCGAGATGATCACTCGTGCCGAGGCCGATGCCCGCGCCCAGGCCAACCCGGATGCACCGGACGCGGCCGAGGTGCAGGCGCGATACGGCGAGCGCGTGGCAGTGCGCGCCTTTGACGGAGACCGCGGCCGGCTGACCGAGATGGATGCGCTGGTGGCCTATCTGCAATCTCTGGGCACGCTGACGAATGCCGCATGGCGCCTGGCCGAGGAAGCCCAGCCATGAGCCACGAAACGATGGTGCTGATCGCCAAGCTGGTCGGCCCGCTGTGGATGGGCGGCTTTCTTCTGATCGTGCTGATCCGCGCCTACAACCCCGCTCGCCGCGCCGAGCAGGAGCGCATCGCCCGCTCGATCCTGGAGCCCGGCCCCGCCCGTGACCTGCGCAAGGACCGGCCATGACGACCGATCCCCGCGCACTTCCCGGCGCCGATCCGCATACCGGCAATCGCGAGGTCGATCCCGTCACCGGCTACGAGACCACCGGCCACGACTGGGGCGGCATCCGCGAATTGAACACGCCCTTCCCGCGGATCGCCCTGATCGCGCTGGCACTGACCGTCATCTATTCGGTCGTGGCTTGGATTCTCCTGCCGGCATGGCCCACGGGTCGTGACTATACGCGCGGTCTGCTGGGCCTTGACCAGGGAGAGGTCGCAATGGACCGCCTGCAAGCAATAAAGACCGGCCGCGCCGTATGGCTGACGCACTTCGAGGCACCGGATTTTGCGTCCCTCGCCGTCAATCGGGGGCTGATGGCTCTGGCAATGCCGGCGGCGCGGCGGCTCTATGGCGACAATTGTGCGCTCTGCCATGGCAGCGACGGCGCGGGCGGGCCGGGCTTTCCGGCGCTCGCCGATGCTGACTGGCTGTGGAGTGGCGATCCCGAGGAGATCGCCGTCACCCTGCGCCACGGGATCAACGCCGAGGATCCCGACACGCGGATCGCCGAGATGCCCGCCTTCGACTGGATGGACCGGGTCGACAGGCTTTCGCTGGCCGGTTTCGTGGCGAGCTTGCCGACGGGCAAGGCCGACTGGGACAGCCCCGCCGCCGGACTCTTTACGCAGAACTGCGCCGCCTGCCACGGCGAGAAGGGCCAGGGCGGGCTTGGCGTCGGCGCACCCTCGCTGACCGATGGGGCGACGATCTACGGGCAGGATCCGCAGACGGTCTATAACACCCTCACGCTGGGCCGTCGCGGCGTCATGCCCGCCTGGGCCGGGAGGCTGGGCGAGGCGGAGATCAATCTTCTTGCACTCTACGTCTCGCGCCTGTCGGAGACGAAAGAGGAGCGGACGCAATGACGACGGCGACCCAGAGACGGCTCTTCCTCGCGGCGGTGATCCTGGGGGTGGCGCTTGTGCTCGGCGCCAACGCGCATCTCGTCATCGCAGCCTTGCAATCGCAACCGGACTGCGTCGCCAGGCCGGGCGCCGCGATGCCGGCACGGCCGGCATGCTGAAAGGAGAAGCCGATGCTGGAACCGCTTCCCGCCGTCCGACCGCCGCAACGCGGTCCCTCGCCGCTGGCGAGGGGGCTGCCGGCGCGGGCCGCGCTCGACTGGCTAGCGGCGGGCTGGCGCGACCTTCGTACCCATCCCGGCCCGAGTCTG
The DNA here is from genome assembly GCA_963205265.1 of Pseudomonadota bacterium. Classification (GTDB taxonomy): domain Bacteria; phylum Pseudomonadota; class Alphaproteobacteria; order Sphingomonadales; family Sphingomonadaceae; genus Novosphingobium. Next base: position 6,402 of record CAUJJI010000054.1, read on the forward strand.
GCCTACGGGGTCTTCCTCGTGCTGGTTTCCTGGGCGGTCCTGTTGGGGCTCCATGCGGTGGGACTTCTCTATCTGGCGCTGCCCGCAGTTTCAGGATTTCTCATCCTCGGGCCCTTCCTAGCCATCGGTCTCTACGAGAAGAGCCGGCGGCTCGAGGCGGGCGAGCCGGTGGGCCTCGCGGCGATGCTCCCGGTGCGCCCGGCCTCGGGCGCGCAGCTCGCCTTCGCCGGGCTTCTGCTGGCGGTGCTGGTGCTGTTCTGGTTGCGCACGGCGGATCTGCTCTATGCGCTCTTCTTCGGACTCTCGCCCTTCCCCGGCTTTCGCGAGGCCCTGCTCAACGTCGCGACCACGCCGCGCGGCTGGGCACTGGTCGTGACCGGCAGCCTGGTGGGCGGGCTCTTTGCGGCCTTCGCCTTCGCCATCAGCCTGTTCTCGATCCCGATGCTGATGGCCGAACGGCGCGATGCACTGACGGCACTGGGAATGAGCTTTGCGCTCACCGTCCGCAATCTTCCGCCCTGCCTTGTCTGGGGGGTGATCGTCGCCGTCGGCATGGCGCTCTCGGCCGCGACAGGGCTGATTTCTCTGGCGGTGATCTTCCCTGTGCTCGGCCACGGCACCTGGCATGCCTGGCGCAGCATCGCGCGGGGGTTGTCATGAGTGCGCTTCTTGTGCTCATCCCGGTGTCGCTCGTCATGGGGCTCGTCGGCCTCGCCGCTTTCTTCTGGGCGATACGGCATGGTCAGTTCGACGACCCCGAGGGCGATGCCTCTCGCGTGCTCACCTACGAAGATCCCGTTCCGCAAACCGAAGGAGAAACCGATGTCTGACTGGCTGCCGTCCTTGCAAACAACAACCCCGCAAGAGGGCTACGACCTTGCCGTCAAGCTCGCCCGCGTCGCAGTGAAGCTGACTCAACCCGACGCGGCGGTGCGCGACAGGCTGCGCCCCGAATACGCCGAGGACGCCGACGCACTGATCGCCGTCAGCCAGGTCGTGGCCACCCATTTCGCCACCATCGCCGCCGCCAACGGCTACTGGCGCGACCAGCCATGACCCGGATCGACCGCGACGGCGAGGGGTTCGTCGTCCCGGCGCCGCTTCTGGCCCAGGCATTCGCGCTGAACGAAACCGAGGTTAAAGCCGCAATGCGCGACGGCGCGCTCACCACGCGCTGCGAGGCCGGGGTGGGCGAGGACGCCGGCCGCTGGCGGCTGACCTTCCATCATCGCAACCGCGCCCTGCGGCTGATCGTCGATGACCAGGGCGACATCCTGAAGCGCGTCTCCTTTCCCGTCCGCTCCCGGATGGCGCGGCCAGAACCTCTTGCCGGTCGCCGAAACCGGTAGCGGCCGTTCCTACCCGCGGCAGTCTATCCGTCGTCCCGACATGACCTTGCCCCAGAGTGCCCTCTATGATATTTAGGACTCCTAACTTATAGCGGGCCACACGATGGACAGCGACAACACTCAGATCCTGTTCGGATTCGGCCGAATCGCAGCGGCCTTGCGGGCCGGGGAATGGCAGGCGGCCGGCGGCCACGGGCTTGTTCCGGCGCAGGCCGAGATCCTGTCCCGCATCGTCAAAGCCCCCCTGCGCGCCGCCGATATCGCGGCACATCTCGGTGTCTCTCCGGCCAGTGCCAGCGATTCGACTGCGGCGCTTGTCACCAAGGGTCTGGCCCGGCGCGAGCCGGACCCCGCCGACGGCCGGGCCCGTCTGCTGACCGCCACCGACGTGGGCGCGCGCGTCGCGCAAGCACTGGCCGCCATGCCGACACCGCTGGCGGGTGCGCTGGACACCCTGTCGATCGGCGACCGGGGGGGACTTTTGCGTGCACTCACGATACTGATCCGGGCGCTACAGGAGGCCCGGGCGATCCCGGTACAGCGGATGTGCGCAACCTGCCGCCACTTCCGCCCCAATGCTCATCCCGATGCGGCCAAACCGCATCACTGCACCTTCGTGAACGCCGCCTTCGGGGACGCCGCGCTGCGCCTCGACTGTGGCGACCACAAGCAGGCTTCAGCCGAGGAGGCCACCGCCCTCTGGCAGCGGTTCGACGCAACCTGAAGCCTTAAAGCCGGACGCCCCGCCCGCGGCAACGGACGGGGCGCCCCTGATGTCCACCCGACTCTGGAAAAGACAGGAGACACTTCAAAATGACACAGAAAGCCTACTTATACCATGCCGGCTGTGCGGTCTGCCTCGACGCCGAACGGCAGATTGCCCAGGCGCTCGATCTTTCGCGCTTTGCCGTCGAGGTCGTCAATCTGGGCGAGGACCGCGCCCGCATCGCCGAGGCCGAGGCGGCCGGGGTGCAGTCGGTCCCGGCCCTCGTGCTGGGGGGCGTTCCCCTGCACATCAACTTTGGTGCCGCTCTCACCGATGTGAAGGGGGCCGCGTGATGGCCGCCGCCCGCATCCTTCTCGCGGCGCTGGTCGCCGCTCTGCCTTTGGCCGCCGGGGCCGATGGCGCCCACGACCATTCGGGCGGCATCGCCGCCGCATCCGGCAATGGCGCCGCCGCCCCCTTCGACATCGTGCACACCCGCATCACGACCGAGGGCAACACTGCCGTCTTCCACATGGCGGTTTCGGGGCGCGCCGGCGAGTCGCATCCGACCCCAACCGGTGCGCTGGCCGGCTCGGAGGTCTTCGCCTATGTCTGGCCGACCAGCCTCGATGCCGGAACCGTGGGCTTCGATGCCGGCGCAGGCATCCTCGCGCTTGCCGCGACCGCGCATCCGGACTTCGACGACACGCCGCTCTTCGACGAGAACGGCGACGGCGCGCGCGACAACGACGGCGGCATCTGGCACAGCCACTGGGTGGTGCTCGGCCCCGACGAGGCCTGCGGCGCGGGCGCGCTCAAGGTGATCGACATCCCCGAAGGCGCGACCCCGCGCCTGCCGCCGACCTGGCCCGGCCTGCCGCTGCTGATCGACAGCCCCGGCTGGCAGCCGATCCTCGATGCCGAGACGGTCGAGGTGCGGGTGCCCTTTGCCGATATCGGCGCGGTCGAGGCGGCGGGCTTCGACGGGGTGACCGCGGGTCTGCGCGTCAACGCCAATGTCCACGCGCCGCTGCTGTGCGTGACGGATGTGTTCGACGTGGCTTCGGGCGACCTCAGCCTGCCCGGGCGCGTCGATCGGTGAACCATCCGGGGCGGCCCATCCGGCCGCCCCGATCCGCCCGGAAGGCCCGATCCCATGACCGAACCCCCGCCCTTCCACGTCACCACCTGGCTCAACTCCGACCGGCCGCTGACGCTGGCCGATTTCCGCGGCCGGGTGCTGGCCATCGAGGTGTTCCAGATGCTCTGCCCGGGCTGCGTGATGCACGGCCTGCCGCAGGCGGCCCGCATCGCCCAGACCTTCGACCCCGCGCAGGTGGCGGTGATCGGCCTGCATTCGGTCTTCGAGCATCACGCCGCCAACAGCGCCGAGACCCTCGCCGCCTTCCTGCACGAATGGCGCATCCGCTTTCCGGTGGCGATTGACGCCCCTGGCGGTGGCGCATTGCCGCGAACCATGAGCGCCTGGGAGTTGCAGGGTACGCCGTCGCTGGTGCTCATCGACCGGCAGGGCCGCCTGCGCGCGCGGCATTTCGGGCAAGTCATCGACCTCGCGCTTGGCGCCGAGATCATGGCGCTGGTCAAGGAGCCCGCCGACTAAGCAGAAGGCAGCAACTAGCCGTGCAGGAAGGTTGAACCATCGACGGCCTGGCTCGCAGCCCCATTTTCGGATTTCTCGTGAGAACGGGGTTTGCAACAGCAGGATCATCGTTCCACCGCTCAGCCGACGTTGCAGCCCCAGAAGGACGTATATTCCGCCGCGAAGTAGCCATCCTGCGCGCGGAAATACCCCTACAGATCGACAGTATTGCCCGCGCTGAGCCAGGACCATAAACTGCAGCCAGATGGCGGTGGCGTGCGAGATCTGGGTCACGGATAGCTCACTGAGATAGCCGCGGATTTCCGTGGTGACGTTCGGCACGAGCCGCCCGCGCATCCTGGCCGAGGTGCTTGCTACTCGCACACCCGAGCCTGATCCCGCATGACGGCGTAGTCGCTCATCATCTCGGCGATTGCCGACCCCTCCGGCAGCAGATCGAGCTCGTCGGCTGCGCGCGCCTGGAACTCGCGGCTATACTCGACAACGGGTGGGCAGACGGTCGTGACGCGAAGATCAGAAGCGACCGTCGCGCAGCCGGTCAGCGAGATCGCTGCGATCACGTGGACGGCGAGCTGCCGCATCGAGCATCTGGCGTTGGAGGTCATTGGTCTTCTCCGAGGTTTCGAGGCGTTCGGCGAGGCGGCCAGCACGTTCGCCGGAGCGCGAGCAGGAACAGAAGCACCGCGAGTGCGATGGCGCCGTAGCGCAGGGCCGCCCGCATCCACGGGGCGGCGGCGATCCCGGTGAACAAAGCAGCGATCATCGACGCCCCCGCTTCCAATCGTCGATGCGGGCGTAGATCGTCACGGCAAGGCCCGCGAGCGCCACGGCGATGAACAGCCAGCGCAAGGTGTCGAGATAGGGCACGAGCGGCAGGATCGCGGTCTGGGTTTCAGTCAGAACGCTCTGCGCCACCTCGACGCCAGCCGCGCCCAGCGTCGCCACGCCTGCGGCGCCGCTGCCCTTCATCGTGCGACTGTCGGCCAGGACCTCCCTCGCGGGCGCCGTTTCAGCGGCGAACGCCGTCGCCCGAACCGGGAAGCGCTCGCCCCACATCCGCGCGGGTCCGAGATCGATGTGCATGAAGCCCGAGCGCGGGTAGAAGCCGAAGCCGTTGAATCCGACCGCGCGGGCCGCTTCCTCGAAGGCTACGGGATCGTGGTTCGTCATGGCGATGTCGAAGGCCGTGCCGTCGAGATGCTTCGAGCGCGCCGCGCCGCCGACAGCGCGATTGTGAGTCGGGCTGCGGTAGGCCGAGCGGACGATGAGCGGCTTGCCCAGCCGGTCACGCAGCGCCTGCAGCTTGTCGAGCGCCTCCTCATTGATGCGCAAGCTGCCGCTGCCGCGGCAGGCGATCTCCGCAGGCGAGAAGTTCTTCCAGCGCCAGCGGGCGGTCGGCACGTCGCGCCAGTGGTTGAAGGTGGTGGTCGTCATGGGTGGTCTCCGGGCACAAAAAAGCCCGCCGAACGGCGGGTTGGTGGGTTGAGGATCGAACGCGCCGGTCAGGGACCGTTGCCAAACAGCCTCAGCTTGATGGCGATGCCGGCCATGAGGGCGAGCAGGATGCCGGTGGTGATGATGCGAACGGCGGTCTGCACGGCCGTCTGCCTGGCCAGCCGAAACCCGGCCAGCAGCGATCGCAGATCGCGGATGTCCTCGGCCGCATCAGTCCCGTCGAGCCCGACCTCATGCAGGGCACGGCGCGCGCCGGTCTCAGCGGCGCGTTCGAGCAGCGCCTCGAACTCGTCGCTCGGTAGGCTGATCAGTCTGCCGATGTCGCGTTTTCGGTCCATGGATGCGGTCCTCGGCTGGTGCTTCAGACGACCAGCGTGCCGGCAAACGTGAAGCCGATATCGGCCAGGGTTGCGTCCGGCGTTGCGGGGGCGACGACGCTGAGAACGTCACCCGGTTCCAGCACGGTTTCGGTGGCGGCGATGAGATCGGCGACGGTTCCGGCCGCGGCGAAGCGCATGGTGGCGAAGCTCGTTCCGTTGCGCCGGATGTCGAAATCCGTCTGTGCAGTGGCCGCCGTTCCCGCGACGCCCTGACTGCCGGCAAGATCGACCTTCATCCGCGTGCGCCGGGCAATCGGTACCCGCAGGAGAACCTCTTCGGCGCTCGGCTGGCTCATCTTGAAGCCGGTCAGATCGGCCGGAGGGTCGGCGGCATCCTGGGTTTCGACCACCTCAATGGCGAACCAGGTACGCGCCCCGGCGAGGATGGAGTTCCAGTTGTTGTTGGTGAAGTTCACCCGGAGCTGGAAATAGTCCCCTTCAACCACGGGCAGGACCGCGGAGAAGGTCGAGAAGTCGTTGTTGGTGTAGCCGGAGGAGCCCTGGCGCACGGTGTAGGGCGCGGCTCCGATCGGCTCTCCGGCGCCGTTCTTGTCGAAGGTCAGATAAACGCCGCCGGTGGTGGCGCTCGCCTTCATGGCGATCGAGCCAAGGAGCCTGACCTTGGTGATGCCTGAGCCAGCAGGGATCGTCAGACGCTCGGGCGTCCCTCCGGCCCAGAAGCCTTCGCTGTCATAGACGGATGCCTGCCACGGGATCAGGATCGGCGGGCTGACTGTAGCGATGTCGGTCGAACGCTGCACGAGAGCGCCCCGGAACGGCAGCAGCGCCCGCTGGAAGATGCCGACGCCTCCTGCCGACCATACCGCGCCATCGAACTGGAGAACGTCGCTGGCGACAGCGCCGCCAGCGGAAACGTCGGTCAGGTCGTTCAGCGTGCCTGCGCCACCGCCGACCCCGAAGAGATCGCTGCCATTGCCTTGCACCAGCACGGTGGCGCCGGGCACGATGATGACCTCGGCGCCCGAACCCGCGTACTTGGCCCGGACCTCCTGGCCGCCGCTCGTCGCGTTCCGGATCGCGAGTCGGCGATGGTTGGCCGGGAGCGTTAGGACGCGCGCAGCCGTCAGCGTGCCGGTAAGCACGATCATGCCGTTGCGGTTGGCTTGCGCGCTGGTCAGCGTCACGTTGGCGTCGGCCATCGCCAACGACAGCGCCCGGTTCATGGCGTTGTCGAGGGCATCGACGGCGTCGTTGATCGTGACTTCTTTCTGGTTCTGGGCGGCGGCGACATGGGTCACGGCCAGATTGGGGCTGGGCATCAGGCAATCTCCAAGGTGACGGCGCGCGGGAAGCCGCGACCCGCGACGGCGCTCAGTTGATGGACGGCGACCGAGAGCGAGGCTGGTACGGCGCCGAAATCGGCCAGGATGTCGGCATTGGCGTAGACGACGCTGGGGGTCGCAGATGTCAGCGTCCGCTTCACCACATCGCCGGGACCATCGAGGATGTCGACCTCATAGGCCTCGCTCGCCTCGCCGAGCGGGACGAGCCCGGTCCCGTCCTTCAGCTCGCCGCCAATACGCGTGCGACGGATCCAGGACAGGGTGATGTTCGTCGGGCTGCCGGTCTTCACGGCACGAACGTTCCACGGCGCATAGGGCTTGAGGTCGCGGCCGCCGTGGCTCTGGACGATCGTCTCGGCGTCCTCGAACAGCGTGCCGAAGCCGACGGCACGCCAGGACCGCGGCAGTCCGAGATCGCCGAGTGCGGTGACCAGCGTCTCGACGTCATCAGGATCAAGCAGCACGAAGACCTCACCTGCCGCATGGCCATCGACGAAGACGTCCGTGCCGCGTCGGCCGCGCAGCAAGCCGGTGAGCGTGTAGGAGCCATCCGGGTTCAGCGTGACATCACGGAACTGGATGATCTCGGGCTCGCCATTGGCCTTCAGCACGAGGGCCGCATTGGCGCCATTGACCAGAGCCTCCTGAGTGACGCTCTCCAAGCGCTCGCCGCCGGTGGTCATGAAGACGGTGAGGCTGTTCTCCTCGTCGGTGCCGAACGGCGAACGAGGCGCGCCCAGAGCATTCGCCGTGGCGCCCCATGCTGCTTCGCTGAGGGCCCGCCCGACCTGCGCCCATGCGGAGCCGTCGGCGCTGCGATAGAGGGCGGCGCCCGGCCAGCCGGGACCGCCGAACCCCGCCATCAGATAGTAGATCCGCGAGCCCGCACCGCCCGCATCATCGACATCGCGCAGGAGCGGCAGGTCGGGCAGGATAAGCCGCGTGGCGGCGTTCGCGCCCACCAGCTGGACGGGTTTGCCGGAACCGCCATCGGCGACGACCGAGGAGACATAGGTGGCGGACGTCTCCGAGACGCCCTTCACCGCGAGCGAGAAATCCGCGCCCACATCGAGCCGGTTGATCCGCGTCCGGAAGGTCGATCCGGTGGCGAAGGCCACATCCACCACATCGGTCGGATCGAGCCGCAGCCAGTCTGGCGGCAGTTCGGCTTCGTAGGCGCTGCGCTCGATCCAGGCGCTGAAGAGCGTCTTGGCGGCGATGCGCTTGGCCGTTGTGGCGTCGATGGCGAGCGCCAGTTCGAGGCTCGCCTGGTTGCGCGAGTGCATGGTGGGGAGCGGCAGCGAGGCCCGCTTCTCGCTCTGCGTGCCTTGTTGGTAGTCGGCGTCACGGTCCATGTAGACGACGGCGACGCGCTCGGGCAGCTCGACTTCCTGCGTGCGGCGCTCGCGCCAGCTTTCGCCCGTCTGGCTGTCGAGCGGCACGAGATATTCGGCCGGGATCGTTGCGACCGGCGTGCGCCCGCGGTTGCGGAACTGCAGGGTGTCATCGCTCTCGGCCGCATCGAAGAAATAGGCCTGCGCCAGAGGCTCGATCGATCCGCGCACGGTGGTCTGCCGCCCGATTACGTAGCCGGGCACGGATGGCGTGAGCTCGGCGACGTCAATGTCGGCGAGCCCGAGGCCGGCGCGCCCGCAGAGATCGGCGACGATGGACGACAGCGCCTCACCCTCGCCACCGCCGCGATTGAGGAACAGCCGGGCCCAGCCGCTGCTGCCGCGCACCAGATGGGTGTCGGTGACGGCGTCGTAGACCTGCGCGCCCTGTTCGCTGACCGCACCCGGCCAGATCTCATTGAGCATGATGGCGCCCGTTGCCGTGTCGAGCTGGACGACGCGCGTCGAGCGCATCAGCGTCCAGCGCTGGCCCCGCAAGCGGCTCTGACCGAAGAACGGGCCCTCGTAGTTGATCTTGTGCGGGACCGCCGTCTTCCAGACGATGCCGGTGTCGGCGCGCCACTTGATCGTGTAGATCGTCCCGGCCGAGCCGCCGTTCGACATCGTGATCTGGAAGATGACGCTGTCGTCGGTGGCGTCGTAGGTCAGTCCGCCGGCATCGCTGTAGAACCCCGTCGCGCCAGCTTCGATCTGCGCAGGCGTGAAGCTCGCCACTTTCTCGAAGGTGACGCCGAGCGACTGGCCGGTGAGACCGTCATACTGCGCGAAGGCTGAAACCCGGATGCGGTAGAGCCCGAGGCTGGTGTGGTTCAGACTGCTCGATGTCGCGCTCGCCAGAATCCAGCCATCGCCATAACCCTCTCCGACGGCGCCGCCGATTGCACCCCGGATGCGGGATTCCGTCACAGTCTGGCCGGCGCCCCAGACGTAGCCCATGCTGTCGGCGCGCAAGAGCCCGATGTCGTTGAACAGCGATCCGGTCAGCAGGAAATCGACCCGACCGGACGGCCCGTAGGCCGAGATCATTCCCATCCACGTCGTCGTCACGAAGCGGGTCGTGGTGTTGGAAAGGCCGGTGCTGGTGAAGCCGAAGCGGCCCACTTCCTTCAGCGCGTTCGGCTCGACACGGATGATCGGCCGCGAGTTGCCCGAGCCTACCGTCAGGTAGAGGTGACCGTCCTCGCCGCAGAACAGCGTGCTCGGGAAATTGTTGGGCGTGACGGCGGCAACGTCCGTCATTCGCGCCTGGCGGTCCTCCGCCATGGTGCGCAGATCGAAACGGCGGATGCCGGCGGCTTCGGCGTTGCTGCTCGACGAGACGAAATAGCCGTAGCCGCGCCGCCAATCGATCGCGAGGTCGCTGATCTGGTAGGACCCGAAATAGCCGCCTTCGCCCGTCGTGATGAAATCCAGCAGCTGATAGGGCTGCTGCGCGGCGCGGCGATAGGTGATTTCCGCCGTGATGTTTGGGATGCGGTTGCCGAAATCGGCGAGCGCCAGATCCTCGAAGACAATGACGCAGAGCCCGCGATGCGCAGGTGCGCGACCGGCGCCCACATGCGCTTCGATCAGCGGATCCGGTAATTGAGCCTCGCTGCCGCGATGAAAACGGAAGCGCAGGTTTGGCTTGGCGACGTCAGGGCTCGATCCGGTCTTGTCATAAATGAGCTTGCCGTCGGCCCAGATGCGCAGCACGTCCTCGGCTGGGCCCTCACCGAAGCTCAGCGCGAAGGACGCGAAATAGGAATAGCTGATCGAGGTCTGGGTGCTGCGCCCACCGCCGCCCTTGCCGCCGGAGCGGGTGCGGGTGACGTTCTGCTGTTCGCGGATCCCGGACGACCAGATCATGTTGCCGGCCATGCGCAGTGTGCCGTAGCCGATCGGGATCGATGCGCCATAGGCCGAGGACGAGACGGTCAGATCGCCAAGCCGCGGACCCTCGGTCGTAACGTTCTGGCCCTTGCCCGGAAACAGCAGACTGCCGACGACGGAGCCCACCAGCCAGCCGGCTTGCCAGCCGAGACCGACGGCGGAGCCGAGTGCGGCCCCACCCACTGCAACGAGGATAGCCATGAGAGTTCAGTGTCCGGGATGGCGAAAGCGAAAGGCAAACTTGACCTTGGCCGGCCACTCGCCGGCATAGGGCTCTTCGATGACCTGCCTGCGGGTCGCATGGGCGTGCAGCAGATGGGGATGGCCGAGCCGCTCGGTCAGGAAGCCGCAGTGGCAGGGATAGGCCTGATCGGCGAAGACGAGCACGTCGCCGGGGCGGAGTTCCGGGATCGCGATGCCGTCCATGTTGGACCGGAAATGCTCGACGAACCCTTGCCCTTGCGCGCGGCGGCTGTAGCCGGTGCTGTCATAGTCCGAGAGATCGAGCGCGTGGGCGACGCAGACCACCAGGCCGACGCAGTCGATCCCCGAGCGGCTCCGCCCCTGATGCCGCCAGGGAACGCCGAGCCAGCCGCGCGCCTCGGCGACGATCGCCTCGGGTGTAACGGTCTCAGGGGTAATGATCTCAGCGGGCATCGGGATAGCTCATCATGGCGTCCTGCCCCGGCACGTAGGGCTCGCCGCGAAAGTTGAGGACGTTGGCGAAGCGGCCGATACAGGTGTCGAGGCGCTTGTCGCAGCCCGGGTGGATGCGGAAGAGGTCGCCGACCCGGATCGAATAGCCCATGGGCAGGAACAGCTCGATGCGGCCCGTGGCTTGCGTCCAGGTCTTCACCTCGATCGAGCGGCCGGCATTCGGCCCGCTCTCCCATGTCAGCACGCCACCGGCAAACCAGCCGTCGGCCGCGCGGGGCTCGTCGCTCGATGCGGTGAACACCGCCCGGTCGACGACATCGGTGACGATGCCGGCCCGGCTCCAGGACTCCATGGCCTCAAACACGGCGGATCCGTCGGTCGTCTGCTGCCCCGCCGCAGTGTCGTAGGCTGGCTGGACAGCGGCTGTCGTGCCCGCACTGACGCAGCGGTAGATACGATCCTCGAACACGGCGGCCGTGCTGACGCCCGTCGTGGTGTCGGTGAAAAACCCGCTGACGGCGTCGAGCGCCGCGTTGCACACCGAGCCGCTGACCCTCGTGCCGTTGAAGATCACGAGCAGCTGCCGCGTGCCGGACGGCACCAGCGCGTCGGCGGCCTGGCGGAGCGTCCAGACGCCGGTCATCGCCTCATTGCCGGTGTCGAGCGGGGTGGCGAGGACAGCGCCCAGTTCATCGAGCAGCTGCACGCGCAGCCGTCCCTGATCGACGGTGTTGCCGCCGCCATTGGCACGCCATCCGCCGACGGTCAGGCGGTAGTCGCCGGCGTCGAGGATGTCGGCATCGAGGACATCGGCGAGATCGACGGTCTGGCGCAGCTCGAAGCTGGCGACACTGCCGCCTTCGAGGAAATGCGTGCCTGTCTTCGGCCCGAGCGCGCCGCTCGCGGTCTTGGCGGCTGCCGAACCGGAAACCACGGTCCAGCCGGAGAGATTGCCGGCATCGAAGCCGGGATTGACGAAGGGAATGCCGATCGTCGTGAGCGCCGATGAGGTTCGTACTCGGACGGTATCGCCGACGGCATAGGACGTCGAACGCTGGATCTCGGGCGGGTGGATCGGCACCTTGCAACGCGGGTCGCCGAGATCGGCGCGGCATTCGGGGCTGTAAAGCTCGCCGATGCGCTGGGAGAGCGCCTGCGTCATGCCGCGCAGCTCGGTGCGGAAAACGCCTTGCTCGGTCAGCACCACCTCGCCAAACCAGCCGCGCCGCATGCGAAGCGCGCCCATCGACGGATCGGCCCAGTTGACTAGGAAGATGCGCACCTCCGCCTGATCAAAGAGACCCGCGCGCAGCTCCTCCTCGGTGATGGCCTCGTCATCGAACACGCCCTCGACATCGAGATTGTCGACGCTGAGGCTTGCATCATTGGAGATCGCCGAGCGCGAATAGCCGGAGCTTGCCTTGTAGAGATCGCCGTCGAAGACGAGGTCGCGATCGTGATCGGTAAAGAAGAACTCGCGCCCGTCGATGCGGGTGATGCGCCAGCAGGTGGCGAGCGTGGTCACCGGTCCCGCCAGGTGGGTGGCGAGCGCTGTCGATGTTGACTTCATGGGCGGATCTCCAGCACCGGGATCTGGCCCCAGCTGCCGAGCTGATAGGTCTCGATGGTGATATCCATCTGGTCGCTGTCGAACCGGACCGGCACGTCGAACTCGAAATCCGCCGTCACCTGCACACCGGACGCAGGTGCGGTGGTGAAGGTCACGAGGCCCGTCGCCGTGTTCACCGTCCAGCCCGTGACCGCCTCGACGCCGTCGCGGTAGATCTTGACCGTGCCAGGAACCGGCTTGGCGATGATGCGGCTCTCGATCTCGCCGCCGCTCGCATAGCGCCTGACGAGCTGGAAGGTCTTGTTGGCGCCATCGCCGACGCCCAGCACCTGCGCGAACGCCTGGTAGTCGGTCCAGTCCTTGAAGCGGAAGCCATAAGCCCGGCCCTTGCGAGCGCGGAAGAAGGCGATCAGCGCCGCGACCTGCTCGCGCCTCTTGAGGCCATGCGCGACGTTCCATTTGCCTCGCGCGGCGGCCCAGTTGGCATTGCGGCGCTCGTGCCCCGACACGGTCGTCACCACGGTCGTCGAATATCCCGGCCCACCCGACGCCCCGTAGGAGATATCGGGCGGGAACTGCACCTCGTGAAATCCGCTCATGGCTCAAGCCCGTCAGAGGTTACGCCGCGCCCGTTCCATGGCGCGGGCGGCGTCAGCGGCGATCTGGCCTTGCGCGTAGCGGAAGCTGTTGGCGTCAGGCGTCGAGATGTTCATCACCACGTTGACCGGTGGACGGGTCTCGCGTGCGGCGCCGATGGCGGCGAGCTGAGCCCGCGACAGCACCATTTCACCGCGCTGCAGGATCGCGGGCACCTCGTCGGCACGAAGCCCCGCGAGACCGCCGTCGTGGAAGCGCGGCGCACCTGCAAAGGCGAGTGCCGGGACGAGCCGCTGCTGAGCGGGGCCACCGGCGACGCCGCCTTGGTGGAAGATGCCGGCGAACAGCCCGCCACCGCCGCCGAACAAGCCGCCGAGCAGTCCTCCGCCGCCTCCGCCGAGTGCATTGGCCAGTGGGCCGAGGATCGCGGAGCGAACCGCGATGCGGGTGATGTCGGCGAGGATGCTGTCGGCGAGCGCCTTGAAGTCGATCTTGCCGCCGGTCACGAAGCTGGCGATGGCGTCCTCGGCGCTGCGAAAGGCGCTGGTGAGAGCGCTGCCGAGACCCTTGCCCCAGTCCATCGCCTCGCTGGCATAGCGGGACAGCTCCTCGCGAACGGCCGCCCAGCCGGTTGCCGCCTGCGTGGCCGCCGTTGCCGCCGCCTCACCAGCGGCGCGGCTTGCTTCCGCGGCGCGTGCGGCGGAACCGGCCGAGCCCTCGCCGTCTCCTGCGGCATCGCCCCCGGCGCCGCCGATGGCTGCGAAGGCTTCATCGAGGCGCTCGGTCGCCCCGGCCGCATTGTCGATCTCGGTGTTCGCGCCCGCCATGGCATCCCGGAGCGCCGCGATTGACGCGAGGGGCGCGCCCGCCAGCTCTCCCAGCGCCGTCGCCGTCTCTCGCGCACTGTCGGCGGCAGCGCGCGCATCCTCGGCGAAAGCCGACAGACCGAAATCCGGTGCCGCGAAGGTGTCCGTCTCGAACGCAGCGGCGAAGGCATCACGCGCGGCGTTGCCAGCCTGGCTCGCGGCACCCGCAAACTCGTTCTCGATCCGGCCGAGATCGACGTCCGGCACCAGCTCGATGGCCCGCTCGATGCCGATCGCCGCCAGACCCGCATTGACGCCTTCGAGGAGCGCATTGATGCCGTCGACCGCCCCGTTCAGCATCGACTCCAGCCCGGCGATCAGCGCGTTCGCCGCCTGGATCGTCAGATCGCCGATCGCCCGAGGCAGGTTGCTCCAGATGACGACCATCGCATCGAAAGCGCCCTGAAACGTCCCGATGGTGCGATTGCCGAAGGTGACGACGGCCTCGAGCGACGCCTGCAGCGCATCGGCGATGCTCGCTTGAATGCCGCTCCAGGCGGCGTCGATGCGCGCTTTCAGGACGCCGGCCAGCAATCCGATCCTGTCCCAGACCTCGGCCGCCACGTCGCCAAGAAGGCCGAGCGCGGCGCCGAAGCCGCCGGTCGCCTGCACCAGCCGACCGAACTGGTAGATCAGCTCACCCGCCGCCACGATGAGCGCGCCGATGCCGGTTCGGATCAACGCGCCGCGCAGGAAGACCAGCGCGGTGGCAAGACCGCGAACCGAGGCGGCGGCCACAACCATACCGGCGACCCAGCGTCCGGCGATGAAGGCGGCGAAGGCAGCAGCGATCGAGGCGAGCCGACCGATGTTGTCGAACAGGAGCCGGATCGCCTGACCAAGCGGACCGGTGGTGCGCGAGATCGCCGCCAGCGCGTCGGCGACGGCTTCGAGGGCCGGGGCGGCGGCAACGGCGAGTTGGTTCGACAACCCGCGCCAGATCAGACCGAGGCGGGAGATCGCATCGTTCGTCCGCTCGATCTGATCAGCGTCCTGTTCGGACACGACCACGCCGAAGTCGCGAACGTCCTGTGTCGCCTGCCGGAGCGTCGTCGTGTCGATCCGGGAGATGGCGATGCTGCCTTCCTCCCCGAACAGCTGACCGGCCACCGCCGCACGCTCAGCCACGGGCACGAAGTCTTCGATCGCCTGATTGATACGACCGACACGCTCGTCCAGCGGCAGGGCCAGCAAGGCCGAGGCCGAAAGCCCGAGCCGTTCGAGCGCCGCGACGGCAGGACCGGTCCCGGCGGCCGCCTGGCTGAGACGGCGCGTGAGGTCCTTGGTCGCCTGCTCGATGCCGGACATCGACACGCCGGCCAGTTCACCGGCGCGTTCGAGAACCTGGATGCTCTCGACGGTGGTCCCGAGCGATTGAGCGAGCTTGGCCTGTGCGTCAACGACCTGAAGGCCGGAGCGGATCATGGCCGCAGCGCCCGCGGCGAAAGCGGTCGCCGCGGCGGCAGCCGCGATCTGCAAGCGCCGATAAAAGGCCGCGACACGGCCGTTGGCGGCGTCCATCTCCCGCGATAGCCGACGGAAGCCTTGCTCGCCCGCATCGCCGATACCCTGCAGTTCGGCGCGGACCTCACGCCCCCCGACCACGGCAAGGCGAACGGAGACGCGTTTCTCAGCCATCTTGATCAGTCCTGATTTGCGCGTTCAGTCCGCGCACCATCATGCCCTCCACCTCGGGCAGCAGTTCCGCGCAGACGAGCGTGTCCACTCCAAGCGCGTGCGCACAGGCAAGAGCGGCCGTCATGTCGAGGCCGAGGATCGCACCGGAGACGGCGCGCAGCTGCCCCGTGAGCTTTTTGGCGAGATCCCAGACCTGCCAGCCTTCGACCGTCTGCGGACGGTTCAGGACGGCGGGGCATTCGCTGCAGGTGCCGCGGCAGGATCGGCAATACTGGTCGCCCCCGCTGAAGTGCCATTCGGCGAGGGCGCGGAGCCGTTTTTTTCCGCTTCCAGCAACAGGCCCTTGGACACGTAGCGGAGTTGGAAGGCCTCGAAGATCGGCAGGATGTCCAGGAGCGCGTCGATGCCTTCCGGTGTAACGGGCACCGGATCGCCTTCGGCGTTGCCCACCCCCTCCCATTCCAGCACGACCAGCCGCGCCAGGGCCTTGGCCATGGTGACCGCGATGGTTTCGTTCGACACGCCTTCGGGCAAGGCAGCCACCGCCGGATCACTGCGGGCGGCGGCCATGAGCGAGGTCGTCAGGGGAGCGACGCGCACGCGCACGTCATGTCCGAGGTCGAGCCAGCTCGGCTCGCGCGACAGGTTCAGGCGGATCATGGGAATGGCCTCAGGTGTAGCTTGTGACATCGTTCAGGAGGTGGGCGCGCAGCATCGTGCCTTCGCTGTCATCGTAGGCGGCGCGCCAGTCGAAGCTTGCCTCGACTCCGCCGGGGCCGGAGACGGCATATTTGGGTTTGGGCAGAAAGACCCGCGGCAGCTCGAAGCGGAGCGCGTAGCCTTCCGGGAAGGTGAAGCCGTATTCCAGAGCGACGGGATCGCCATCGGCGGCTTCGGCCACCAGCGTCGCGCCATCGAAGCGTACCGACATCGATCCTTCCGCCGAGGCGAACGTGGGATCGGCCGCCTCGATCTTGCCGTCCTCGCGGATGACCCGGACGCGTTCGAGATTGTTGGAAAAGGTCAGACTGCCGCCAGTGACGCCGGCGAGCGCCGCACCGCCGCGTCGGATGAAGCCGCGCCCCTGGCTGAAGCGCCGGAGCGCGTAGGCCGTCGGATTGGCGTCGACCGTCGCCGAGAAGCGTTCCTCGCCTTGGGCCACGAGCTGGAGACGGGCATTTGCCGGTCCCTCCTGACCCATCTCGAAGTTCAGGCTCTCCATCACCGTGCCGAGGTGACGGAAAAACACCGGCGTCGTGAGCTTCGGATGGCCGACTTCGATCGTGTAGCTCGGGATGTCGTCGGCGCCGCTCTCCCAGACATGCGAATAGCCACCGCCGGTCAGGGTCGCCGCCGAAGCTGCCGCGGCAGAGGCGGAGATCGTGAAGGCGTTCCCGGTCGGCCCGACGACATCGAATACGATGACGAGGGTCTGCGTGCTCGTCGGCCGCGAATACGTGCATTTGGCGATTTCGGCATCGGCCGAAGCGTTGAGGTCGCTGACCAGCTGATCGACGGTCTGTGTGGCCGTTCCCTGGATCTGCGTCTCCCCTGTTCCCGCCGTACCGGAGACGAACGTCCAGACCGTACCGTTCAAGGTGACCGTGTCGCCCGCCGTGGGATTGACGGCGAAGACGATCGAGCCGCCGGCGCTCGTAGGCGCGGTCACCGGGTCTCCGAACAGGCCCGTCAGCCAGAAGCCCGTTCCACGCAGGTCGAGCGGAATGTCGAGCTGGCCCTCGTCGGTGATGAGGCCGCGATAGGGATCCTGCGCATTGCGCCCGCGTCCGAGCAGCGGGTCGTCCCCAAGCGGCTGCGCCGAAGAGAGATCGGTCGACTTGAAATCAAGGCTTCGATAGCCGGAGAGCGGAGCCACGCCGTAGCTCGCCTCGCGGCAAGCCTTCAGCGTGGCGTCCGCGCCGTAAGCGCGCACCTTGGGCATGGAGAACTCCTATTTCCAGGTTCAGGCAGTGAGCGGATCGCTCACCAGATATTCGACGGTGACGACGAGCCGGGCGGTGAGGATCGGGGCTGCACCCTCGATGGCGAGCGCCCCGGTCTCGGGCGCCGACGGCGTCAGGTTCTCGGCGAGACCACCGAGCGAGGGATCGATCCTGAGTGCCGAGCCGATGGCGCCGAGCAGCGTGTCGAGCGCCGCTTCGCCTCCGCCCGTCGGATCGCGGGGCACATAGACCTCGAGCTCGATCCTGTGGGCGTAGAACTCCGTGCGCGGATTGAGCGTCACGTCCGGCTCGCCCGGATCGCCGTCCCGCAGGATGACGAGACCGGATGCCGGCACCTTCTCGGGCAGCACCTCGTTGCGACGCACGTTCGCGTCCAACGTGTTGTCGAGCGTCTGGAAGAGGGCTCCGAGGATGGCTTCACGGCGGCTGGACACTGGTTTTCCTTAAACTTGCGGCCAATGCAGGTGATCTCTCCGCACACGGTGCGGCGCGCACATGCACCGGGATGCGAAGAAGGCGAAGACGGGGCTACCGCCCGTCGACCCAGTTGCGGACGACCAGGCCGGGCAGCCGCTCCTGCCAGCGGAGTGCGGCGCCTGCGACCTCGAGCCGCTTCCTGAATGTCACCTGCGGCACCAGAATGAAGATCGGCACGGTCACCAAGCCGCGCCCGCTCCGCACAGCTGCGGCGCTCGCACGCGCAAATCCGGCGCTCTTGCCGGTGCGGGCGCGCATGTTGTCGGCCACGAGCAGCGAGGGCGCATGGCGCCGATAGACGAAGCGCAGGCGCTGCCCCGTGCGCCGCTCCCAGCCGCCCGGCGTGATCTTCCGACCGCCATCCCCATGGCGTCCGGCCGCCTCGGTCGGAATGGCCAGGAAGAAACCCTTGGTCGACCGGATGGTGGCGCCGTCTTCGTAAATGCGAATGATGCCCGGCGCCTTCGACCAGACGAGCCCCGCCGCCCGGATGCTGTTCTGGCCCTTGGGGAAGGTCTCGGACCGCCAGGTACGCGCCAGCCGAGGGCCGAGCCCCGCATTGGTGATCTGCGTTCTGAGCTCGGTCTTGAGTCCCTCCGCCGCCTCACCGACACCGGCCGTGACAGCCTTTTCGGCCGCCTTGACCTCCTCGGCCATGATGCGACCAAGGTCACCGATGATGGTCGCGGACAGCCTCATACCGGTCTCAGCTCGACGGTCCAGACAAGGCGTTCGCTGTCGCGCACGGGCTCTCCCTGGACGACGTAAATCGCGCCGTCGATTTCAAAGACGTCTGCTTCCGCCAGGCTCGGGGCATCGTGCGTTCGCACATCGCCAATGACGCATTCGCTCCAGATGCGCGTCTCGCCGAAGCGCTCGACACGATCCGGCTGTCGCAAGACAATCCGGACGGTCACCGGCGCGCCCGTGCCGCCTGCCCGCCAGATGGCATCCCGCGCGAGATTGGGATCGGCGAAGAGGTCGTCGATCGCCTCTGCGAAGATGCTCATGCTCAGTTGCTGGAGAAGATG
>CAUJJI010000055.1 GCA_963205265.1 Pseudomonadota bacterium
AGGCCGCCGATGCGGAGTCCTCGCAATGAGCGTGTAAGCTCCGACAGATCTGGCGAAGGTCCGGAAAGGAAATGCATCCTTTCCGGCGAGCACGGGTCGCGTGAGGCGCTCGTGCGCCTGGCGATCTCGCCCGAAGGACCCGACGGCACCTGCACCGTCCTGCCGGACGTGCTGGCCCGCGCGCCGGGCCGCGGGGCGTGGATCGGCGTCGGCCGCGCGGACCTTGAAATCGCCCTGGCCAAGGGCAAACTAAAGGGAGCCCTGGCGCGTGCTTTCAAAGGCGCGCCGCTTTGCATTCCCGAGGACCTGGCCGATCGCATCGAAGCCGCGCTGTCGCGCGCCTTCACCGACCGCCTGGGACTGGAATTCAGATCGGGCAAGCTGCTGGTCGGTTCCGACCGCATCGCCGAGAATGCGCGCATGGGCAAGGTGGCCTGGCTGGCGCATGCCGCCGATGCCGGGGAAGACGGCTCGCGCAAGCTCGACCAGGCGTTCCGGGTCGGCCGGGAAGCGGAAGGCAGCGGCATGCGTGGAGTCACCTTGCCACTGGACCGAGCGGCGCTGTCTGTGGCATTGGGCCGCGACAACGTCGTCCACCTGGCGCTGACCGACGCCGCGGCGGCCGAAAGGGTAACCGCCGCGCTGCAGCGCCTGCTCCATTTTCTGGGCCGGGCCGAAACGACTGGTACGCAAATGACGAGGCAGGCGGAGTGCTCCGGCACGCCGCTGGCACCGACGACGAATTGAAATCGAAGGACAAAATAGACCGATGAGCGAGACCGACAACAAACCGACGCTGGGCCGCAAGCCGCTTGGGCTGAAGCGCTCGGTCGAAGCGGGCGAGGTCAAGCAGACCTTCAGCCACGGCCGCACCAACAAGGTCGTGGTGGAGGTGAAGCGCCGCAAGCTGATCGGCAAGCCCGGCGCCGAAGTCGCGCCGCCTCCGCCGCCCGCGCCCGAGCCGAAGCCCGAGGCCGCCGCGCCCCGGCCGGTGCCGCCCAAGGCGCCTGCCGCGCCTGCCGGCGAGACTCGCCAGGAGCTCCAGACCCGCCTGCTGCGCGAGGCCGAGGAAGCGCGCATGGCCGCGCTCGAGGCGGCCAGCCGGCGCGAGGAAGAAGAGCGCCAGCGCCACTACGAGGAAGAGCGGCGCCGCGCCGAGGAGAACCGCAGGGCCGATGTAGAGGCCACTGCTCCCGCAGCCGAGCCTGCAGCCGAGGCTCGGCCGGAGCCTTCGGTCGAGGCGGCCGCTCCTGCCGAAGCCGAGGCAGCCGATGCCGGTCCCGAGGCCATGGCGGACGAGGGCCAGCCGGCCCAGGGCTCCGGTGCGACCGCCGCGCCTGCGCCGCGCCGCTTCACGCCCGTCGCCCCGACCAAGCGGCCCGAGCCCGCGGTCAAGAAGCCCGCGCATGCCCGCGACAAGAAGGCCGGAGCCGATCGCCGGCAGTCGGGCAAGCTCACCGTCGCCCGCGCGCTCAACGACGACGAGGGCGCCCGGGCGCGCAGCCTCGCCGCGCTCAAGCGTGCCCGCGAGAAAGAGCGCCGCGCCCAGTTCGCCGGGCAGTCGATGCCGCGCGAGAAGCAAGTGCGCGACGTCGTCGTGCCCGAGGCGATCACTGTCCAGGAACTCGCCAACCGCATGGCCGAGAAGGGCGCCGACCTGGTGAAGGCCCTGTTCAAGATGGGCATGATGGTCACCGTCAACCAGACGATCGACCAGGACACGGCGGAGCTGCTGGTCGAGGAATTCGGCCACAACATCACCCGCGTTTCCGAGAGCGACGTCGACATCGATACTTCGGCCGACGTCGATTCCGCGGAATCGCTGCAGTCGCGTCCGCCCGTGGTCACGATCATGGGCCATGTCGATCACGGCAAGACCAGCCTGCTCGACGCGCTGCGCGGCACCGACGTGGTGCGCGGCGAAGCCGGCGGCATCACCCAGCATATCGGCGCCTACCAGATCAAGACCAAGGGCGGCGACCTCGTCACCTTCCTCGATACTCCGGGCCACCAGGCCTTCACCGAGATGCGCGCGCGTGGTGCCAACGTCACCGACATCGTCATCCTGGTGGTGGCCGCCGACGACGGCCTGATGCCGCAGACGATCGAGGCGATCCACCATACCAAGGCCGCGGGCGTGCCGATGATCGTGGCGATCACCAAGGTCGACAAGCCCGAAGCCAATCCGCAGAAGATCCGCGAACGCCTGCTCGAGCACGAGATCGTCGTCGAACAGATGTCGGGCGACGTCCAGGACGTGGAAGTCTCCGCGAAGACCGGCCAGGGCCTGGACGAGCTGATCGAGAAGATTCTGCTCCAGGCCGAACTGATGGAGCTCAAGGCCAATCCCGACCGGCCCGCCGAAGCGACGGTGATCGAGGCCAAGCTCGACAAGGGCAAGGGCCCGCTGGCGACCGTGCTGGTCAACCGCGGCACGCTCAAGACCGGCGACATCCTCGTCGTCGGCACCGAGAGCGGCCGTGTCCGTGCGATGATCGACGACAAGGGCAAGCAGGTGAAGGAAGCCGGTCCCTCGTTGCCGGTGGAAGTCCTCGGCCTCGGCGGCGTGCCGATGGCCGGCGACACGCTGACCGTCGTCGAAAGCGAGCAGCGCGCGCGCGAGGTCTCCGCCTATCGCCAGGAGCAGGCGACCGCCAAGCGCACGGCGACGGCCCCGGCCAGCCTCGACACGATGTTCTCCGCGCTCAAGGCCAAGGAGAACGTCATCGAGTACCCGGTGGTCATCAAGGCCGACGTCCAGGGCTCGGTCGAGGCGATCAATTCGGCGCTGCACAACCTGTCGAACGACGAGATCAAGGTCCGCATCCTGCATTCGGGCGTCGGCGCGATCACCGAAAGCGACGTGACCCTGGCCTCGGCCTCGGGCGCGCCGATCATCGGCTTCAACGTCCGCCCCAACGCCAAGGCGCGCGAACTGGTCGAACGCCACAAGGTGCGGATGCTGTATTACGACGTCATCTACCACCTGACCGAGGAAGTCGCCAAGGAGATGGCGGGCATCTGGGGGCCGGAGCGGATCGAGACCGTCGTCGGCCGCGCCGAGGTCAAGGAGATCTTCCCCGCCGGCAAGAAGGACAAGGCGGCCGGTCTGCTGGTCACCGACGGCTTCATCCGCAAGGGCATCAACGCGCGTCTCACCCGCAACGACGTCATCGTCTCGAAGACGGTCATCGCCTCGCTGCGGCGCTTCAAGGACGACGTCCCCGAAGTGCGCACCGGCCTGGAATGCGGCGTGGTGCTGCAGGATACCAACGACATCAAGGCCGGCGATATCCTGGAAGTCTTCGAAGTCGAGGAGCGCGAACGGACGCTGTAAGCCGTTGGAGATAGGTCGATTTCGGTCCTATCTGCGGTGTCCTACCGGTTCTAGGTGAGATTACCTAAGCCTCGCCGCAACCTGCGGCGGAAAGCGGGGTGATCTCAATTGA
This sequence comes from Pseudomonadota bacterium, assembly GCA_963205265.1. Taxonomy (GTDB): domain Bacteria; phylum Pseudomonadota; class Alphaproteobacteria; order Sphingomonadales; family Sphingomonadaceae; genus Novosphingobium. The sequence continues at coordinate 3,450 of CAUJJI010000055.1, forward strand.
ATGAAAGCGACGCCGTGATTCTGGTTATCGGCGTAGCCAGCCTGATGCTGGCTATCGTCGAGCTGGTGGTGAAGCTCATTGAGCTGACCCGCAAATAGCCGGTGAGGAGGCTGGTACTGCAATACCGGCCTCCAATATAAGCGAGCCCTTGACATAGACAGGGCTCGGCCGCTGCAACGACCGAGCCCCAGCAAGGTGTTCATTGAATGAAACAAACGCAGTGATGACCTTCATCTATCACATATCGTGAAATTTTCAACATGGCTCGTCAGCATACCACCCCCGAAACGCGCAGTGTCCGCCTTCTCAAGGTCGGCGAGCAGGTGCGCCATGTCCTGTCCGAACTGCTCATGCGCCAGCATGTGCACGACGAGGTGCTGAGCGCCCATTCGGTCAGCGTCACCGAAGTCCGCATGTCGCCCGATCTGCGCCATGCCATGGTCTTCGTGAAATCGCTGCTCGGCGCAGACGAAGAAGCGGTGCTGAAGGCGCTGCGCACGCACACGGCCTATTTCCAGCGCGAGGTCGCGCAGCGGCTGAAGCTCAAATATGCCGCCCGGCTGAAGTTCGTGGCCGACGAAAGCTTCGACGAAGCGAGCCGGATCGATGCCCTGCTGGCCGATCCGCGCGTGCGCCGCGACCTGGACGAGGACGACGACGAAGACCAGGGCGAAGACCAGGGCGAGGACCAGGGCGGGGAGGCGTAGAACCCGCCGGCCGCTTCGGCTTGCTAACCGCCTGTCCGCTGCATATCGTCCGCCTGTCCCAAGGCTTTCCGCAGGCTTTTCCACAGCCCGGCCGACAACGACGGGGAGAGGGCACATGGCAGCGCCGAATTTCGCTTTCGTCCACGGCGGCGGGCAGGGCAGCTGGGTCTGGGCGGAGACGATCGCCGCGCTGGCCATGCAATCGGGCGGAGCGGCCAATTGCCTGGCCCTCGACGTTCCCGGCTGCGGCACCAAGCGCGATCGCGATACCACTGCCATCGCCTTCGACGACATCGTGCGCGAACTGCTTGCCGACGTGCAGGCCGCCGGCCTGCGCGACGTCGTCCTGGTCGGCCATTCGCAGGCCGGCATGGTGCTGCCACGCATGGTCGAGTTCGCGCCCGGGCTGTTCCACAGCCTGGTCTACGTCACCTGCTCGGCGCCGCCGCCGGGGATGACCACGATCGAGCGCATGGGCGATGGCCTGCACGGCGCGCGCGACGACCAAGTCGGCTGGCCGGTGGACCCGGCGACATCGACCATCGCGGAGCGCTTCCGCGTCATGTTCTGCAACGACATGGCGCCGGCCGAAGCCGACGCCTTCCTGGCCAGGCTGGGCAGCGACATGTGGCCGATGAGCTCCTATGCCTATCGTGACTGGCGCTACGACCATCTCGGCGCGATACCGGCCCTTTTCGTCCATTGCCTGCAGGACATGAGCCTGCCGTCGCCGTGGCAGGAGCGCTTCGCCGAGGCCTTCCGCGTCGACCGCACGGTCCGCATCGACTCCGGCCACCAGGTGATGAACACGCGTCCCCAGGCGCTGGCCGAGGTGCTGTTGCGCGATTCGCCGGCCTAAAAGCGCGGTAGGGCGCCTGATTTGCGCGGCCAGCCGTTACGGGATTGCGTGCCGGAGTCTTGGGCGAGCTATACACTCGCCCGACATGCTTTCGGCTCAAATCCTGATCCCCGCGGCCATCGTCCATCTTGGCTACCACAAGACGGCGACGACCTGGCTGCAGAAGCAGCTGTTCCCCCGCGCGCTGAGCCACGAGTTCATTCCACGCAAGACGGTGCAGCAGGCCTTCCTGGCGCCGCCGGGCATGCATTTCGATGCGGACGAGGCGCGCCGCCTGCTCGCGCTCGACAATCGCAACCGCCCGGTGCTGCTGAGCGAGGAGAACCTCTCGGGCTATCTCCACAACGGCGGCCTTCATGGCTTCGTCGCTCCAGAGATGGCGCGGCGGCTGCACCAGGTGCTGCCCGAAGCGCGGATCGTCGTCTTCATCCGCAACCAGTTCGACATCTGCCGCGCCAGCTATGCGCAATATGTCTCGGGCGGCGGCACCTGGGGCCCTCGCCGCTATTTCGCCGCCGCGGGCAAAGTGCGGGGGGCGCTTACCCGGCCCTGGAAAGCGCCGATGTTCGAGTTCGAGCATTTCGAGTTCGACCGGTTGATCACGCTCTACGACGGACTGTTCGGCCGGCAGCAGGTCCACGTCTATCCGTACGAGTGGCTGCGCGACAGGGATGCGCTGGTCGCGCGGATGGAACGCGACCTCGGCCTGGCAGTCGATCCCGCCGGCGCTTCGGAGCGCAGGGCCAACCGCTCGCTCGGCGCCTTCGGGCAGACCGTGCTGCGCGCCGTCAACCTTTTCACGCGCCAGTCGGTGGTCAACAAGTACTGGATCGTCGACCTCCCGGGCGGCCAGGGGCTGCGCCACGCGGCGAAGGCGGTGCTGTCGCGTATGCCGGGCTGCAACCGCCGGCCGGCAATGCTGCCCGCGCCGATCCGGGAGCGGATCGCGGCGCACTATCCGGAAAGCAACCGCCGCCTGCTGGCGCTGCGCGACCTGCCGCTCGCCGAACTGGGCTATCCGCTCTAGCCGGGGCCCGGCACATCGCGCTTGCGCCGGCCGCCGCTCGGGGCCACATCAGCGCGCCAATGGCCAAGCTCTATTTCTACTATGCCAGCATGAATGCCGGCAAATCGACCACCCTGCTGCAGGCGGACTTCAACTACCGCGAGCGCGGCATGGCGACGATGCTGTGGACCGCGGCACTCGACGACCGCGGCGGCGAACATGCGATCGAGAGCCGCATCGGCCTGGCGGCCGATGCCCATCGCTTCGACGCGGCGACCGACCTGTGGGCGCGAGTGACGGCCGCGCACGCGGTGCAGCCGCTGGCCTGCGTGCTGATCGACGAGGCGCAGTTCCTTTCGCCGCAGCAGGCCTGGCAGCTGGCGCGGCTGGCGGACGAGGCCGGCATCCCCGTCCTCTGCTATGGCCTGCGCACCGACTTCCAGGGAGAGCTGTTCCCCGGATCGGCGGTGCTGCTGGGGATCGCCGATGCGCTGGTCGAACTCAAGGGCGTGTGCCATTGCGGCCGCAAGGCGACGATGAACCTTCGCGTCGATGAAAGCGGGGCCGCGGTGAAGCAGGGCGCACAGACCGAGATCGGGGGCAACGACCGCTATGTCGCCTTGTGCCGCCGCCACTTCAGCGAGGCGCTGGGGCGATGAACGACACCGTGTTCCAGGCGGCGACGCTGATCCTGCCGCTGGTCTTGGCCATCGTCTTCCACGAGGTGGCGCACGGCTGGGTGGCGCGGATGCTCGGCGATCCGACCGCGGACGAGATGAACCGGCTTACGCTCAACCCGCTGCGCCACGTCGATCCGATCGGCACCATCGTGCTTCCCGGCATCCTTGCCCTGGTCAAGGCACCGATCCTGGGCTGGGCCAAGCCGGTGCCGGTCAACAAGTGGCGGCTCGGCAATCCGCGCCGCGACATGATGCTGGTCGCGGCGGCGGGGCCGGGCAGCAACCTGCTGCTGGCAGCGATGGGCGCCGTCGCGCTGGGGCTGCTCGTCCGCTGGTTCGGCGACTGGCGAGAGCCCTCGCTGCTCCTGGCGTTCACCAGCGCCAACCTCGTCAACTTCCTGCTGATCAACATCTTCCTGGCACTGTTCAACTTGCTGCCGATCCCGCCGTTCGACGGCTCGCACATCGTCGAGGGACTGCTGCCGCGCGACGTGGCGCGCCGCTATTCCAGCTTCCGCCGCTTCGGCTTGCCGCTGGTCATCGTCCTGCTGCTCGTCCTGCCGGCGCTGGTGCCGGGGTTCGACATCATCGGCCGGGTCGTGCTGCCGCCGGCCGAATGGCTGCGCGGACACTACCTGGCGCTGGCCGAACTGGTGGCGGGCCGCAGCTTTTCCGGACCCGGCGCGGCTTGAACGGCTGGATCATTCTCGACAAGCCGGTCGGCATGGGCTCGACCCAGGCCGTCGGCGCGGTCAAGCGCAACCTGCGCGAGGCAGGCCTCGGCAAGGCCAAGGTCGGCCACGGCGGCACGCTCGACCCGCTGGCCGACGGCGTCCTGCCGATCGCGCTCGGCGAGGCGACCAAGCTGTGCGGGCGGATGCTCGATGCCAGCAAGGAATATGCCTTTACCCTGCGGTTCGGCAGCGAGACCGATACGCTCGACCTGGAAGGCCAGGTGATTGCGGAATGCCCGCACCGTCCGACCCTGGCCGAAGTCGCCGCGGTGCTGCCGCGCTTCACCGGTGCGATCGAGCAGGTGCCGCCGGCCTATTCCGCCCTGAAAGTCGACGGGCAGCGGGCCTACGACCTGGCGCGGGCGGGCGAGGCGGTGGAACTGAGGCCGCGGCGGGTGGAGATCTACGATCTCCAGCTCCTCCCCGGAACGGCGAGGGGGACCGTCGCCGAAGGCGATGGTGGAGGGGGTCCTCCCCCCGCGCAGCGCCTGGCCGGGGAAGAACTTGAGGAAATCACTCTCCTCGCAAATGTCTCCAAGGGTACCTATATACGCAGCCTGGCGCGCGACATCGCCCATGCTCTGGGGACGGTGGGCCATGTCACCATGCTGCGCCGCCTGCGGGCCGGGCCTTTCGCTCTCGGTCATGCGATTTCGCTGGACAAATTGAACGAAATCGGCAAGGGCGCGCCGCTTGAGAACGTTCTCTTGCCGCTGGAGGCAGGGCTGGTCGACATCCCGGCTCTCGACCTCGGTCCGGAACAGGCAAGGGCGGTCCGTCAGGGCCGCGTTCTGGCCGGACTGGCTCGACACGATGGGCTCTACTGGGCGCGGGCAGGGGGAAGACCCCTGGCGCTGGTAGAGCTTTCCGGCGGAGACGCCCGGGTCGTGCGGGGCTTCAACCTTCCCGATGTCGCGGAGTAGAATGAATGTCGGTCACTGCCGAAAAGAAGCAGGAAATCATCAAGGACAACGCCCGCCAGTCGAACGACACGGGCTCGCCGGAAGTCCAGGTCGCGATCCTCACCTCGCGGATCAAGACGCTGACCGAGCACTTCAAGCAGCACCACAAGGACAACCATTCGCGTCGGGGCCTGCTGATGATGGTCAATAAGCGGCGCTCGCTGCTCGACTACCTGAAGCGCAAGGACGTCGATCGCTACAACGCGCTGATCCAGAAGCTGGGTCTGCGGAAATGACGCAAGCGTTCGGCCCGCTACGGCGGGCCGTTTACGTATTGCGTCATCCCGGCGAAAGCCGGGATCCATTTCTCCGTCGGCGCCAAAGGCCCGATGGATCCTCGCCTTCGCGGGGATGACGACAGGGGCTGGAGGACTGCAATTCGGCATCCTCCGCCTTGGGGCCCGAAGTGCCCCGACCGGACCGGGACGGATTGACCCGGCAGCAAATCCCGCCGGCAATAGGGCCCGCGGGCTGAAGGAAACCACATGTTCGACGTGAAAACCGTATCGCTGGAGTGGGGCGGAAAGACCCTCACTCTGGAAACCGGCCGCATTGCCCGTCAGGCTGACGGCGCGGTCCTCGCCACTTATGGCGAAACTGTCGTGCTCTGCGCGGTCACCGCCGCCAAGAGCGTCAAGGAGGGGCAGGACTTCTTCCCGCTCACCGTCCACTACCAGGAGAAGTTCTTCGCAGCCGGGCGCATCCCGGGCGGCTTCTTCAAGCGCGAACGCGGCGCCACCGAGAAGGAGACGCTGGTCTCCCGCCTGATCGACCGGCCGGTCCGCCCGCTGTTCCCCGAAGGCTTCTACAACGAGATCAACGTCATCGCCCACGTGCTGAGCTATGACGGCGAGACCGAGCCCGACATCGTCGCGATGATCGCCGCCTCGGCCGCGCTGACGATTTCCGGCGTGCCCTTCATGGGCCCGATCGGCGCCTGCCGCGTCGGCTTCGTCGACGGCGAGTACACTCTGAACCCCAAGCAGGACGAGGCCATCAAGAACGGCCGGCTCGACCTGATCGTCGCCGCCACCGGCGATGCCGTGATGATGGTCGAATCCGAAGCCAAGGAACTGTCCGAGGAAGAAATGCTCGGCGCCGTCATGTTCGCGCACGACGAGTGCAAGAAGGTGGTCAACGCGATCATCGACCTCGCCGAGAAGGCGGCCAAGGATCCCTGGGAAATCGATCTCAGCGACAATACCGCCGATATCAAGGCCAAGCTCAAGAAGCTGGTCGGCAAGGACATCGCCGCCGCCTACAAGCTGACCAGCAAGTCGGCGCGTTCGGATGCACTCAATGCCGCGCGCGACAAGGCCAAGGCCGCTTTCGCCGATGAAACCCCGCAAACACAGATGGTTGCGATCAAGACCTTGAAGAAGGTCGAGGCCGAAGTCGTCCGTGGTGCCATCCTCAAGGACGGCCAGCGCATCGACGGCCGCACCACCACCCAGGTCCGCCCGATCGAGGCGATGGTCGGCTTCCTGCCGCGCACCCACGGCTCGGCGCTGTTCACCCGCGGCGAGACGCAGGCGATCTGCACGACCACGCTCGGCACCAAGGACGGCGAGCAGATGATCGACGGGCTGGAGGGGATCACCTACTCCAACTTCATGCTGCACTATAACTTCCCGCCCTATTCGGTTGGCGAAGTGGGCCGTTTCGGCGCGCCGAGCCGGCGTGACACCGGCCATGGCAAGCTCGCCTGGCGGGCGCTGCAGGCCGTGCTGCCGACCAAGGAAGAGTTCCCCTACACGATCCGCGTGGTGTCCGACATCACCGAGTCCAACGGCTCGTCGTCGATGGCGACGGTCTGCGGCGGCTCGCTGTCGATGATGGACGCCGGCGTGCCGCTCAAGCGGCCGGTCTCGGGCATCGCCATGGGCCTCATCCTCGAGGGCAAGGACTTCTGCGTGCTGTCCGACATCCTCGGCGACGAGGATCATCTCGGCGACATGGACTTCAAGGTGGCCGGCACCAGCGAGGGCATCACCTCGCTGCAGATGGACATCAAGATCGCCGGCATCACCAAGGAGATCATGGGCCAGGCCCTGGCCCAGGCCAAGGAAGGCCGCGCGCACATCCTCGGCGAGATGACCAAGGCTCTGGGCTCCGCCCGCACCGAGCTGTCGGCCCATGCCCCGCGCATCGAGACGATCCAGATCGACAAGTCGAAGATCCGCGACGTCATCGGCACCGGCGGCAAGGTGATCCGCGAGATCGTCGCCGAGACCGGCGCCAAGGTCGATATCGACGACGAGGGCGTGATCAAGATCAGCTCGTCCGACCTCTCGCAGATCGAGGCCGCCAAGAAGTGGATCCTCGGCATCGTCGAGGAACCGGAAGTCGGCAAGGTCTACACCGGCAAGGTCGTCAACATCGTCGACTTCGGCGCCTTCGTGAACTTCATGGGTGGCCGCGACGGCCTCGTCCACGTCTCCGAGATGCGCAACGAGCGCGTCGAGAAGGTGGGCGACGTCGTTTCGGAAGGCCAGGAAGTCAAGGTCAAGGTCCTCGAGATCGATCCGCGCGGCAAGGTTCGCCTGTCGATGCGCGTCGTCGACCAGGAAACCGGCGCCGAGCTGGAGGACACCCGTCCCGCCCGCGAACCGCGCGAGCCCCGGGGTGATCGCGGCGACCGTGGCGACCGTGGCGGCGACCGTCGCGGCCCGCGCCGTGACGGCGGCGGCGACCGTGGCCGTGGCCCGCGCGGCGACCGCGGAGACCGTGGTCCCCGTGGCGAAGGCCGCCGCGAGCGCTCGGACGAAGGCGGCGATCCCGGTCACATGCCGGCGTTCCTGAAGAGCGACGACTGATCAGCTCCGTCGTCCCGGTGAAAGCCGGGACCGCTGGCGGCCGGGCGGAGCCTTCCGTCGACGAGGCCAGCGGTCCCGGGTCGAGCCCGGGACGACGAAGCCAACCAACCTCGTCCCGGCGAAAACCGGGCCGCTTTGTTCGGGGCTGCTTCGGCGGCCCCTTTTTTCTTGCCACCCTCCCGCCTGCTCTGGAATTCTCCACCGCGTCCGACGGGTGATGAGGGGGGAATGGCATGAAGCGGTCGTTGTGGATGGCAGGTGCGGTGCTGGGCATCTTCGCTCCTGCCCTGCCGGCCGGCGCGAGCGGCGACTACGGCTGCGAGCCGAGCTGGACGCTGGCGAGCCAAGCACTCGGCACCTGCGCCGACCGGGGGATGCTGGCCCCCGGCAACGATACGCGGACCAACCTGTTCTTCCTGCTGCGCGGCCAGCAGGCGGCGACGTCGGCCGGACTGTCCTATCCCAGCTCGGAATACGACGACCGCACGCTCGGCCATAACTTCTTCACCTGGGCGCTGCTGCGCAAGGCTTTCGACCCGGCCTATGCCGAAGCGGAGGAGCAGGGCGCGTTCCATGGTTCGCGCTGCATCAGCCTGGCCTCCGGCGCGCAGGACTTCGCCGCGGCAATGGCGGCCAGCCGCAAGCTGCCGGCGAGCGAGCGCACCGCGCTGGCCGAAGCGCGCGGCTTGCTTGTCCAGCAGTGCAACGGCACCGCGGTCGACGCCGCCGCCTGGCCGGCGACGATCGAGAGTAAGCCCGGCCAGGAGTTCCTTGCCTATCTCAAGGCGGCGCGGGCGTTCTACGGCGAAGTCTGGGAAGATGCCCGCCAGGGCTTCGCCGGGCTGCGCAAGGCGCGCGACCCCTGGGTGGCGGAAGCCGCCGCCTACATGCTGCCGCGCGTCGAGCTCAATGCCGCCCAGGCCGACAGCTTCGACGAGTGGGGCTCCTTCGCCGGGCCGGAGAAGTCCGACCTCGCGGCGCTGGCCCGGGCGAGGGCGGGCTTCGAAGCCTATCTCAAGCGCTTCGCCGGCGGCCGCTACGCCGCCTCGGCCAGCGGGCTGCTGCGCCGGGTGCAGTGGCTGTCCGGCGACGTCGCCGGCCTCGCGCGCGCATACGAGCGGTTGCTCGCCGCCGCGCCCGCGGGCGGCCCGGCCGCGCCCGCCATGATCGAGGAGATCGACAACAAGCTGCTGATGGCCCAGGCCGGTCGCGAGAAGGTCGATGCGCCGCTGCTGCTGGCGACGATCGACCTGCTGCTGATGCGCGATGCCGAGGAGACCGGCGTGCCGGTGCTGACTGCGGAAGCTCTCGCCGCGCAGCAGCCGCACTTTGCCGGGCACAGCGACCTCTACGGCTTCGTCGCCGCGAGCCATGCCTACTACGTGGGCGGCGACATGCGCCGCGTGCTGGAGCTGATCCCCGACGATGCCCGCCAGCCGGCCTACACGCCGCTGGCCTTCAGCCGCCAGATGCTGCGCGGCATGGCGCTGGCGGCGCTCAAGGACAGGAACGAGGCGGGCTTCTGGCGCGAGCTGCTCGGCGGTGCCCAGGGGCTCTACCAGCGCCCGCTGGTCGAGCTGGCGCTGGCCTTGAACTACGAGCACAGCGGCCGGCTGGAGGACGTCTTCGCCGCCGGCTCGCCGATCGGGGAGACCGCGATCCGCGAGATCCTGCTGCAATATGTCGCCGGGCCCGAAATCCTGCGCGTCCAGGCGGGCAATGCCGCGCGGCCGCAGCACGAGCGCGCCCTGGCGCTGTTCACCTTGCTGCACAAGCAGCTGCTGCACGGCAACTATGCGGGCTTCCTTGCCGACAGCGCGCTGGTCGGCAGCGCGGCCGATGCCGGGCAAGGCCTGTGGGACCTGCGCACGCAGGAGGAAATCCCGGTCGGCCTGTTCCGGGCCGGCCGCTGGTCCGACGGCTATGCCTGCCCGGCGCTGGCGACGACCGTGGCGACGCTGGCGCGCAGCCCGCGCGACGCCAGGGCGCGGCTGTGCCTCGGCGAATTCTATCGGCTCAACGGCTTCGACGATCTCCAGACCTTTGCCGCCGGGCCCGAGAGCGACGAGCTGGGCGGCAGCGCCAGCCGGTTTCCCGGCAAGCCGGTGGAGCGCGACGGCCTCTATGCCGCGGTCATCGCCGATCCAGGCGCCGCGCCCGCGGAGAAGGCCTATGCGCTCTATCGCGCGGTGCAGTGCTATGCGCCGAGCGGCAACAATTCCTGCGGCGGCGCCGAAGTCGACCAGAGCCAGCGCAAGGCCTGGTTCCAGCGCCTGAAGAAGGACTATCCCGACAGCCAGTGGGCCAGGGCGCTGCGCTATTACTGGTGACCGGGCCGTGACCCGTCGCCGGTCGTTAACGGTGGTGCTGGCCGTGCTGCTGCTGGCGGGCTGCCAGGGCCGTCCGGAGGAGCAGCCGGTCGACCCGGCCCGGTACGACGCCTTTTTCCTCTGGGCCGGGGTGCGGCCGCCGCCGCTGCTGGCCCGCGCCGGGACGGTCTATCTGCTGGCCGGCGAAGTGCGGGCAGCAGGCCCGGCGGTCTTCACCCCGCTGCGCCCGGCGACGCCGCGGGTCGCCCATGCCGAGCTGTGGCTGACGGTCCGGACCGAGCGGCTCGACTGGAGCGAGGCGGTCCATCGCCGCGTGGCCGCCGAGCTGGCGCGGTGGCAGCGGGCCGGCAACCGCCTCGCCGGGCTGCAGGTCGACTTCGATGCGCGGACCCGGGGCCTTGCGGACTACGGCCGGTTTCTCGCCGGCCTGCGCCGCCGCCTGCCCGCCCGCTACCGCCTGTCGGTGACCGGCCTGATGGACTGGAGCGCGCAGGGCGATCCGCAGGCGCTGGCGCAGCTTGCCGGCACGGTCGACGAAGTGGTGATCCAGACTTACCAGGGCCGCCGCACGATCGCCGGCTACGAAGCCTACATGGCCTCGCTGGCGCGGCTGCCCATGCCTTACCGGGTGGCCCTGGTCGAAGGCGGCGAGTGGCGCGAGCCGGCCGGGCTTGCCGGCGATCCCGAGTTCCGGGGCTACGTGGTGTTCCTGCTGCCGGCGGATAAGACGGGCCAGGATCCTCCCCCGTAGGGGAAGGGGTGTCCGCCTCTCGCAGGCGGTGACACCCTCCGTCGTTCGCTTGGGCGAATGCCACCTCCCCTTGCTGGGGAGGATCCGAACACTAGGGCACGGCCAGGCGCAGCTGGCTGTCGTCGCGAGCGGCACGGCGGTCGGCGACGCGGACGCAGTTCTTGCCCGCCTGCTTGGCGACGTAGAGCGCGGCGTCGGCCATCGGGATGACGTCGACCGGACTGGTCGAGGTTTCCGGCACGGCGGCGACGCCGAACGAGGCGGTGACGGCGACGCCGTGCGGTTCCGACAGCGCCTCGATCCGCGCGCGCATGACTTCGGCCTTGTGCATGGCGTCGTCGAGCCCGCAATTCGGCAGGATGACCAGCAGTTCTTCGCCGCCGTAGCGGCTGACCACGTCGGACGGGCGCAGCGCCGAGACCAGCTGGCTGGCGACGTCGCGCAGCACGGCATCGCCCTTGGCGTGGCCGTACTGGTCGTTGAGCAGCTTGAAATTGTCGAGGTCGATCATGACCACCGAGGTCGCCGTCCCGCTGCGCTCGGCCAGGCTGACATAGCGGTCGAGCGCGTCCTCCATGTAGCGCCGGTTGTAGAGCCCGGTCAGCGGATCGCGCAGCGACTGGGTGCGCAGCTTCTCGCGCAGGGCGATGTTCGACAGGGCCAGCGACATCGAGTCCGCCAGGGCGCGCGCCAGCCGGCGGTTGCCCATCAGCTGGTCGTAGGATCCCTCGGCCTCGGTCGCCAGCACCAGCAGGCCGTAGACCGACCCACGCGCCATCATCGGCACTTCGACGGTGGCGGCGCTGCCGATCTGGTGCATGCAGCACAGCGTCTGCTGGCTGCGGTCGTTGATGTGCGGCTTGCCGCGCTTCAGCGCCCAGCAATTGCCGGGCAGCAGCGTCTCCGCCGGATGAAAGCCGTCGCTGGTATTCCACGACTTGGCGAGGTCGAGCCGGTCGCGCGAATTGTTGAAGACGTAGAGCGCGCCGCCGAATTCGGGCAGCAGCCGCTGCGCCGTCGCCATCAGCACGGCCCCGGCATCGTCGTGGTCCTCCGCCGCCTGCAGCATGTCGGTCATGGCGAACAGCTCTTCGACCTGCTGGCTGGTGCGCCGGGCATTCTCGTAGAGCGCGATCTGGTTGCCGATGCCGTCGATCGCATCCTTCGCGTAGATCATGCTGACCACCAGCATCGCCAGCACCACGGCCAGCGCAAAGGCGGTCGCATACCAGGCGTAGGGGGCAGGGGCGATCAACCCGGCGCCTAGCGCGGCGCAGACCACCCCCAGCTGGGCGAGGATGATCCATCGCCTGCCGTCGGCAACCTGCTTCAGCCCTGTAGGCAGCATGTGGTCGGCCAATGCTTTGTCCCCATTTCCCCCACCCTGTTGGCTAAACGAGAGAGGCTAACAATTGGTAACTTCGCCTCGGGCGGTGGGCGCCTTCGGCACGGCCCCGTCGTCCCGGGCTTGACCCGGGACCGCTGGCGGCTGGGTCGTGACGTCCCCACAATCGTCACCCTGAACTCGTTCGTCACCCTGAACTTGTTTCAGGGCCCATTTCTCCTCCAGGCGCCGGAGCTTTGCATGGACTTACAGCGGCGCCGTTGCGTTTCGGCCCCGCGTTTCGGGGCTTGGGGAGAAATGGGTGCTGAAACAAGTTCAGCATGACGAAAACGCTTGACATAACAAACCATATTGGTTATATGACGCGCGTCACGGGTTGGTGGAGCGGTACCGGTCGTCTCCTCTCCCCCGACAGCCGGCGCCGCTCCAAGGCGGCCCCACCAGGATGCGAGGAACCTCAAACGTCAGGCGGTCATGGGCGAGCCCGACCCGCCAACGCTTCGCACCTCAGGGTTCAAACCGCCAAGCCTGTCGTGCCAGGCAAACCGAGGCGCCGGCTTTCCGTGCGTTGGTCTCCCCAGGCGTTAGCCCGCATTCGCCAGCGGAGGTGAAGCTGTGCCTAAGACCCTCCCCCGCAGGGGGAGGGGGACCGCCGGCGCAGCCGGTGGTGGAGGGGTGTCCCCCTCCGATCCAACGCTGACACCCCTCCGTCATTCGCTACGCGAATGCCACCTCCCCCCAAGGGGGAGGATCTTTAAGTACCTCCCCGTTCCGGGGAGGTTCTGGGCGCCTGTCCCCCCTTCAAGGTGTCAGGTTGTACAGCTCGCACGCGT
>CAUJJI010000056.1 GCA_963205265.1 Pseudomonadota bacterium
GGCTACGCGTCTTCCTACTGGATGACCTACAATCAGGCCCACAAGCTCGGGGCTCAGGTCCGCAAGGGCGAGAAGTCGACCATCGCCATCTTCTACAAGAGCTATACCAAGGAGGTCGAAGCCCCCGAAACGGGAGAAACCAGCGAGGAAGCTCGCCGCGTCCTGAAGGCCTATCCGGTCTTCAACGCTGACCAGGTCGAGAATCTTCCGGAGCGCTTCCACCCTGCCGCAACACTTGATCTCGTCGAGCCCGAAGGCCGCGAGCTGGAACTCGACGCCTTCTTTGGAGCGGTCCCGGCAATGCTCCGTCATCAGGGGAATGAGGCCTACTACGAGCCGAATGCCGACCGCATCACCATGCCGCCTGCGCACCTGTTTTCCGGGTTCGATCATTACTATGCGACGCTTGCACACGAGCTGTCGCACTGGACTGGCCATGCCAGCCGTTTGGACCGCGATCTCAAGAACCGTTTCGGCACCGCTGCCTTTGCGGCCGAGGAACTGATCGCATTATCTGGACAGTCTGCACCGCACGCCACGTTACAGTAAAGCGGTGATGGACGCCAACGGTAGGCAGTTATCAGGCTGGCCGTAGCGCTGACCCAAGAGCTGGCGGAGGCCAGCCTGATAACTGCCGGGCCATAGCGCGCATCGGTGCGAGGTCAGCTTCCGGGTGGGGGGTCCGGGGGGAGGGTTTCGCGCCGGTGTCGATCATTTCAGTCTGCGAGCGCCGCGAGGCCAAGGGCCTGGATGCGCATGTGCCGCTGATCCTGCGCGGCGACGTACTCTATGATCCCGATCTCGATCGATTCTTTCTCGATCTGCCGCTGTCGGGGATACGCTCGCGGCACTCGCTTCGCGCCTACGCCTATGATGTCGCGGTCTGGCTTCGTTTTCTCGATGCCTGCAGCAAGACCGTTTGGGCTGCGACGCGCGACGATGTCGATGCCTATCATCGTGAGCGCCGCCGCGACGATGCCGATCACCGGATCACGGCGGCAAGCTGGAACCGCGCCGTCGCCAGCCTCGATCGCCTCTACCGCTGGGGCGAGCAGCAAGGGCTGATTGCCGAGGCGCCGTTCAGCCGCCGCGCCGTGTGGCGACCGGCGCAGGGGGCGCGTCGCGGCATGATCGCCGCGCGCAACGGCGCCTATGAACGCGTGGCCAGGCGGTCCGATGTTCGGTTCGTCACGATGGACGATTACCGTATCTTCCGCGAGGTCGGCCTGCGCGGGCTCGCGCCTGACGGCAGCGAGCGTCCCGGCGCGCGTGATCGCAACGGGCTGCGCAACGCGCTGTTCGCCGATCTTCTCGTCACGACCGGCTTGCGCCTGGAAGAAGCGTCGGGCCTGCTCGCCGATGAGCTCGCTGCCATCGACCATGACGACGATCAGGCCCAGCAGCTCTGGCTGCCCCTTCCGCCGCCGCTTACCAAGGGCGACCGGGGACGCAGCGTCCTGGTTCCACGCCGGCTGTTCCACCGGATCGCCGCCTATGTCGCCGTCGAACGCGCTGAGGGCGTGGCCAAGTTCGCCGCGCGCGACAGCGCGGCCAGCTTCGAGCGACCCATCCCCGTCAGCCGCGCCGGTCTCGGCCGCATGCGCGATATCTGCACCCCTGAGGAGCGGGGCCGCCTGATCCTGTGCGATGAGGATGGAACGCCCCGCGGGCCGGCGGCGCTTTGGCTGACCGAGGTCGGACAGCCGGTCCGCCCCAACTCATGGGAGGTGATCTTCACCCGCGCCTGCAAGCGGTGCGCGGAGCAGGGCTTCCCGCTGTCGATCAGCCCGCACCAGCTTCGCCACACCTTCGCGGTTCATATGCTCGCCTTGCTGATCCAGCAGCGGCTGCGCGAGGCCGCATTGCCGGCGGGGCCGATGGAGAGCTACCGGCTGATCCTGGGCGACCCGCTGCAACAGGTGCAACGTCTGCTCGGCCACGCGAGCCTCGCCACCACCTATATCTACCTCGACCATATCGCGACCCGCGCCGATACGGTGGATACGGCCGTGGAGGAGCTGCTCGCGCTGCTACCGGGACCGCAGGGCGCATGAGCGGGCGCCCCCGCAAGGGCAGGTCCGTCGCCTTCGCGACGATCACGCCCGCGCGAGCGCAGCCCGATCCGGTGCTCGGCCTCAAGTTCACCATCGAGGCGCGGCATGGCGGGACGGTCCTCGTCGATATGACTGTGCTCGATCCTCGTCCGCTCGCCATCGCCTTTGCCGGCGCGCTGCGCCGGTTGGCTGCGCTCGGCGGATCGATCGGCGCGGCCAGCGTCATCAAGCAGTATCTCCAGGTTTATCGTCACTTCTTTGCCTGGCTTGCCGACGAAGCACCGAAGGTGACCGGCATCAGTGACCTGCACGCGGTCCATATCGATGGCTTCTCCTCCGCGCTTGACCGGCGAGGGATGAGCGCGATCCATCGCCACATAACGGTCGGCAAGATCATCAACACGCTGCGCGCGATCGAGGCCGACCGCCCCGATTGGATCGCGCCCGACCTTCATGAGCGGTTGCGCTATACCCTGGCAACCTCGGCGGGGCGCTCGACCCCGCGCGATGCCTACAGCCCGTTCGTCGCCCGCGCCCTGCGCGACGCGGCACGTGCCGACGTCGAAGCGATGTTTCGTCGGTTCGGCGCTGAAGACCAGACCGACGAAGGCGACGCGGTCATCGCCAGAGCGCGGGCCGATGTCGAAGCTGTCATCGCACGCCACGGCTATATTCTGACCGATCGCGTCGAGGTGCGCCGCCTCTATTTCATGCGCCTGCGGCGCGGCCTGCCGATCAGCACGCTGATCGACGACCTGCATCGCCGGCATCATCTGCACGTCACCGATCTCCCGCCACTGCTCGTGCTGCTTTCGCTCGATACCGGCCTGGAGCCGGAGTGTCTGAAGGCGCTCACGGTCGATTGCCTGGCCAACCCGTCCGCCGGCACCGTCGAGCTGCGCTACCGGAAGCGGCGCGCCCGCGGCGCCGAGTACAAGAGCTTGCGCGTGCGCGACGGTGGCATCGGCACGCCGGGTGGTCTTATCCGTCGGCTGCTCGAGGTCACGGCGGTTGCCCGCCAGCATCTGCCTTGCGATTGTCTGTGGGTCTACCACAGCGCCGGCGGCCTCCAAGCCGGCATTCGTCATCCGCGCGAACGCCTCGACGCCTGGGTGGCTCGGCACCGGATTGTCGATGACGACGGCAAGCCGCTCTATCTACTGCTTGCCCGGCTTCGCAAAACCCACAAGGCGCTGTGGTATACGAAGACCGAGGGGCACATGGCCCGTTTCGCAGTCGGTCACACGCGCGAGGTCGCGGCGCGCCATTACGCCGATCTGCCATCGCTTCGGCCCCTGCACGAGGCGACCGTCGCCGATGCCTTTCGCGAAGCGGTCGCCGCCGCGATGCCGACGATTCTCGCGCCGACCGCCGAGCAGTCGCTGCGCGACGCGCCCGAACAGGCCGCGCCGCTGATGACGCCCGACACGGTGGGTCCGTTGCTTGATGGCGACCAGGATCTCTGGCTCGCCGCCTGCGCGGGTTTCTACAGCAGCCCCTTCGCCGAGGCCGGATCGCCCTGCTCGCAGCCGTTTTGGGGATGCCTCCATTGCCCCAACGCCGTCATCACCGCGCGCAAGCTCCCCGCGATCATCGCATTCCTGGCATTCGTCGAAGAACAGCGGCGGGGTCTTCCGGGTTCCGACTGGATGGCCAAGTTCGGACAGGTCCATGCCCGCATAGTCGATCAGATTCTGCCTGCGTTTTCCGATGCCGTGATAGCCGAAGCGCGGTTGCGCGCCGCCGACGAGCATCTCTATCTGCCGCCCGAGACGCGCGCATGACCGCGCCCGCCCATGCACCGGCGCCCGCGCTCAACGACCGGCCCGTGCTGGCGACTGCGCCGCTCAAGCCGGGCCATGCTCGCGAGGCGTTGTCGCGCGTCGGCGATCCGAGCTGGGATCTGGGTCCCGCCGTCTTCCGCGAGAACGCCCGCCGCTGCCATGTCATCGTGCATTTCGACGTGCTCGAACATGCTGATGTGCAGGCGACGATGCGCGCCTATCTCTATGCTCGTCTCAACGTCGACCTTCCCGGCTTCCGCGCCAAGTTGCCGCCGGCGAGCATCCGCCAGGCATTCAACCGGGCTCGCCGGTTCTTCGCCTTCGCGCGCAAGCGCCTTGGGCGGCTCGACCTTGCCCGCATCGATCAAGCGCTGGTCGATGCATATGCGCGTCACCTGCGGGATGATCCAGCGCGGCGCCCCGTCATCGTCGGCCAGCTCTTGCAGGTGGTCACCGATCTCTACCATCTCCGGGACCACCTGCCCGGCGGCGGTCTCGGATTCGAGCCTTGGGCCGGGCGAACGGCCGCGCGCGTCGCCGGATATCGGCATGTCCGAGAGAACCGCACACCACGCATGCCGGAGGAGATCGTCACGCCGCTTCTGGCCTGGTCGCTGCGCTATATCACGACCTTCGCGCCTGATATCCTGGCGGCTCGATCCGCGCTCGATCGTCTCGAGGCGCGCCGCGCTCGCCTGCTCGCCGCCGAACGCGGGCTGCCCGATGCAGAACGCCGCCTTCGGCAGCGCTCGCGCCTCGAGCGCTATCTCCAGCGCCGAGCCCGGCAAGGACGCGGCGTGCCGATCTGGACGACCGCACACAACGGCGCCACGCGCATCGATCCACATACCGGAGAAGCGACCCCGCCGATCAACGCCCATCTCCTCCATTTGCATGTCGGCATCGACGCCGTCGCCGAGCCGGCCATGCATCTCATGCTCACGACCGGCGCGCCGGATGTCATTCGCGAAGCGGTTGCATTGCTCGGTACCGAGGTCGGCGGCATGGATACGCCGATCTCGATCGATCCCGAGAGCGGTCGGCCATGGCGTGCCCGTTTTGACGTGAAGACGCTGGCGATCGAGGAGCGGATGCTGCAGGCGGCCGCCTATGTCGTCTGCGCCTACTTGACCGGCATGCGCGACTGCGAGGTGCAGGCGATGCGGCGCGGCTGCCTCAGGGTCGCGCGCAGCGAAGAGGGCCTGGTCGAACGGCAACGCGTCCGATCGACCATCTACAAGGGCAGATCGAGCACGGGGGAGGCGGCAAGCTGGGTGACGATCGAACCGGTGGCCGAGGCGATCGCGGTGCTCGAACGGCTGTCGGAACACGCGGCGAGGAAGACCGGCAGCGACACGCTCTGGCCGGTGCTGCGGCCCCGCGCTGCCAGCAAGGCGCATCTGTCGAGTGAGGTGGTGCGCCAACTCAACGCTTTTCGCGATCATTTGAACGCCGTCTTCGGCAGTCCCGATCTGCCGATCATCCCGCCCGGTCCCGATGGCAAGCCATGGCGCATCACGACGCGGCAGTTCCGGCGCACGATCGCGTGGTACATCGCCAACCGACCGTTCGGCACCGTCGCCGGGATGATCCAGTACAAGCATGCCTCGGTCGCAGCCTTCGAGGGCTACGCCGGGACCAGCGCCTCTGGGTTTCGTGCCGAGGTCGAGGCGCAGCGCCGGCTCGGCCAGCTCGACGATCTGCTCGATTATTTCGATCGCCGGCAAGGTGGGGCTTCCCTTTCGGGACCGGCAGGGCCCCGGGTCGACCGCACGCTCGACGAGACGGCCAGGCAGCTCGGACCACTGCCGGCGATGATCGCCGATCGGCCGCGGCTCCGCACCATGCTCGCCAGTCTTGCCCGCACCCTGCATGTCGGCCCGCTTGCCGATTGCTTCTTCGATCCGGCCACAGCCTTGTGCCTGAAGCGCGCGACGGATCCCGACGCAAGCGGGCCCCTGACGGCACTCTGCGAACCGAC
The DNA here is from genome assembly GCA_963205265.1 of Pseudomonadota bacterium. Lineage (GTDB taxonomy): Bacteria > Pseudomonadota > Alphaproteobacteria > Sphingomonadales > Sphingomonadaceae > Novosphingobium. Next base: position 5,820 of record CAUJJI010000056.1, read on the forward strand.
CCGCTGTCCGAACGCCTGCATCACCGAACATCACAGGCCCATGTGGGAACGCAGCGCCAGCGAGGCGCGGATGTTGCTGCGCGAGAAGCGCTTGCCCGGATTGCAGCGCGCCGCGCTCGAACACGAGATCGACCGGATCGCTGGCGTGCTGGACAAGATCGCGCCTGAAGGCGCGGCGCCGCCCCTTCGGGCGGCGGCAGAGGAGAGGAAGGCGGGAGACGGGTGACGGCTGAAGGAGCGGGAGAGTGAGTCCCGCTTCGCCCGTCGTGGAGATCCGCCATGCCCCGCTCATCAGGAACGGCCGACCGCGCCGACGTCTATACTCGCATCACTGCCGAGATCATCGCCGCCATCGAGGCCGGCGCCGGCGATTGGCGCATGCCGTGGCACCACGATGGCGCGGCCGTGACACGGCCCGAGAACTTCTCATCGCACAAGCGCTACCGCGGTGTGAACGTTCTCGCGCTCTGGGCCGCTGCCCAGGCGAGCGGCTATGCCAGCGGCCTGTGGGGCACCTATCGGCAGTGGCAGGCTGCCGATGCCCAGGTTCGCAAGGGCGAACGCGGCACGACGGTCGTCTTCTGGAAGCAGGCCGCGGTGGGCGCCGATGATGATCGCGACGAAGGGGATCACAGGCCAGGCCGCATGTTCGCCCGCGCGTTCACTGTGTTCAACCTCGCGCAGGTCGACGGCTATGAGCCGGCCCCGGTCGCCGTATTGCCCGAGAGCGAACGCATCGCCCATGCCGAAGCCTTCGTCGCGGCGCTGAACATCCCGATCACCGAAGGCGCCTACGACGCCCACTATCGCATCGACCTCGATCAGATCTTCATGCCGCCCTTCTCGGCGTTTCGCGATGCGGCCGCCCAGATGGGCACCATGCTGCACGAGTGCGGTCACGCGACCGGGGCAAAGCACCGGCTCGATCGCAACTTCGAAGATCGGTTCAAGCGGGATTGGCTGCCCATCGAAGAAGCCTGCGCCGAACTCACCGCATCGTTCGTTCTGGCGGACCTCGGCATCGCGCACCATCCGCGACCCGACCACGCCGCTTACGTGGCTTCCTGGCTCAGCGCGCTTAAGAACGATCCGCGGGCGATCTTCACCGCCGCCAGCAAAGCCCAGCAGGCCGCCGACTGGATGTGGGCACAGCAGCCCCAGCGCGAGGAGTTGGCGGCATGACCGGCACATCGATTCCACGCGCGAAAATTCAACTTAGAGCTGGACTGTCAGGATATGTCGCGGAGCTTTCCAGCGCCATGCTGGGTGCGGAACTCGGCCTTCCGGTTACGCATCTCGACAGCCATGCCAGCTATATTGGCCATTGGCTAAAGCTGCTGAAGGAAGACGATCGCGCCATCCTCACGGCTGCCGCCAAGGCCGAGGAGGCCTCTGGTCTCCTGCTTAAACTCGGCGGTCGTGGTATCGCCGACATCGACGAGGCCAGCGCCGACGCGCTGGCTGCCTGAGGGAGGGCGCTATGGGCCGCTCGGTCAGCTACCCCGCGGGCAGCATTGTCGCTTTCACCGTGCTCGAAGTCGAGGATTCCGATGACTGGGAATTCGAGTACGAATGGTTGCGGGACGATCTCAGGCAACGCGCAGTCGATGCCTTTCCGTCGCTGGTGGCGCACGATGGATGGCGCGGACGAGAGGATCGCATCCTCATGCGCAATGCCTATGCCGATTTCGGTGTCTCTACCTACGGGAGCCTTGTCGCCGTCTGGATCGCTGAACGGGACGATGGATCCTATTGGGATGCCGAATGGCGCACCGCCCGTTCTCCCAGGGCGCAGCGCTGGCTCCAGCAGATTGCACCCCGCTTCGATGCACTATTCAGCGTCTATGACTGCCTCGGGCACATGTCGAATGGTGAGGGGGTCTACCGCAAACGGGCTGCGTGACCTGCGCGGAGGCGGTCGGCATGACATGATCAGCAGCCGTTCCTGACGCGAGTGATCCGAATGGTGCCGCTCAATGGTCTGCTCCTTTGCGAGAGAGGCCCTGGGCCAGCCGGCGGTCCCCGCAACCCGGCTTTGGCAGGCCCGTGTTGGCTTGGCTTTGGGCCAAGCCTGCCCGCGCCAGCCTGCCAAAGCGGGTTCCCCTGCGGTGCGGGGCTCCGCCTGAATACTGGCCCTGACGGGCTCTCGCTGGCGCATCCATGGATGGCGGCGTCGGCGTCACACCAGTCAGAAGGACACGTCCATGCACACGTCATTTGCCGACCAACTCGCAGGTCTCGATCTTGCCGGTTTTTCGATCGGTCCAGCCCCCGTCACCAGTACCGATTTTCCGGTCCGGGAAGCCGTCGTTCAGACGCTCGAAGGCGTCTGGTCCGATCTGTTCGCGCTGTTCTCTGGAACCGCGCTCGAAGTCGATTCCGAGGATCTCGGTTGGGCCTTCGTCAATCTCTTCCACCGTTCCGCCCAGCGCAAGTCGACATCCCTTGATCGCGCCACGGACGAGGTCCGCGCGCTTGTCGCTACCGCCGATGGGTCGGAAATCCACACGCATGAACTCGAAACCCAGGTCGAACGCGCCCAGTGCGCCGAGAGCGCCATGCTGGCGCTGGAAGAGATGCGCGAGGTCGCAGCCGCGCTCTACCTCAACGAGTTCGGTACGTCCTGGAAGCCTGTTTCCAGCTCGCGGTTCAACCATGGCGCGATGCTCACTTCCGCGCTGGTCGAAGGCCGTGACTTCATGCGCGCCCGGGCCGAGGCCAAGCGCCGTGCGGCCATGCCCGAGGGCATGCCGGTCGTCTTCGCTGGCGGACGTATCCGCCACGCAACCCAGGATGAGGCACTGACCTTTGCCAACAACGTCTGGGCAACCCTCGACAAGGTTCGCGACCGTGTTCCTGACATGGTGCTGGTCCATGGCGGCGACACCAAGGGCGTCGACCGCCTGGCATCGTCCTGGGCTGAGCGTCGTCAGGTTCCGCAGGTGACCTTCTCTCTCGATATGCGGCTTGGCGCCCGTGCGGGCTTCAAGCGCAACGAGCGCATGCTTTCGCTCGATCCGCGTTACGTCATCGCATTCCCGGGCAATGGCGTCCTTGAACGTCTGGTGATCGAGGCCAAGACGCGCCGGATCACGGTCGTCGACCGCCGCGGTCCGCTGGGCACCAGCCCCAAGGCTGTTCCCCCAAGCAGTGAATGAGGGCGCAAGCCCATCCGCGCCAGCGCCTCATCGGCGCTGGCGTTGCTGCTGAAGAGGGGAGGCAAGCGCCTGTGTCAGCGGGCATGTGGATTGACTGCATGGCCGCACAGCACAGGAGGGTTATCCATGACCGACTTCAAAGCAGCTTTGGCTGAATTTTCAGCGCGCCAGGCCGAGCGTGAGGCGCAGGCTCAGGTGGAGTTACAGCGCCTAAAACAAGCGGTTATTCCGGCCTTACGACAAGCTGGGATCGCGAAAGTCGAGATCCGGTTCGATGGGTGCGGGGATAGCGGCGCGGTCGAGGAGATCGTCTGCCTTGATGCTGCCGACAGCGCGGTGGCTTGTCCCGAAGCGGTGCTCGATCCAAGCCCGAGCGACAGGCCGGATGAAGCGGTTTGCGCCGACCCCTTACTGCTTCCAGCCGCGCTGGAATCGATCGCCTATCTTGCCCTCGAACGCCACCACCCAGGGTGGGAAAACAACGATGGTGCGAGCGGACAACTCGAAATCGATGTTGCGGAAACAAGCTTCGTGCTCGAGTGCAACGTGCGCTTCACCGACTACAACCAGCACTACACTGAGCTGTGAGGGAGGGCATTATGGCACATTGCTACTATCACGCCCTGTCTTCGGTTCGGAAATGGGGCGGTAGACCCGACGACTATCTTCCGCTGCACCAGTGGTTCGACCAGTCCAAGGCCATCCTTGCGGACCCCCGGCACCGCGCGCTGCGGCACCATGCCGAGGGAATCTTCATGCTCGAAACCCTGTTCGGGGCGACAATCGTCAATGCTGACGGTCGGACTGTGCCGGTCCGCCTTATCGGCGAGCAGCACGTTCGTGAGGATCTTGGCTCTATCCCCTCCTTCGCCGATTGGGCGCGCCTCATCGCACCACAGGCCTGGTTGCTCAGGGGGCACCATCTCGACGTTCCGTTGGCAGAGATGGCGGACCAGTCTAACCTTGGCAGTGAGCCGCCCGTCTCTGGATATCTCCCTCA
>CAUJJI010000057.1 GCA_963205265.1 Pseudomonadota bacterium
GGGCTGAACGTTCCATCGACGAGGCCAGCGGTCCCGGGTCGAGCCCGGGACGACGAATGATGCCCCCCTACCGTCATGCTGAACTTGTTTCAGCACCTATCGCGCCCCAGGCCCCGAAGCTCTGACAAGAATCGCAACGGCACCGTTCCACGCCCATGCCGCACTCCGGCGCCTCGAGGAGAAATGGGCCCTGAAACAAGTTCAGGGTGACGAACATGTTCAGGGTGACCACTATCGATGCGTCACCACCCAGCCGTCGGCGCCCCCGGGCCGAGCCCGGGACGACGGGCTATCCCACCTAAAGCCTTACCCCTGCGCTTCCACCGCGGCGCGCGCTGCGAGGATCTCCGCGATCAGGCTCTTTGCGGTGCCGGCGGTGGCGGCGCCGTCGACCGAGAGGACCTGGCCGCTGACCTGGCGCGAGCGGTCGCCGGCGAAGTAGAGTGCCGCTTCGGCGATGTCGCGTGGCGAACCCTGGCGCTTGAGCGGCTGCCAGCCCATGCGGACTTCGGCGACGGCCTGCTGGATGAGCTTCGCCTTCTCGTCGTCGTCGCTGGCGGCATAGGTGCCCATCGGCGTCGGGATGTTGCCCGGGCAGATGCAGTTCACGCGGATCAGGTTGACGCCCAGCTCGATCGCCGCGCTTTTGGTGAAATTGACCACGGCGGCCTTGGAAGCGCGATAGTTGAAGAAGCCGAAGCCGGGCTGGATGCCGCTGATCGACGAGACGTTGATGATAGAGCCGCCGCCGTTCCTGGCCATGTGCCTTGCGGCGATCTGGGTGCCGAGCATCACGCCCAGGACGTTGACCGCCATCACCCGCTCGAACTTGGTGAAGTCGGCGTCGAGCAGCGAGCCGTAGGCTTCGTCGGACAGGCCGGCATTGTTGCAGATCGCGTCGAGCCCGCCGAATTCGGACACGGCGTGGTCGACCAGGGCCTGCACCTCCTCGCGCTTCGACACGTCGGTACGCAGGAAGCGGGCGTGATCGCCCAGTTCCTCGGCCAGGGCGCGGCCTTCTTCCTCGAGCAGGTCGGCGATGACGACCTTGCCGCCTTCCTCGACGAACAGCTCGACCATGCCGCGGCCGAGCCCGCGCGAGCCGCCGGTCACGATCGCGACTTTCCCTGCCATCTCTCCAGCCATGTCATTCCCCTCCGGATCTTCGCGCTGTCTCTCTATCGGCATGGCGCGAGCCTGCAAGGGGCTGGGGCCATTGCCCCGTGCCGGGACGGATCATCGGCATGCCTCCAGCGGCAGGGCAGGCAGCATCGGCGGTTGCGCACCGGCGGCCAGCAATGCCATGCTGGCGCGAACGGAGAGAACGCATGCGCAAGAGACTGCTTGGAGGGAAACTGGAAGTATCGGCGATCGGCCTGGGCTGCATGAGCCTGAGCGGCGCCTACGGCGGCTCGCTGGCGATGGACGAGGCGGCCGCGTTGCTGCGCGCCGCTTTCGAGCGCGGCGTGACTTTCTTCGACACGGCCGAGGTCTATGGCCCGTTCCTGGGCGAGCGCCAGGTCGGCAAGGGGCTGGGCCCGGTGCGCGACCAGGTGGTGATCGCGACCAAGTTCGGCTTCCGGATCGATCCCGACAGCACGATCTCGCGCGGCTTCGACAGCCGGCCCGAGCATATCCGCGAGGTCTGCGACGCCTCGCTGCAGCGGCTGGGGATCGACACGATCGACCTGTTCTACCAGCACCGCCTCGACCCCGATGTGCCGGTGGAGGACGTCGCCGGCACGGTCGGCGAGCTGGTCCGCGAAGGCAAGGTGCGTTTCTTCGGCATGTCCGAAGCCGATGCCGGCAGCATCCGCCGCGCCCATGCGGTCCACCCGGTCACCGCTCTGCAGAGCGAATATTCGCTGTGGACGCGCGACCTCGAGGCGGAAGTGATCCCGACGCTGAGGGAACTGGGCATCGGCCTGGTGCCGTTCAGTCCGCTCGGCCGCGGCTTCCGGACTGCCACGGTCAAGCCGGACTCGGTGCCCGAAGGCGATTTTCGTGCCGGCATGGCGCGCTTCAAGGGCGAGGCCGGGGCGCAGAACTATCGCCTGGTCCAGGCGCTCGAGGCGCTGGCGAAGGAGAAGGGCACCACTCCCGCCCAGCTGGCGATCGCCTGGGTCCTGCACCAGGGCGAGGACTTCGTGCCCATCCCGGGCACCAAGCGGCTCGAGCGGCTGGAAGAAAATCTCGCCGCGGCCGAGATCGAACTGACGCCGGCCGATATCGCCGCGATCGAAAGCGCCTTTCCCAAGGAGTCGGTCGTCGGCGGGCGCTATTCATGAACCAGGCGGCGGTTTCCGAAGCCGATCCGGCCGAGCGCGTAGCGGCAGTCGCCGCGCGCGCCAGGCGGGTGGAGACGCCGTGCGGCGACGGCTCGCTGGTCTGGCGCATCTGGGGGGAGGGCGAGCCGCTGGTCCTGGGCCACGGCGCGCAGGGCGCCTGGTCGCACTGGATCGCCAATATCGATGCGCTGGCGGCGAAGCGGACGGTGATCGCGGTCGACATGCCGGGCCACGGCGATTCGGCCATGCCGGCGACGCTCGACCACGAAGGCATTTCCGCGGTCCTGGCCGAGGGCCTGCGGCGGATCGTGCCCGATCGCCTGCCGGTGGACCTCGTCGGCTTCTCGTTCGGCGGGATCAGCTTTGCCTATCTGGCGGCGCTCCATCCCGGCCTGGCCCGGCGCCTGGTGCTGGTCGGCACAGGCGGGCTGGGCACGCCGCTGGGCGCAGTCAGCCTCGGCCGCGTCGGCGGCCTTGCCGGGGAGGAGCGCAAGGCCGCGCTCAAGGCCAACCTGCTCGGCCTGATGCTGCACGCGCCGCCATCGGCCGACGACCTGGCCGTCCACCTGCTCGAGAGCAATGCCGCCGCGGCGCGGCTGCCGAACGCCGCCGAGCTCGTGCTGCCCGACAGGCTGGCGAAGATCCTGCCGCGCATCGCCGTGCCGGTGGACGCCATCTGGGGGGAATTCGACCGGCCGCATCCCGACCCCGCATTGCAGGAAGCGGTGATCCGGCGCACGCATCCCCGGTGCGATTTCCGCGTGATTGCCGACGCCGGCCATTGGGTTATGTACGAGCAGCCCGAGGCATTCGACGCGACGCTGCTCGACATGCTCGGCGATCGAGGCCCGGCGCGCTAGCAGGAGACACCGCATGCCGACATTCACCAATGCGCGCGTGTTCGACGGGCATCGGCTGCTGCCCGGGCGGAAGACGGTGGTGGTGGAAGGCGACCGGATCGCCTCGGTCGGCGACGGGCCGGCGGCGGGCGAGGCGATCGACCTTGCCGGGATGACGCTGCTTCCCGGCCTGATCACCTGCCATTTCCATACCGACTTCTACAAGTTCACGCTGGCCGACGGGCTGGCCGGCGAGCCGCTGGGCAAGGAGCTGCCGCCCGGCGTGCTGATGGCGATCGGCGTGCGCAATTGCGGGGTCCTGCTCGACAGCGGCTTCACCGGCTTCGTCGGCGCCGCCTGCGGGCACGACATCGACGCGCAGCTCAAGCTGGCGATCGCCGAAGGCATCGTCGAAGGCCCGCGCATCCGCGCCTGCAGCGTCCACATCGGCACGACCGGCGACGTCAACGACAGCCGCAAGTGGTGGCGCCGCTTCGACAGCCCGGGCACCGACGTCTTCGTCGACGGGCCCGAGGACATGCGCAGGATGGTCCGCGAATTCATCCGCCGCGGGGCCGAGACGATCAAGATCTTCACCAGTTCCGGCCACGGCGGGCTGCCCTGGCCGGTGCCGCGCAACATGGACCGCGACGAGATCGCCGCGGTGGTCCAGGCCGCGCACAACCGCGGCGCCATGGTCCGCGCCCATGTCGCGACGCGCGAGATGATCCGCGAATGCGTCGAACTGGGCGTCGACATCATCGATCACGGCGACGAGATGGACGAAGAGATCGTCGCCATGATGGCCGAGCGCGGGACCTTCTGGGTGCCGAGCCTGGTCTATCCGAGCTGCATGGTCGCGCTCGGCTGGGCCGATGCGGCGCTGCCGGGGCAGATCGCCAACGTCAAGGCAATGCTGCCCCTGGCGCAGAAGGCGGGCGTGCGGATCCTCGTCGGCGACGACTATTCGGGCGTGTTCCGCGGCGTGCTCGAGGACGATCCGCTCGACCACAAGGTCGGCGACTACGGCCGCGAGTTCGGCTTCTACGGGGCACTGCCCGGGCTGACCGCGGAAGAGATCCTGTCGTGGGGCACGGCCAATGCCGGCGCCGCGCTGACCGGCGGGCGCGACAAGCTTGGCGTGATCGAGCCGGGGGCGCTTGCCGACCTCGTCGTCTTCGACGGCGACCCGCTTGCCGACCTCTCGCTGCTCGCCAGGCCGCAGGAGGCGCTGAGGATGGTCGTGCGCGACGGCAAGGTCGTGCGCGACCGCACGACATATCGCCAGCACGCGCCGGCCGACGGTTGAGCGGCGGCTGCGGGTCCTGTAGCACGGGGCTGCTTCGCCGCCGCAAAGCGGCACTTGGGGAGATAACGGCATGATCGAGCCGTACCGGCGCAACAGGGACTACATGCAGCTGTGCTGGGTGGTGCCCGACCTCGACGCCGCCATCGCGCACTGGGTGCGCACGACCGGAGCCGGGCCGTTCTTCGTCTTCGGCGAAGTCCATTTCACCGAGAGCCACTATCGCGGCACGCCGATGGACGTGGCCCCGCACCGCGCCTCGATCGGCCAGCACGGCGACATGCAGATCGAGCTGATCCAGCCGCTCGGCGACGATCCCGGCATCTGGCGCGACCTGGTTCCCTTCGGCAAGGCGGGCTTCCACCACGTCGGCCTCTACTGCACCGACTACGAGACCGAGCGCGCCGCGCTGCTCGATACCGGCGCCGAGATGGCGTTCGAGGGGCTGATGATGGGCGCGCGGACCTGCTATGTCGACACGGTCGGGTCGGTCGGCTTCATGACCGAGCTGATTACCGCCAATCCGGTCGCCGAGATGGTGTTCGGCCAGATCCGCCAGGCCGCCGAGGGATGGGACGGCAGCGATCCCGTCAGGAGCATGGGATAGGAACGATGGCCACTACCGCACAGGTCACGCCCTGCCGGGCGATCACTCCGGAGGAAGTTGCCCACTATCGGCAAAAGGGCTGGGTCCAGCTCAAGCGCTTCATCACGCCCGAGATGATCGCGACGCTGCTGACCAAGGCCAAGGAACTGATGGGCGAGGACGGCGACAGCAATCCGCCTTACGGAATAGACCAGCCCTATTTCAATGCCTTCGCGGCAAGTGGTTACAACGATCCGAGAGTGAAGCCGCTGTTCGGCGGGATCGGCGAGGCGGCGAAGGCGCTGATGGACCGCAAGGCCGATCCCGGTGTGCGGCTGTTCAACGACTTCTTCGCGCCCAAGCTGCCGGCGGCGAAGAAGACGCGCAACATGGGCAACGGCCCGACCAGCTTCCACCAGGACTACATCACTTTCGCGGTCGACCGCAGCGGCGGCATGACCTTCTGGATTCCGCTCGAGCCCTATGGCCCCCAGGCCGGGACGATGTCGTTCATCGAAGGCTCGCACAAGCTGGGCGTGCTGGGCAATTACACCGCCTACGACGGCAAGGACATTCGCGACGTCTGGCCGGAACTCAGAGAGCTGAACGAAACGCCTCAGGTGAATTACGAAGTCGGCGACATCACCGTGCACAATCACCTGACCGTGCACGGGGCGGGGGCGAACATGCTCGACCGCCCGCGCTGGGCCTATCTCGTCCTGCCGCAGCCGGCCGATGCGCGCTGGAACGGCGCTCCGCCCGAAGCCTTCGATCCGGCGGCCCATGCGATGACGCCCTACGGCAGGTTCCCCGACGACGCTTTCCCGATCATCGCCTGACGTGCGGACGGCGAGGTTCCTGCGCGCCGCGGCGGCAGTGCTCCTGGCCTGGCAGGCGGGAGCCGGCCTTGCCCAGATGGGGCCGCCGCGCCCGGGGCCGCGCTGCCTGCCGGGCAACTACGACGGCGGCCAGACGGAAATGGCCGCCGGCCTGTCGCTCGCCGGCAACCACCGCTTCCGCTACGCCCTGTCCTACGGCGCGCTCGACGAGACGGCAGAGGGGCGCTGGGAAAGCAATGCCGACAGCGTGCTGCTGACCAGCGACGCGACGACACCGCCGGCCTTCACTCTGGTGAGCCGGGCCGCGGGCACGCCCGGCCGGCTGCATCTCGATCTCGACCTGCCGCCCGGTATCTCGAGCCAGTATTTCAGCGCTCTCGTGCGCTTTGCCGACGGCCGCTCGACCGTCCGGCAGTTCCGCGACGACGGCCTGACGCTGGAGCTCGGCCCGCAGGACAGCCCGCTCTCGCTGACACTGCTGCTGCAGGTGGTCGAGATCGAGAGCCAGGTGTTCGAGCTCGGCGGCGAGGAGCGCGACTTGCGCGTCCGCTTCGATCCCAACGATCTCGGCAAGGTCGCCTTCGCCGCCACGCCGCTGCGGATCGACGGCGACGACCTGCTGCTCGAGCGCCACGGCCGCCTGATCCGCTACCGCCGCACCAGCGAATGCGGAGCGTCAGAGTAGCGCGACGACATGGTCGGCAATCGCCAGCGAGGTGGTCAGCCCGGGCGATTCGATGCCGAACAGATTGACTAGGCCGTCGAGGCCGTGGGTTTCCGGGCCGTCGATGCGGAAGTCGGCCTGGCCGCCGTCGGGTCCCAGCAGCTTCGGGCGGATGCCGGCATGGCCGGGGTGGAGCCGCTCTTCGTCGATGCCGGGCCACAGCCGGCGCGCCGCGGCCAGGAAGGCGGGCTTGCGCGCCGGATCGACCGTGTGGTCGGCGGCATCGACCCATTCGACGTCGGGGCCGAAGCGGGCCTGGCCGGCCAGGTCCAGCGTCAGGTGAACGCCCAGGCCGCCCGGCACCGGCAGCGGGTAGATGAGCCGGCCGAACGGGACTTTGCCGGCATAGGCGAAGTAGCTGCCTTTCGCGAGATGGAGCGGCGGCACATGCGTCGGGTCGAGCGCGTCCGTCCGGCGGGCGAGGCCCTGCGCGCCCAGCCCGGCGGCGTTGACCACCAGCGGCGTGTGGAGCCGCGCCTCCCCGGCATGGACGCACCAGCGCATGCCCCGGCGCTCGATCCGCTCGGCCGCGGCATGGCGCGCCAGCATCGCGCCATGGTCCTCGGCCTCGCCCAGCAGCGCGCGCATCAGCCCATGCGAATCGACGATCCCGCTCGACGGGGTGAGCAGTGCCGCCGCGCAGCCGAGCGCCGGCTCGATCGCGGCGACGGCGCGCCGGTCGAGCCATTGCAGTCCGTCGTCGGCCTCGGCGCCGCCGATATGCCGGGCGAGGGCTTCGAGGCGGGGCAGCTCGGCGTCGGTGCCGGCGCAGGTCAGCTTGCCGATGCGGCGATGGGCGACCTGCCGGCTCTCGCAGAAGGCATAAAGCTGCCGCTTGCCGGCGATGCACAGCCGCTCCTTCAGCGATCCGCGCGGATAGTGGATGCCGGCGTGGATCACCTCGCTGCTGCGCGAGGAAATGCCCGTCCCCCAGGCGTGCTCGCGCTCGAGCACGATGACCGACCGGCCGGCCAGCGCCAGCGCCCGCGCAACGGCGAGGCCGATTACCCCGGCGCCGATCACGACTGCATCGGTCTGGTCCATGCCCGTTGCCTAGCGGGAATGTGGCGGCCGGCGCGCCGCCTGGCTCCCGCTCACCAGACCAGCGGCACGGAATCCGGCCCGATCACCCCGCTCGGTCGATAGGTGATCTCGGTCCCGGGCTTCAGCGAAAACTCGGGAATGCGCCGCAGCCATTCCTGCAGGGCGATCTTGATCTCCAGCCGCGCGAGGTGCCCGCCCATGCAGGCATGGACGCCGCCGGTGAACGACAGGATCGGCGTGCGCGGGCGGTCGAAGCGGACTTCGCGGGGATCGGGGAAGACGTCGGGATCGTAGTTCGCCGCCGGCAGGATGCACATGAAGCGGTCGCCCGCCTTCATCTGCACGCCGCGCATCTCGATGTCGCGAGTCAGGGTGCGGCCCGAAAAGGTCACGCCGAAGACGCGGAGCAGTTCCTCGAGCTGGTTGTCGATGTTGCCGGGGTCGGCGATCATCTCGCGGCGCCGCTCGGGGTGGCGGGCCAGCCAGACCCACATGTTGTTCATCGCCGCATAGACGGTGTCGATCCCGGCGATGAACAAAAAGAAGACGAAGCCGTAGACGTCGCGCTCGGCCAGCGGCTTGCCGTCGACCTCGCCGTGGACGATGCGGCTGATCGCGCCGCCGTCGGGGCGGACGCGCTTCTCGTCGATCACCGAGGTCAGGTAGTTCTCGATCTCGGCCATGATCTGCACGGCGCGGCTGCGGTCGACGAACTGGATCAGCGAGACCACCCATTCGACGAAAGTGTCGCGCATCTCCAGCGGCAGGCCCATGAAACTGAGGAACACCGAAACCGGCAACGGCCGGGCGAAGTCGGTGGTGAACTCGCATTCGCCCTTGGCGACGAACTCGTCGATCAGCTGGTTGGCGAGGCCGCGGATGTCGTCCGCCAGGCCGAGCACGGCCGCGGGCGACAGCATCGGATCCAGGATGTTGCGGTACTTGCGGTGCTCGGGCGGGTCGAACTCGACCGGGATCAGCTTGAAGTAGTTGTCCGGATCGCGCGGGAATGGGGCAGCGTCCTTGATCGTGAAGTCGGCGCTGCGCAGCGCCTTGAAGGCATCGGCGTGCTTGATCGCCACCCAGGCGCCACCCATCATCGGGTTGGCGTCGTAGACCAGCGGCGGGTATTTCTCGTGCAGCGCCGGATAGTATTCGTAAGGGTCCTGCAGGAATTGAAGGCCGGTGATGTGGCCCAGGTCGAAGACCAGTTCCGGGGGCACGTGATCGGGTATCACGACGCCTGTCTGCTGCGCCTGAGCGGCCATGGTTTCTCCCTCTTCGCCTATGTTCTCGCATTCGCCGGCAGGGGGAGCAAGACCCTGCTCCCCCGCGCGGCAGCCTACCACACCAGCGGCAGGAACTCCGGCCCGACCACGCCGCCGGGGCGATACTCGATATGGGTGCCCGGCCTGACCGAGAACCGGGGAATGCGCTTCAGCCATTCCTGCAGCGCGATCTTGAGCTCCAGCCGGGCAAGGTGGCCGCCCATGCAGGAATGGACCCCGACGGTGAAAGCGAGGATCGTCTTGCGCGGCCGGTCGAAATCGACCTCCTTGGGGTTCGGGAAGACCGACGGGTCGAAATTGCAGGCGGGCAGGACGCAGGTGATGCGGTCGCCCTTCTTCATCTGGACGCCGCGCATCTCGTAATCCTGGGCCAGCACGCGGCCCGAGAAGGTCACCGACCAGCGCCGCAGCAATTCCTCGACCACGGCGTCGATATCGTCGGGCCGGTCGATGATCTCCTGCACGCGGTCGGGGTTCTGCGCCAGCCAGAGCCAGATGTTGTTGAGCGTGGCGAAGACCGTGTCGAGCCCGCCGATGAACAGGAAGACGACGAAGCCGAACACTTCCTTGTCCGACAGCGGCACGCCGTCGGGCGCGGCATTGGCGATCAGGCTGACGACGCCGCCGTCGGGCTTGGCCTTCTTCTCGGCGATCGCGCTCTTGATGTAGTCGGTGATGTTCTTGAAAGCCCGGCCCATCGTCGCGCGGTCTTTGGCGTGGAGCAGGTCGACCGCCCAGGACACGAAAGTGTCGCGCATGTCCTGCGGCAGGCCCATGATGTCGAGGAACACCGAGACCGGCAGCGGCCGGCCGAAGTCGGTGGTGAACTCGCACTCGCCCTTGTCGGCGATCTCGTCGATCAGGTCGCGGGCGCGCTGGCGGATCAGCCCCTCGAGCTGCTTGACCCCGGCCGGACAGAACAGCGGGTCGACGATGTTGCGATACTTGCGGTGGTGCGGCGGATCGATCTCGATCGGGATGAAGTAGAAATAGTCGTCGGGATCGCGGGGGAAGGGCGTCGCCCCTTCGTTCGAGAAGATTTCCGGATGGCGCAGGGCGAACAGCGCGTCCTCGTGCCGGATGAGCTGCCAGGCGTTGATATATTCGCCGACGTCGTAGAAGATCGGCGGATACTTCTCGTGCATCGCCGCCATGAAATCGTGCGGATTGGCGAGGAACTCCGCCCCCGTGGTCAGGCCGGACTGGCGGACCAGCTCCTTGGGCACGTGCGGCGGGATCTGGTCGAGGCCGACCTGGCGGGGCAAGTTGGGCGGTACCGGATGGGCTGCATCGATGGCCATGTCTCGTTTCCCGTTGCTTGAGCGATCAGTACTGCGCCTCGGGCATGTGCACGACCAGGCCGTCGAGCTGGTCGGACATGACGATCTGGCAGGACAGGCGGCTGCTGGGCTTCACTTCGCAGGCGGCTGCCTGCAGCAGCTCGGCCTCGGCCTCGCTGGCGGGGCCGCCGACCCTGGCGGTCCAGTCCGCGTCGACATAGACGTGGCAAGTGGCGCAGGACGGCGCGCCGCCGCATTCGCCGGCGATCCCGTCGATGCCGTTGTAGAGCGCGCCGCGCATGACATTCTCGCCGACCGGAACGTCGACCGTGCGGCTGCCGCCGCTGTGCTCGATGTAGGTGACCTGGGGCATCTTTCCTCTCGCTCCACACGGATATTTGAGAACACTGTTCTCAAATATCTAGGCCAGACTGCCGCCGCTGTCAATTATGGTAGCTGCCTGCTCGCTGGACGGCCGGGCGGGGAATCGGTAACCGAACGGCATGTTTGCGCAGGACCAGGCCGCCCGCACTCCGGAAAAGCCCCATGCGGCAGAGGAAGGATGCGCCCGCTCGCGGCTGCTGATCGATGCCGCTTCGGAGCTGCTCGAGCAGGGCGGCATCGAAGGGCTGACCGTGCGCGCCGTGCTGAAGCGCACCGGCCTTGCCCGACGCGCCTTCTACGAGCGCTTCGTCGGCAAGGACGATCTCGTCGTCGCAGTATTCGAGGAAACCCTGCGGGAAGCGGCGCGCCGCTATCGCGAGGAAGCGCAGCAGCTGGCGACGCCGCTCGACAAGCTGCGCATGGTCGTCGTCGGGCTGGTGCGTGGTGCGTTCGACAACGAGCACGGCATCGGGCAGCAGCGCGTCTTCGCCATGGTCCACGAGCACCTGCGCCTGGCGCAGAGCCGGCCCGGCGAGCTCCAGGCGGCGCTGCGCCCGCTGCTGGAATTCATTGCCGAACAGGTCACGGAAGGGATCAGCTCGGGGCAGCTGCGCGAGTGCGATCCTGAACTACAAGCCACGCTGATCTACAATCTTGTCGCCACGACGCTGCACAGCGAACTGATGATGAAGCAGCCCGCAGGCTATTCGCGTGAGCGCAGCGACCAGCTGGTCGGCGAGATCTGGGAGTTTTGCCGCCGCGCGATCATTGCCTGAACAACGGGCAAGCGGGGGCCGGGAGGAGAGACGCAGATGGAAAAGGATCTCGCCGGCAAGACGGCGGTCGTCACGGGCGCCAGTCGGGGCCTGGGCCGTGGTATCGCGCAGCGGCTGGCGGCCGCGGGGGCACTGGTCGCGGTCAACTATGCCGGCAATGCCGAGGCCGCGGCAGAGACCGTGCGGCTGATCGAGCAGGCGGGCGGCAAGGCCTTCCCGGTGCAGGCCAAGCTTGCCGGCCAGGCCGAGGCAGAGCAGCTGGCAGCGGGCCTCGACGCGGAATTCTCCCGCCGCACCGGCAGCACCGGCATCGATATCCTGGTCAACAACATCGGCGGCGGCGACTACGGCACGATCCTCGATGCCGACGAGGCGTTCTATGACCTGGTGATGGCCAACAATTGCCGCGCCGCCTTCTTCGTCACGCGCGTGCTGCATCCGCGGCTGAGGGACAACGGCAGGGTCATCAACCTGTCCTCGGCGGGTTCGCGGCTGACCGATCCCGGGATCATCGTCTACACGATGGCCAAGGCGGCGGTCGAAGCCTTCACCCGCGTCCTTGCCGCCGAGCTGGGACCGCGCGGCATCACCGTGAATTCCGTCGCGCCCGGCTTCACCGCGGGCGAGACCAACGACTACATCGTCAACGATCCCGTCGCGGCCAAGTCGGTCACCGACGTCACCGCGCTGCGCCGCTTCGGCCAGCCCGAGGAGATCGCCGACATCGTCTATGCCCTGGCCTCGCCGCTGGGACGCTGGGTCACGGCCCAGAATGTCGAGGCAAGCGGAGGGTTCAAGCTGTGAAGCGCGCCGCTGCGCTGCTGGCACTCTCGCTCCTGCTCGGCGGCGCGGCCAAGCCGCTTCCTCAGCGCCACGACTGGCCGAGCTACGGCGGCCAGGTCGACGAGGCCGGCTATGCCGATCTCGCCGCGATCGATCGCAGCAACGTCGATCGGCTGGGCCTTGCCTGGTCGCTCGACCTGCCGGGCGAGCAGTCGCTCGAAGCGACGCCGCTGGCGATCGGCGGCGTGCTCTATTTCACCGGCAGCTTCGCCGACGTCTATGCCGTGTCGATCGCCACCGGCAAGCTGCTGTGGAAGCACGAGGCCAAGGTCTACGCGCACAACCCGGCGAAGATGAACTTCATCTTCCCGCTGAACCGCGGCGTCGCCTTCGCCGATGGGCGGGTGTTCTCCGCCACTACCGACGGCCGGCTGCTGGCGCTCGACGCCAGGACCGGCAAGGAGCTGTGGTCGGTCGAGACGGTGGAGCGCGACGACGGCCGCTACGTCACCGGCGCGCCGCGCGTGTTCAAGGGCAAGGTCATCATCGGCCAGGGCGGCGGCGACAGCGGCCAGCGCGGCTATGTCACCGCCTACGACCAGAAGACCGGGCGGCAGGTCTGGCGGTTCTATACGGTTCCCGGCAGCCCCGAGCAGAACCGCGGCGATCCGGCGATGGAAGCGGCGGCGAAGACCTGGAGCGGGGAATGGTGGAAGACCGGCACCGGCGGGACCGTCTGGCACGGCATCACCTTCGATCCCGAGCTCGACCAAATCTACATCGGCACCGGCAATTCCGGCCCCTACGATCCCGAGAAGCGCAGCCCCGGCGGCGGCGACAACCTTTACCTCGCCTCGATCGTCGCGCTGAACCCGGATACCGGCAAGTACCTGTGGCACTATCAGGTCAACCCGCGCGAGGCCTGGGACTACAAGGCCACCGCCGGCATGATCACGACGACGCTGGCGATCGACGGCAAGCCGCGCAAGGTGCTGATGCAGGCTCCGACCAACGGCTTCTTCTACGTCATCGACCGGGTGACCGGGAAACTGATCTCGGCCGAGAAGTTCGGCAAGGCGACCTGGGCCGAGCGGATCGACCTGGTGACGGGCCGGCCGGTGGAAGCGCCCGGCATCCGCTACGAAAGCGGCAGCGTGGTGATCTGGCCGTGGACCGGCGGTGCTCACAACTGGCACGCGATGAGCTTCAATCCGGGCACCGGCCTGGTCTACATCCCCTATATGCAGCTCGGCTTCCGCTTCACCAAGGCGCCGGACAGCTTCCTCGGCGTCGTCGCCACGCCCGAGCCGAGCGACGATCCGCACGAGGGCAAGGGCGCGCTGATCGCCTGGGACCCCGTCGCCCAGAAGCCGCGCTGGACCGTATGGCACAAGTGGATGTGGAACGGCGGCACGCTGTCGACTGCGGGCAACCTCGTGTTCCAGGGCACCGCCGACGGGTGGATCACGGCCTACGACGCCGCCGACGGCAAGGTGCTGTGGCGCTTCGCCGCCGGGCTGGGGATCATCTCGCCGCCGATTTCCTATTCCTGGTAAGGCACGCCGGACGTTTCGCTGCTGGTCGGCTGGGCCGGGCCCAACCCCTATGGCCACGGCATGCCGACCGGGTGGCGCTACAACGCCCAGCCGCGCCGAGTGCTGACGTTCAAGCTCGGCGGCAAGGCAAAGCTACCGCCGACCGCGCCTTACGACGAAACCGTCCATCCGCTCGACGATCTGGCCGTGGTGCTGAACCCGGCCGACGTCGAGGCCGGCGACAGGCTGTTCCACCTCGGCTGCCATGGCTGCCACGGCGGCATGCTGCGCTCGTCGGGTGCGCCGGGACCGGACCTGCGCGAGTCCGCCGTCGCGCTCGACAAGGAAGCGATGTGGCAAGTCCTGCACGAGGGCGCGCTGCTGTCCAAGGGGATGCCGCGCTTCCAGCGCTTCACGCGCGAGCAGGTACACCAGCTCTACAGCTACATCCGGGCGGGGGCTCGGGAAGCGCTAGCTGCCGGCGACAAGCGGCAGCAGCCGCGCAATGTCGTCGGGATGGGCGAGGCCGGTCCCGGGACTTAGCAGCGAGGCGGCGCCACCCGCCATGCCGTGGCGGAAGGCGGCGACCGGGTCGCTGCCGCCGGCCAGGGCGAAGACCATGGCGGCGAGGAAGCTGTCGCCCGCGCCCACGGCGCTGCGCACCTCGATGGCGAGCGCCGGGAGGGAGAGCGTCCCGCCGGCATGTGCAAGGATCGCGCCGCGCGAGCCCAGCGTCACCGCGACCATCTCGGCCTGTCCGGCCCGGACGATGGCCTGGGCGGCTTCGGCGAAGTCTTCCTCGGAGGCGAGCTCGCGCCCGGCCAGTTCGCACAGCTCGGCGCTGCTCGGCTTGACCAGGTGGACGCGGCCGCCCGCCAGCCCCTCCGCCAGCGCCGCGCCGGAAGTGTCGAGCACGAAGGCGATGCCGCGCGCGTGCAGGATCGCCGCGGCGCGGGCATAGAAGTCCTTCGGCACGCCGCGCGGCAGCGAGCCGCTGGCGACGAGGTAGTCGCAGTCCACTTCCGCCAGGCAGTCGAGGCAATCCTGCCATTCGGCCTCGCTCACGGCCGGTCCTTCGGGGGTGAAGCGGTATTCCTTGCCCGTCTCGCACTCGTGCACGGTGCTGGCGACGCGCGTCGGCTCGGCGATGCGGATCGGCCGGTAGAGTAGGCCCAGGCCGTCGAGCAGCCCGTCCAGGGCGACCCCGGTAGGTCCGCCGGACAGATAGAAGCAGCGCGCGATGCCGCCCAGCCGGCAGAACACGCGGGCGACGTTGATGCCGCCGCCGCCGGGATCGTAGTGCTCGTTGCGGGCACGGATCTTTTGCGTCGGGAACACGCGGTCGACGTCGTAGGAGGCGTCGATCGTCGGGTTCATCGTCAGCGTGGCGATGGTCTTCATCCGGCTATCCGCTCCTGATTCGCTCTGGCCATGAATGGCTGTTTACGTCACGATGGCGCAATCAACGACGACAACGGGGGAGCGAGCCATGCGGTTTCGCCCATTGCATCCGGACTTCGGCGCCCAGGTGCTCGATTTCGACATCCAGCACGGCGGCAGCGCCGAAGAGATCGCCGAATTGCGGGACGCCTACGATCGCTTCGGCATGCTGCTGTTCCGCGGCGGCGGGCGCCTGTCGCACCGGCGCCACGTCGAGCTGGCGCGCTGGTTCGGCCCGCCCGATCCGGTCGACAACAGCGGCAGCGGCGATTTCGTCTCGGTCCTGCAGAACGAGGAGGACGCGGGCAGCATGGTGCTGCCGTTCCATTCGGACCTGACCTATACCGATTGCCCGATCAAGGCGATCTGCCTGCAGGCGATCGCGCTGCCGGAAAGCGGGACGTCCACCACCTATGTCAGCGGCGCCGCCGCCTGGCGCAAGCTGCCGCCCGACTTGCAGGAACTGCTGGCCGACAAGACGCTGCTTCACCGCTACGTCTCGCGCATGGCCTACGGCTGGCCCGATTTCGATGCCGAGCATCCGGTTCGCCTGCTTCATCCGCGCACCGGCGAGCCGGTCCTGTTCGTCACCGAGCACCACGCCGAGCATATCCTGGAGATGGACGAGGCGCAGAGCCGCGCCGTGCTCGACGCCCTGTTCGCGACGCTCTACGCGCCGGATGCACGCTACGAGCACCAGTGGCAGCTCGACGACGTGCTGATGTGGGACAACCTCGTCCTGCAGCACGCCCGCACCGAACATTCCGATCCCGCCCGGGGCAGGCGAGCCCTGCAGCGCGTAGCCCTGGCCGAGGTCGGGCTGCAGGAACTGGTCGACCGGGCTCGCGAGAGGCATCAGCCCGCTTAGAGTGCTCCCGACTTGGATTGCATCAAAGCCAGCACTCTAGCACTTTTTTTTGCCGTGATTTCGAGCCAGATGATTCCATCTGGCTCGAAATCACTCTAGGGCCAAGGCTGCCGGTTCAGAATTCGAAATAGCGGGTACGCAGCGGCGAGCCGGCCGGCACGAACATGATGTCGACCTGGACGAGATCGACGCCGTTGGGGCGGCTCCAGCCCGAGAAGTCGTAAGGCACGAGCTGCCGCTCGTTCATGTAGCCTATCACCTCCAGAAACCCCGGGGCACCCCGGTTGTAGTCCTGCAGCGCGACTTCGAGCTGCACGAGATCGCACTGGTCGAGAAAGCGTGCGCCGCCTTTCAGCACCTCAAGTTCCGCACCCTGGACGTCGATCTTGAGAAACGATGGGCCTTCGAGCCCCGCCGTCACTTCATCCAGCGTCCGCGTCTGCAGCTTGCGGACCGTCCGCGCGACATTGCTGTTTTCGGGGAAGATCGACGAGCCTGTCTCCATTTCGCTGAAATCGACCGTTTCCCCCGATCGCGCGGCGATTACCGCGGATTCCAGGCGGACGTCCGGAAATTCCCCGCAGACTTTCTGCAGCAGCGGCAGCTTGCCCGGCTGCGCCTCGCACATCAGCACCGAGGCAGCGGGGAAGCAGGACTTGGCAAGGCGCGTCCAGTTTCCCTCGTAGGCTCCGACGTCCACGATCGACCGGGGCTGGTAGCCTTTGCGAACGAGCCGCCGATAGGCCGCTTCCTCCGGCGCAGGCTCCGGTCGCGAAAAGAGCTTGGCGAACACTGGCAACTCCTTCGAGCGCGAAAATGCACCCCGGCTGTCGGGCGGCAAGACTATCCGCCGCGGCCCCCTCTGCTAGGGCCAATTTGCGCAGCTGAACAGCCGCGGTCCAACGCGCGGTCGATCGTGTCCCATATTCGGGCAAGGCAAGCGCCGGTCGCCGCCGCTTCGCCGGCTATCTATGCCTCCAGCAGCGCCAGGTCCTCTGCCGACAGCTGCAGATTCACCGAGCGCAGGATCTCGGCAAGTTGCGGCAGGCTTGTGGCGCTGACGATCGGCGCGGTCACTGCCGGCCGGGCCATCAGCCAGGCCAGTGCGACTTGCGCGGGGGTCGCCTCGTGCCGCGCGGCGACCGTGTCCAGCGATGCGAGCAGCGCCATGTTGCGCGGGGTGAAGAAGCCGGCCGCCGTGCTCTCGCGCGCCTTGCCGGCAAGGTCCTCGCGGCTGCGGTACTTGCCGGTCAGGAAGCCGGCCGCCAGCGCGAAATACGGGATGACGCCAATGTTTTCCCGCACGCACAGCTCCTCCAGCGGCCCTTCGAACAGGCTGCGCTCGGCGAGGTTGTAGTGCGGCTCGACCACTTCGTAGCGTGCCCGGCCGTCGCCGCTCGCCGCCAGCGCCGCGCCCAGCTGGGCGGCGTCGTGGTTGGAGCAGGCGGCATGCCGCACCTTGCCGGCATCGATCAGCCGCTGGTAGGCCTCCAGCGTTTCCTCGATCGGCGTCGCCGGGTCGGGGTTGTGCGACATGTAGACGTCGATATGGTCGATCTGCAGCCGGCGCAGCGAAGCCTCGCAGGCCCGCGGCAGGTAATCCTTGCCGAGGCCTTCCATGCCCTCGCCCATGGGCAGCCCGCCCTTGGTGATGACGACGAAGCTGTCGCGGACGCCCCGGTCCTTGATCCACTCGCCGATCACGGTCTCCGATTCGCCGCCCTGCAGGCCGGGCGCATAGCGGTTGTAGACGTCGGCGGTGTCGACAGCGTTGAACCCGGCCTCGTAGAAGGCGTCGAGGATCGCGAAGCTCGTCGCCTTGTCGGCGGTCCAGCCGAAGACGTTGCCGCCGATCACCAGCGGTGCCACTTCGACACCGGTCGTTCCGAGCCTGCGCTTCTGCATCGTTCCATCTCCTTTTGCCGGAGCCTAGTTGACCAGGCCGCGGCTTTCAAACAGGCTTGTCGGCTTGGGAACGACAAGAGGATGTATGGAACGGTTTCCTGTCCTGTCCAGGGATGAACTCGACGAGGATCAGCGCGCCCTGTGGGACGAGCTGACGCTGGGGCCGCGCGGGTTCTACACCGGCGGCGCCGAGGCGAAGCGGCTGCCCGATCTCTACAACGCCTGGCTGCAGTTCCCGGAATTCGGCGCGCTGATGATCCAGCTCGGCGACGCGGTGCGCACCAGGGCGCAGCTGTCGGGCAAGCTGCGCGAACTGATCGTTCTGACGACTTCGGCCATGCTCGGCGCGCGGGTGGAATTCGATTTCCACATTCCCTTCGCGCAGAACGAAGGCCTGTCGGACGCCGTGATCGCGGCGCTGGGAAAGGGCGAGACCCCGCCGTTCGCCGACGAGGCCGAAAGGATCGTCCACGCCGCCAACGTCCAGCTCGTCCGCACCGGCGCCCTGGCGCCCGAGACGCGCGAGGAGGCGATCGCCGCGCTCGGCTATCGAGGTCTCATGGCGCTGATCGCGGTGGTGACGCTCTACGTCGTCACCGCCTACACGACCAATGTCGCGCGGGTGAAACTCGCCGACGATTTTTCCGCCGATCCGGAGAGGCTCAAGGACTTCTTTGCCGGCAAGGCGACATCCGGGGAGGGATAGGCAAATGGAAAGACTGCGCGTCATTCAATGGAACACCGGCAATGTCGGCAAGCTGACGACCAAGGCGATTCTCGACGATCCGCGGCTCGAGCTGGTCGGGCTCTACGCCCATTCGCCGGACAAGCAGGGCAGGGACGCCGGCGAACTGTGCGGCCGGCCGGCGACCGGCGTGACGGCGACGAGCGACGTCGACGCGCTGATCGCGACCGGGGCCGATGTCGTGGTCTATACTCCGTTCACCGGCGACGTGGACCATGTCGTCCGCCTGCTCGAAGCCGGGATGGACGTGATCAGCACCAACCTGTTCTTCCACGTCGGCGGCATCCGCGGCGAGGCGAAGGAGCGCCTCGAAGCCGCCTGCCGGCGCGGCGGCAGCTCGCTCTACATCACCGGGATCAACCCCGGCTGGATCAACTCGATCACCACCGCGCTGACCGCCGTCTGCCGCAAGGTCGACATGGTCGCGATCTACGAGAGCGCCGACTGCGCGAGCTACGAATCGCCCGAGACCTGGAACTACCTCGGCATGGGCCGGCACGGCGCGACGGCGGAAGTCATGGCCGCGGCGAAGACCTGGCTGGTGATGTTCCGCGACGCGGTCGAGCGGGTGGGCGAGGCGCTGGGCTTCGCCTTCGACGACGTCGAGTTCTACTGCGAATATGCCACTGCTGCCGAACGCATCGACCTCGGCTGGTTCGTCATGGAGCAGGGCACCAACGCCGCGCTGCGCGCCGGCTGGAACGGCAAGGTCAAGGGCCGCACCGCGGTGCGCGGGCAAGTGACCTGGTACCTGACCACGAAGCTGGCCGAAGGCTGGGAGATCGACGAGGACGAGTACCACCTCGTTATCCAGGGCGAGCCGAGCCTCACCACGCGCATCCGCTTCGACAACCCGGCGACTGCCGCCGACGGCAGCGTCTGGGACCCGACCTGGACCACCGCCATGCCGACAGTCAATGCGCTGTTCCAGCTCAAGGCCGCACGGCCCGGCGTGCTGACGCTGCACGACATGGGCCTGCCCTATGCGCCGGCGGGGGCCTGGGAGGGATAGCGTCCTCCAGAATAAATGGCCCGCCGCGTCGGGGTACGACGCGACGGGCCGGGCTTCCTCCCCAGGAAAGGCTCGCCGTCAGCGGCGCGTGGCGCTGCCGAGGCGGTGATAGAGGTTCGAGTACTTCGAGGAATCGGGGGAATCCTCGTTGTTCTGCAGGTAGAAGCGCACGGCTTCCTTCAGCAGCTTGAAGTCCTCGGTGGAAAGGACGGCGCGGGAACGGGCAGGTTCGCTCATCGGCTTGGTTCCTTGGTTTCCAGCCGCGGCCTAGGCCGCGAACTGGTTCATCGTATTGTCCTTGCCGCCGGCCTTGAGGGCCGCTTCGCCGGCGAAGTATTCCTTGTGGTCGTCGCCGATGTCGGAGCCGGCCATGTTCTGGTGCTTCACGCAGGCGATGCCCTGGCGGATCTCCTCGCGCTGGACGTTCTTGACGTAGCCCAGCATGCCCTGCTCCCCGAAGTACTCGCGGGCGAGGTTGTCGGTCGACAGCGCCGCCGTGTGGTAAGTCGGCAGAGTGATCAGGTGGTGGAAGATGCCCGCCCGCGCCGAAGCGTCGCGCTGGAAGGTACGGATGCGCTCGTCGGCTTCGACGGCCAGGTCCGAACCGTCGTAGTCGACGCTCATCAGCTTGGCGCGATCATAGGCCGAAAGGTCGCGGCCTTCCTGCTGCCAGGCGTCGAAGACCTGCTGGCGAAAGTTCAGCGTCCAGTTGAAGCTGGGCGAGTTGTTGTAGACCAGCTTGGCGTTGGGCACGACCTTGCGGATGCGGTCGACCATGCCGGCGATCTGCTCGATGTGCGGCTTTTCGGTCTCGATCCACAGCAGGTCGGCACCGTGCTGCAGCGCGGTGATGCAGTCGAGGACGCAGCGGTCCTCGCCGGTGCCCGAACGGAACTGGTAAAGGTTCGAAGGCAGGCGCTTGGGACGCATCAGCTTGCCGTTGCGCGTGATCAGGACGTCGCCGTGGCCGATCTCGGTCACTTCCTCGCAGTCGAGGTAGCTGTTGTACTGGTCGCCGATGTCGCCGGCCTCGCGGGTGAAGGCGATCTGCTTGGTCAGGCCCGCGCCCAGCGAATCGGTGCGCGCGACGATGATGCCGTCGTCGACGCCCAGCTCCATGAAGGCGTAGCGGATCGCGCGGATCTTCGCGAGGAAGTCCTCGTGAGGGACGGTGACCTTGCCGTCCTGGTGGCCGCACTGCTTCTCGTCGGAGACCTGGTTCTCGATCTGCAGCGCGCAGGCGCCCGCCTCGATCATCTTCCTGGCGAGGAGATAGGTCGCCTCGGCGTTGCCGAAGCCGGCGTCGATGTCGGCGATGATCGGAACGACATGGCTTTCGTGGTTGTCGATCTGGTGCTGGATCTTCTGCGCCTTGATTTCGTCGCCTGCCTCGCGGGCGGCGTCGAGGTCGCGGAACAGCATGCCCAGCTCGCGGGCGTCGGCCTGGCGCAGGAAGGTGTACAGCTCCTCGATCAGCGCCGGAACGCTGGTCTTCTCGTGCATCGACTGGTCGGGCAGCGGACCGAAGTCGCTGCGCAGCGCAGCGATCATCCAGCCCGAGAGGTAGAGGTAGCGGCTCTTGGTCGTGCCGAAGTGCTTCTTGATCGAGATCAGCTTCTGCTGGCCGATGAAGCCGTGCCAGCAGCCCAGCGACTGGGTGTAGGCGGCGGGGTCGGCGTCGTAGGCGGCCATGTCGGCGCGCATGATTCTGGCGGTGTAGCGCGCGATGTCGAGGCCGGTGCGGAAGCGGTTCTGCAGGCGCATGCGAGCGACCGATTCGGGCTCGATCCCGCTCCAGGTCTGCTGGTGCTGGCCGATCGTCTGGCCCGCTTCGATGATGCTCTGCTGGTAGGTCACTTCGAAAATCCTTCGGAATAAGGTGCTTGATGGGCCGCCCCTATGCCAAGGTTGTGCAGTGCGGAATGGGCTGCGGAGTCGCGCTGTCAAGCTTTACAGGTTTTGCTTGTAAAGTTGTAAAGTTGTGACAATGTGCAAATGTAACGCATAGGAAGCTCGATGCCCGAAGCCCGTCCCCTCTACCTCGGCCCGCGGCTCAAGCGCTTGCGTCGCGAACTCGGCCTGACCCAGCAGGCGATGGCCGAGGATCTCGGCATCTCGCCTTCCTACGTCGCCCTGCTCGAGCGCAACCAGCGGCCGTTGACCGCCGACCTGCTGCTGCGGCTGGCGCGCGGCTACAAGCTCGACATGGCCGACCTCGCGGCCGAGGACGGGGAAGACTATGCCCGCCGCATCACCGACGTGCTGCGCGATCCGATATTCGCCGACATCGACCTGCCGGCGCTGGAAGTGGCCGATCTCGCCACCAATTTCCCCGGCGTCAGCGAAGCCCTGCTGCGGCTGCACGGCGCCTATACGCGCGAGCAGCAGGCCCTGGCCGAGCAGCGCGTCGGCGGGGACGGGGAAAGCGCCGACCCGGTGGCCGAAGTGCGGCGCTTCATCGCGCGAGAGCGCAACTACTTCCCCACGATCGACAGCCGGGCGGAGGAACTGGCGGGCGAGATCGCCGAGGCGGGCGGTGCGCAGGAGTGGCTGCGCAAGCGCGGCGTCCGCGTTCGGTTCCTGCCGTCCGACGTGCTGGTCGATTCGATCCGCCGCTACGACCGTCACAACGAGCAGCTGCTGATCGACGACACGCTCGACACTGCCAGCCGCGCTTACCAGCTCGCGATCCACATCGCCTATACGACGCTGCGCTCGCAGATCGGGACGATCGTCCGGGGCGAGGACTTCGCCAGCCCGACCGCCGCCAATCTCGCGCGGAGAGCGCTGGCGAGCTATGGCGGCGCGGCGCTGCTGATGCCCTACGACCGCTTCGCCCGCGCCGTCGAGAGCCGCCGCTACGACGTCGAGGCACTGAGCCGGCAGTTCGGCACCAGCTTCGAGCAGACCGCGCACCGGCTCACCACGCTCAACAAGCCGGGGCAGGAGCGGGTGCCCTTCTTCTTCATCCGCGTCGACGAGGCCGGGAACATTTCCAAGCGGCTGGACGGGGCAGGCTTTCCTTTCGCCGCGCACGGCGGCGGCTGCCCGCTGTGGAGCGTCCACTCGGTGTTCCGCACGCCCGGCGAGATCGTCACGCAATGGCTCGAGCTGCCCGACGGCCAGCGCTTCTTCTCGATCGCGCGGACTGTGGCATCCGGTGGCGGCAGCTTCGCCCGCCCGCGGATATACCGGGCGATCGCGCTTGCCTGCGCGGCCGAGCATGCCGGCAAGCTTGCCTATGCCGAAGGCAGCAATCCGCAGGCGGCCGCCGCGACGCCGATCGGGGTGACTTGCCGCCTCTGCCACCGCGTCGCCTGCCGGGCCCGCGCGGTGCCGCCGATCGGCCGCGAGATCCTGCCCGACGACTATCGCCGGCCGGCCGAACCCTTCGCTTTCGCCGAAAGTTGATCGCCGCCCCGCCGGCGGCGGCATATCCCATCGCTGATCTGTCGCGCTATTGACGCCCGCTTGGCCAGGGCTTAACCCCTGATCGTTCGAAATAGCGAAAGATGTGTCAGGGGGCCGATGTCGCGATCGTCGCCGGGGGTCAGGCGGGTGGCTGCCATCCTCAATTTCATTGCCGATCATCCGGGGCAGGCGTTTGCGCTGACCGATCTGGTGCGCGCGCTGAAGCTCAGCCGGGCGACCTGCCACGCGCTGCTGACCGGGCTGGTCGACGTCGGCTATCTCTATCGCACCAGCGACAAGACCTATGTCCTCGGGCCGGCGCTGGCCGCGATCGGGCGCACCGCGGCCCTGCATTTCTCGCCGCTCCAGGTCGCCCAGCCGGAAATGCGCAGCTTGGCCGACGAGTTCGACGTGGTCTGCGGCGCCTATTTCCTCGAAGGCAACATGATGCACCTGCGCGACCGCGCGGCGTCGCTCAGCCATGTCGGCTATCCGGTCCCGCTCGGCATCCGGATGAAGCTGCGCTCGCCGCAGGCGGTGGTCTATTTCGCCTGGAATCCGAAGGATGCCGAAGCCTGGCTCGAGGCGACCTCGCCCAAGCCGACCTCGGAGCGGCAGGAGCTGATGTTCAAGGCCATGGACTTTGCGCGCGAGCACGGCTTCGCCGTCCTCGTCCGCCGGCCCGGCTTCGACGTGACGGCGACGGCGCCGGTGCAGGACGTCGGCGCCGATTCCGACGAGCTGCCGGTGATCCCGGTCGCGGGGGTGGAGGCCGAGCAGATCTACCCGATCGGGGCCCTGATGGCGCCGGTCTTCGACGCCAAGGGCAAGGTCAGCTTCGCGCTGGTCATGGCCGGCTTCCACGGCAACATGTCGGGCACCCAGATCCTCGCCGCGGGGGCGCGGCTGCGCGCTGCC
Organism: Pseudomonadota bacterium; assembly: GCA_963205265.1. Taxonomy (GTDB): domain Bacteria; phylum Pseudomonadota; class Alphaproteobacteria; order Sphingomonadales; family Sphingomonadaceae; genus Novosphingobium. The sequence continues at coordinate 23,973 of CAUJJI010000057.1, forward strand.
TGCGACCGCATTTCCAGCTTCGTCTCGGGGCGCAGCGGCGAGCGGGCCTGACCGGCTATGCTTGACGTCCCCTGCGCATTTCCGTAGAACCGGTTTTTCGAAAACTTATTCGCAAATGCGAACCGACGCGACTCCAGGCAGGAGTCGGCGGAGAGTGGGAGAGCGGTCTTGTCCGACGTCATTGTTGCCCCCGAAACGCGCGATCTCGATATCCTCGCCGGCAAGCTCGCCGGCTGGATGGCCGGCAAGCTGCCGGGTGCGAGCAACGTCCGGATCGTCAACCTCGACTATCCCAAGGGCGCCGGCCAGTCGCACGAGACGATCCTGTTCGACGCGCTGTGGGTCGAGGGCGGCGAAGAGCGCAGCCAGGGCTGCGTCGTCCGCATCAAGCCGGCCAGCTTCACCGTCTTCCCCGACAACCTGTTCGACGAGCAGTACCGCGTCATGAAAGTCCTGCACGACGGCGGCTATGTTCGCGTCGCCAGGCCGCTGTGGATGGAGGAGGACCCGTCGCTGCTCGGCCAGCCGTTCTTCGTCATGGAAAAGAAGCAGGGCCGCGTCCCCGTCAGCATCCCGCCCTATGCCAAGAGCGGCTGGCTTTCCGAAGCCACGCCCGCCCAGCGGCGCCACCTGTGGGAAGGCGCGGTTCGCCAGCTCGCCGCGATCCAGCGCGTGCCGGTGGCCGAAGTCCAGTTCCTTGCCGGACCCGATCATGCCCGCGACGGCCTGGCGCAGGAGTGGGACAAGTACACGCGCTTCGTCGAATGGGTGAAGGAAGACCCCCGCGCCGAGCTGCTCGAGGCTTGCCGCCAGCGCCTGCTCGCTTCCTGGCCGAAGAACCAGCCCGAAGGCATGGTCTGGGGCGACGCGCGCATCGGCAACATGATGTTCGACGACAATTTCGACGTCGTCGCGGTGATGGACTGGGAGCAGCCCTCGCTCGGCGGCGCACTGCACGACCTCGCCTGGTTCTGCACCCTGGCCGAGACCATGCACGGCAAGCGCTCGCAATACGGCGCCTGGCTCGAAGGCATGGGCACGCGCGAGGAAACCGTCGCGCTGTGGGAAGAGATCTGCGGCAAGTCCGCCGCCGACCTCGAATGGTACGAGGACTTCACCCAGCTCAAGATGAGCTGCACCGGCGTGCGGCTCGACATGCTGCGCGGGACGGACATGGTGAAGGCGGAGTTCATCAGGGAGCGGTTGAAGATCTGAGGGGGCCTGTAAAAAATCCTCCCCTGGAATGGGAGGTGGCAGCGGCGCAGCCGCTGACGGAGGGGTGTCAGCGTCTGATCGGAGGGGGACACCCCTCCACCACCGGCTGCGCCGGCGGTTCCCCTCCCCCTATGGGGGAGGATCGGGTCTCATACAGCACTTGAATATCTTTTCCTAAAACCCTGATTTTTAACGTAACAGAACCGGAAGCCCGGAAACCCCCTGCTGCTCCAGCCCGCCGGTCATGAACGGCGCCTCGGCGTCGGGATCGAGCCGCAGCTTGGGGAAAGCGTCGAGCAGGGCGTTGATCCCGGTCTCGATCTCCACCCGCGCCACGTTCATGCCGAGGCAGCGATGCGTGCCGAGGCCGAAGGCCATGTTGGTCAGCTTCTCGCGGTGCAGGTCGAAGCTGTCGGGATCGTGCCAGCGCGAGGGGTCGCGGTTGGCCGGGCCGAGGCCGAGCTCGATCACCGATCCCGCCGGGATGTGGTGCCCGTAGAATTCCACGTCGTGCATCACCATGCGGTAGAAGTAGGGCGCCGTGGGATTCCAGCGCAGGCTTTCCTCGATGGCGTCGGCAATCAGCGCGCGGTCGGCCTTGACCGCCTCGAACTGGTCGCGGTGAGTGAGCAGGGCGAACAGCGTGATGCCCATCTGCCGCCAGGACGTGCCGCCCCCCGCGACCATCACCAGCTTGGCGTGAGTCATGATCTCGCGGTCGGTCAGCGGCCGCGCCGGCTGGCCGGGCAGCTGCAGCCGGGTCTTGATGAGGAAGCTGATCAGGTCGTCCTGCGGCTCGGCGCGGCGCGCGGCGATCAGGCCCAGCACCGTGTCCTCGACGATCCGGCCGTTGCGGATGCGCTCTTCCATCGTCACGTTGCGGCTGGAGCTGGTGCTGTTGAGATAGGCGTGGCGGAAGCGCAGCGCCTCGTCGCCGTCCAGCCCGATCGCGGTGGTGATCGTATAGACCGGGATGCGCGCGCAGAAATCGAGGTTCAGCTCGGCGCGGTCGCCCTGGGCCATGCGGTCGATCAGCCTCTCGACGATGCCGTCGATGGTCCGGGTCCGCCACCAGCCGAGCGCCTCGGGCATGAGGAACTTGGGCTGGATCGTGCGGCGGTAGGCGCGGTGCATCGGCGGGTCCATCTCGAGGATGCCCATGGTCAGCTCGTTCGCCGGATTGTCGTTGCCCTGGACCGAGTTCGAGAAGGTCTGCGGGTCGCGGAACGCCTTCTCGCAGGCGTCGTAAGTCAGCACGGCGAAATGCTGGCGCTCCCTGGCGCGCACGTGGCGGTCGTGATGCGGCAGGCCGAGCAGCTCGCGCACGCGGCCCTTGTGCACCGGCGCCTGGGCACGCAGTTGGTGGAGGCGGGGCATGACCGCATTGACGTCGATCAGGTTGCCGATGTCCTCGGCCTCGCGGCGGACGTCGTAGAGTTGTTCGTAAAGCGGATCGTCGGCGACGAGGACGTCGGTGGTCATGGCTCGGTTCCTGGTTGCGGGGGTTCGCCGGCCGCTTCGGCGCGGGCGCGCCGGGCGGCGGCGGTCTCGTGCGGAAGGCGGCGGGCGGCCAGCCACAGCAGCACCAGCGCGATCGGCAGCAGCGGCAGCATGCTGAGCAGCCCGGCGGTGAGCGATCCGGTGAGAGTGCTGACCTTGCCTGCCCAGTAGGGGCCGGTGCCCGACGAGATGACGATCGCCACCAGCGAGTACGAAGCCGCCGCCGAACCGCGCATCCGCGGCAGCACGAGGTCCTGGATCAGCGCCGAGGTCGACGGGCTCCAGATCGCCGAGACGAAGCCCAGGCAGAACAGCGCGCCGAGGAAGACCTGGTAGTCGCGCACCAGCAGCATCACCAGGATGCAGGGCACCGATCCCAGCAGCGAGATCGCCGCCATGCCCATCGGCGCGCGGAGGTCGCGCGCGCGCCACTTGTCGGAAACCCAGCCGCCGAACAGCACGCCCAGCAGCGAGCCGACAACGCCGATCAGGCCGAGCGAGAGGCCAAGCTCGTGCGCCGGGATGTTGTAGGTGCGCATGGCGAAAGGCGCGGCCCAGACGTGCGCGGCGCCGCCGACGCAGGCGATCAGCGCGCAGCTTGCAGTGCCGAGCACGAATGTCGGGTCGCCGAACGTCAGCTTGAACAGCGGCCGGTCGCGGTAGCTCTGGATCTGGCCCCAGGTGATCACCGCATAGGCGCCGAGGCCGAAGGCTGCCCACTGCGCCAGGTCTCCGGTCACCCGCACGAGCAGCGCCGCCAGCGCGACGACGATGGCCGCAACGATCGCGTTGCGCTTCAGCGCCGCCGGCCCGCCGATGTGGAACAGGCTGAACATGGTGAAAGGCGGCACGGCGCTGGCGATCTCGCGCAGCACGAGGGCGGTCGCCGAACGGGCCTGTGGCGTGGCCTGCGGCGGTTCGCGGAGCGCCAGGATGGCAAGCGCCAGCGGCAGGCCGGGCACGGCGACGGCGAACAGCGCCGCCTTCCACGGTGCGAGCGCGCAACTGGCCTCGATCGGCACGGCGCTGCAGATCTTCGGCCACTGCGTCAGGAACCAGCCGCCGATGAACATGGCGAGCGCCCCGCCCAGGAAGACTCCCGCCATCAGCACGCTCATCACCACGGCGCGGTTCTTCTTGGGGAAGATGTCGGCGACGAGCGACTGGCTGCACGGGTTGGCCACGGCTTCGCCGACGCCGACGCCGATGCGGGCAAGAGCCAGCGTTGTAAAGCTGGCCGCGGTGCCGCCCAGCGCGGTCATCGTCGACCACAGGGCCAGCCCGAAGGCCATGACCTTCTTGCGCGGCAAGCCGTCGGAAATCCGCCCCATGGCAATGCCGACGACCGAATAGAACACGGCGAAAGCCGTCCCCAGCAGGAAGCCGAGGTCGGCATCGTCGAGCTTGAGATCGGCCTTGATCGACTGCGCCAGGATCGAGACGATCTGCCGGTCGAGGTAGTTCAGCACATTGGCTAGGGCGAGAACGATCAGGGCGTAATAGGCGCCCTTCGGTATGGCCGCCGACCTGGATTCAGCGGCCCCACCGCTTTCGACAACCGTCGCCACGCATTTCTCCCAGTATGGGCCGCCGGCCCACCTCCCTCATCCCATCGTCCCGGGCCGAGCCCTGGGACCGCTGTCCCGGGCCAGGCCCGGGACGACGATGCCTCAATCCAGCCGCAGGAGCCGCCTGGCGTTGTTGCAGATGATGTCGCGGATGTCCGCCTCGGGAACGCCTTCGAAGTCGCGCCGGATGATCTCGTGCGACTTGGGGAAGGTGGTTTCCGAATGCGGATAGTCCGACGACCACATGATGTTCCTGCCGCCCGGCAGGTTGCGGTTGAGAATGCCGGTGCGGTCCTGGATGAACGAGCCCCAGACGTTGTTGTCCATGTAGTAGCTCGGCGATTCCTTGTTCGGCGGCTGCACCCAGAAGCGCTGCTTTTCCCAGGTGCGAGTGGTGTATTCGGTGTACCAGGCAAACCAGCCCACGCCCGATTCCATCGAACCGATGCGCAGGTCGGGGAAGCGGTCGAAGATGCCGTTGAAGATGAAGATGCCGATCGGCTCGGCCATGGCCAGCTTGCTCATCGGCATGTCGGGCAGGAAGTACTGCTTCTCGCCGAAGCGGGGCACGCGGCCGCCGAGGTGGAAAGTGATGACCATGCCGTAGTCGCACAGCACTTTCCACAGCCGGTCGAATTCGGGCTGGAAGTACTGCAAGGCGCCCTTGGGATCGCCGGTCTGCGCCGAAACCTGTCCGGACTTCAGGTTCTTGATCTCGGACGAGGTCTTCCAGGCTTCCGGGTTCTGCGGGAAAGCCGGAAGCTGGAGCATCTTGAAGCCCATCTTGGCAAGGCGATGGACGTGCTCGATCGTCTCGTCGACGTCGCGCATCGGCGCGTGGCCGACCGGGAACAGGCGGTGCGGCGCGTTCGAGCACCATTCCATGACCCAGCGGCTGTAGGCCTCGAAGCTGGCGATGTAGAGGTCGTTGTCGAAGGTGCCGAGCGGACCGCCGCCGAAGCAGATCGCCTGGTCGATGCCGTCCAGGTCCATGTCGGCGAGTCGCTTCTGCGGATCGTAGGTGTTGCGCTGCTCCGACAGGCGGCCCTTCATCTTGAAGTCCTTGCCTTCGCGGCCGGCCTGGTTGTTGATCATCATCACCGGGCGGCGATTGCCTTCGAAGACGATGTAGTCGCAGTCCTCGCCATGCTCGATGACCGGGGCGCGGTCCTTCAGGGCGTTGGGCAGGTAATCCTTCCACATGTCGTGGGGCGGATCGATGTGGGCGTCGGCGTCGAAGATGGGACCCCAGGTCCAGTCGTCCTTCAAGGCGCTGCCAAATTTCGGATCAGCTTCGCTCATCTCCCGAACTCCTTATCGGTTATCGACTTAATTCGAAATAGCGAACTTAGTATCGCAGTTCTGAATGTGCGAGTCAATTGCGGATTCTGCGAAAGCGTCGCGATCGCGGGGGGTGTTGACACGGTTGACACTGCCCAAGGCAAAAATGCCCGCTCGCCCGGAAAGGCGGGGCGGATCGGCCGTTTTCGGGGGTTTCGCACAGCGCATGCGACGATCCTGGCCAAGCTCTGCACGGTAGGAAAGCGGTTTTGCGCTCCGCCCGGCGAGCGGGAACTCGGCCCCGGGCGTGGCGGAGCCGCTCAGTCGCGCCGCAGCAGCATCGCTCCATAGCCGTAGCCGCCGTTGGCGACGATGCAGGTGCGCGCATCCTTGACCTGGCGGCCTCCGCCGCGGCCCCACAGCTGCAGGCAGCCTTCATGGGTGTGGCCGTAGCCGTGGAACCGCCCGGCAGAGAGCTGGCCGCCGCTGGTGTTGAGCGGCAGCTCGCCGTCGAGCGCGGTGCGGGTTCCGCCTTCGATGAAGCGCGCCGCCTCGCCGGGGGCGCAGAGCCCGACGGCTTCGAGCCACAGCCAGACGTGGATCGAGAAGCCGTCGTAGATCTGCGCGCAGTCGACGTCGCCGGGCTTGAGGTCGGTGCGCTTCCACAGCATCTCGCCGGCGCGGGTTGCCGCGATCGCGGTGAAATCGCCTTCGTGCAGTCCCTCGGCGAGGCCGCCGACCGACATGCCCATGGCCTCGATCGCGATCGGCGGGTTGCGCAGGTCCTTCGCCGCATCGCGGTGCGAGATGACCAGCGCGGTCGACCCGTCGATGTGCGAATCGCAGTCGAGCAGCCGCAGCGGCGTGGAGATCATCCGCGACGCCAGGTAGTCGTCGATGGTGATCGGCTCGCGGTAGATGGCGTTGGCATTGTGCGCCGCCATGCGCCGGCCGTTGACCGCGACCCAGCCGAGCTGCTCGGGCCCGACGCCGTAGCGGTCGAAATAGGCCTGGGCATAGAGCGCCCACATGTTCGCCGGCGAATGGGCGTGGAACGGCACGAAGAAGGCATTGCCGCCGTCGACGCGCGCCCGGCTGCCGGTCAGCAGCGTCGACTCGCGCGAGGCGAGGCGCGAGGTCGCCTGGCCGACGGTGCGGAACACCAGGACGTGGCGGCAGAGCCCGGTCGCCACCGCCATGATCGCCTGGAAGATCGCGCCCATGTGCCCCGGGCCCTCGGCGGTAGATGGGTTGGTCCAGACCGGCCGGATGCCGAGCGCCAGCATCGTCTCGATCGTGCCGACGGGCGAGATCCCGCCACCCTCGGCGACCTTGCCGAAATGGTTGGTGAGCCCGTCGATCTCGTCCACCGAAAGGCCGGCGTCGGCCACGGCCTCGAGGCAGGCGTCGAGCGTCAGCTGCAGCGCCGAGCGGTCGGACGGCCGCCCGACTTTCGACTGGCCGATGCCGGTGATGCGGACCTGCCGCTCGGGATAGCTGTCAGCCGGCATCGGCGTCGTCCGGCTGGAACAGCGGGAGCCAGACGTCTTCGCGGTGCTCGAAGCAGACTTTCACCGGCATGCCCGACCGCACCGCCTCGGGCGGGGCAAGGATATTGCTGAAGACATAGAGCTCGGCCTGCTCGGGCAATTCGACGGCGGCGAAGACGAAGGTCGGGTCGAGGCCCGCCAGCCAGCGCTGGTGGTTGACGGTGAAGGTCTTGACCCGGCCCTTGCCCGATACGGGCGCCGGCGCCATCGTCTCGGTCCGGCAGGCCGGGCAGAGCGGCAGCGGCGGATGCTGGTAGCGGCCGCACTGGGTGCAGCGCTGGATCAGCAGCTTGCCTTCGCTGCCGCCGGTCCAGAAAGCCTCGGTCTCGGGCGTCAGCGCCGGCAGCTTGCGCTCTGCCTCCGGCGTCAAAACACCACGCCTTTCACCTTGAGGTCGATGATCGCGTCCTCGTCGTAGCCGAGGCTGGCCAGGACCGCGTCGCTGTCGGCGCCGAGCTCGGGCGAGCGGCGGGCGGGCAGCGGCTGGCCGTCGAACAGCATCGGCAGCCCGACCAGCGGGATGGTCGTGCCGTCGCCGTAGTCCGCACGCTGGAGATAGCCGTTGGCCTGGACCTGCGGATCGGCCTGCATCTCGCCGACTTCCTGCACCACGTCCCACTGCCCGTCCTGGCGGCCCAGCACCGCGCGCCATTCGGCCAGGGTCTTGCTGGCGAACAGCGCCTTCATCTCGGCGAAGCAGGCCTCGACGTTCTCGGCGCGCAGCTTGGCGTCGGCAAAGCGCGGATCGGCGGCGAGGTCGGGCCGCCCGGCGACTTCGCAGAACGGCGCCCAGTACTTGTCCGCCTGCAGCATGCACAGCGAGACGAAGCGGCTGTCGGCAGTGCGGTAGTTGTGGACCAGGACGTTGTAGGGCTTGGGATTCGACGGGCGGGGGAAGCGCAGGTTGCCGTCGGCGGTCGACTGGCAGATCAGCCGCTGCATCGACCACATCGCCGTGCCGAGCAGCGAGACGTCGACCGTGCTGCCTTCGCCGGTGCGCAGGCGCTTGACCAGCGCGGCGCAGATCGCGCCCGAGAGCATCGCCCCCGAGGCGGTGTCGCCGAAGGCCGGTCCCGGCGGGCCGACCGGTCGCTCGGCCCCGTCCTCGGTCATCGTCGCCGAGATCGAGCCGCGCGCCCAGTAGGAGATCGAATCGTAGCCGCCCTTGTCCCTCTCCGGCCCGTTGGGCCCCGAGCCGCTGCCGCTGGCATAGACGATCGCGGGAAAGCGCGCGCGGATCGAATCGGCGTCGATCCCCATCGACCGGCGCGCCGGCGGCAGCAGGTTGGTGAGGAAGACGTCGGCGCCGTCGCACAGCTTCATCAGCACTTCGCGGCCTTCCTCGGTCTTGAGGTCGAGCGTGATCGAGCGCTTGCCGCGATTGTAGCTTTCCCAGCTGTAGTCGACGCCGCTGCCGCCGCCGATCGCGCCGATCTGGAGGCCGCGCAGCGGGTCGCCGCTGGGCGGCTCGACCTTGATGACGTCGGCGCCGAGGTCGGACAGCATGCCGCCGCAGGCCGGCACGAAGGCCCACATCGCGACTTCAACGACCTTTATCCCAGCCAGCGGTTTATCCATACCTCTCCCCATGATCTCCGGGCGATCGTCGCGCCGCTTGACGGCTGCAACGGAATCGCCAAGAAAATTCTCTATTGCGACGCATGGACCGAAATCGCGAATTGCGTCAAGCTGCGCCGCACGAGATGGACAGGGAGAGACTAATGCCGGACGTTCAGACAGCAAGCGCCGTCGTCGCCAATACGCAGCTGCGCGTGCCGGAGACGCTGGAACAGGCGCTGGACCCCGCCTGGCTGGGCCAGGCCCTGGCCGCGGTCGGGCAGGGCGGCAGGGTCACCGCGGTCGAGACGGTCGAGGTGATCAAGACCGTCGCCACCAAGGTGCGCTTCACCGCGACGTTCGACGGGGCGGCGGGAACCCAGGCGTTCTGCCTCAAGGGCCTGCTCGATACCGACGAGATGGGCCGCATGGGCGGTTCCACCTGCGTGCTCGAAGGCGATTTCTACACGACGATCGCGCCGCAGGTCGCAGTCCAGGTGCCCGAGGCGGTGGCCGTCGTCACCGACCGCGACGCCCAGCAGAGCGTGCTGCTGATGCGCGACGTCATCGCCGGGGGCGGGCGCTTCTGCTCGGCGCTGGAAGCCTTTTCCGCCGACGAGGCGGCCCAGAGCGTCGAGCAGCTGGTGAAGCTGCACGCCGCCAGCGACATCCTTGCGCAGACGCCCTGGATCCGGCCTCGCGCTGCCGAGCTGGCGCGGATGCCGCACATGACCGCGGAGATCCTGCAGGGCCTGCTCGACGGGCCGCGCGGCGACAACCTCTCGCCTGCGGTGCGCAACGGCGCGCGGCTGATCGAAGGGATGAAGGCGCTGGCCGACCGGATGGCCGGCCGCCCCGAATTCCTCGTCCACGGCGATGCCCATGCCGGCAACATCTTCCGCACCGACAAGGGCGCCGGCCTGATCGACTGGCAAGTGCTGCAGCGCGGCGGCTGGGCGGTCGACGTCGCCTATCACCTTTGCGCCGTGCTGCCGGTGGAACTGGCCGAGACCGAGGAGCGGCGCCTGCTTGGCCACTATCTCGGCCTCGCGCGCGGCCATGGCCTGGCCATGCCCGACGACGAGGAAGCCTGGCTGCAGTACCGCGAGGCGGTGATGTACGGTTTCTACATGTGGGGCATCACTCGCCGCGTCGCGCCCGACATCACCGTCCTGTTCACCGACCGCCTCGGTCGCGCAGTGATGCGCCACGACAGCTTCGCGCTGCTCGGGGTGGGGTGAGGGGGGCGGGGCGTCCTCCGTAACGAAGCGGGGCCGCCTCCCCGAAAGGAAGCGGCCCCGATCCTGGCAGAAGCTGAGGCGTCAGAATGCGATGCCGAAGTCCACGCCGTAGCTCTTGCCCTGGTCGAACTCGAGCGGGACGCCCTGCGACAGGAAGATGTTCGACGTCGCATAACGCTTGTTGGTGATATTGCGGCCCCACAGCGCCAGCTCGGCATCGATCCGGCCGAGCGGGATGTTCTTGATCCCGATGCGGCCGTTGAACTTCCAGTGACCCGGGCTGCCGATGTACTTCGCCGGCACGCCCTGCGCGAGGCGCAGCTGCGGCGTGCTCGAAAAGCGGAAGTACGAACGGTAGAGCCCGTCGAGACGGAAGTTGATGGACGTATCGCCCGACAGCGGCATTTCGTAGGCGGCGAATGCGCTGCCGGTCCACTTCGGCCGCGCGAAGACCACGTATTCGCCCTGGTTGGCGGCAAGGAACACCGGATCGATGTTGCGGAAGGCCACGTCGGTGTAGGAAACGCTGCCGCCCAGGGTCAGGCCTGTCATCGGAGCCGCGGTGAGTTCCGCTTCGATGCCCTTGGCCCGGACGTCATGCGCCTGCTGGACGAAAGTGCTGAGATTGCGGGAAAGCGCGGTCCCGAGCGCTCCGTAAACCGCGTTGAGGAACGCCACGGCTTCGGCCGAGGTGGTCGAGCTCGGCTGCTGGAAGTGCTTGTAGTCGACGTGGAACAGCGCGATGTTGGCGCGCAGCCGCCGGTCGAGCAGGTCCGCTTTCAGGCCGAGTTCGAACGACAGTGCGGTTTCCGGCTTGAACTCGATGCCGGCCACCGAACCGCCCGACACGAACGAGGTCGACGCCTTGCCGTAGACGAGCACGTCCTCGCTCGGCGTGTAGTTCAGGCCGATCAGCCAGTTGGGCTTGGTCTTCTTGTATACCGGCGGAACGATGGTCGGGCGCGGTACGATGGTTCCCGCAAGGCTGTCCCATTCGAAGCGGCTCGACTTCTTGTCCTTGGTGATGCGTCCGCCCGCGACCAGTTCCAGCTGCTCGGTGAGCTTGTATTCCGCCTGGAGATAGGCGGCCATCGACGTCGCCTTGTTGAAATAGCGCCCTTCGTTGCCGAGGAAGATGCGGCCGCTCGCCGGAATGATGCCCGATGCGAACGAGAAGGTGTTCTGCATCCCGTCCGGACCGCCGGCGATATCCTTCGACCGGAACCACAGTGCACCCGCCGTGATGTTGATGCGATCGCCGGTGTAGGTGACGATGGTTTCGTTGCTCCACTGCTTGGAGATCGAGCTCGCCTGCGACGCGGTGCCGAGGATCCGCCCGCCGATCTGCGGGGCAAGGCTCTGCGCGATGCCGCCGATAGTCGCGCCGACCAGCGCCTGGTTGGCCGGGTCGGCGACATTGACGCCCTGTGCCGACAAGGCGCTGATGCCGAGGAACGTGGCATAGGGCACCAGCGCCTGCGGGGTGAAGGTGAGGCCGGCGGTGCCGTCGATCGACGACGGCGCGAACACGCGCGAGAAGCGGTACGACGAGATGTTCTTGATCGCGATGCTGTCCGACGCCTGCCAGGTCGCGGTCAGGCTGTGGCCCATCACGCGCTGTTCGCGCGGGATCGCCCACGAGTTGCTGACGACCTTCGGGCTTTGGATCCCGGGGCTGAGATAGATATTGTTGCTGTTGTAAAGCGCGTTGAAGATCGGGGCGATCAGCGCAGCGCCGGGGCCGAAGCCGGGCATCGCCGGATTGTAGTAGGCCAGCGCGTTCGCGCCGGGACTGCCGTTGTCCACGTTGCGGTCGTACTTGTAGACCATCTTGAACGCGTCGCTCGGCTCGAACTTGACGGCGCCGAAGTACGAATCGGAATCGGTCGTGCCCAGCCAGTTCGCTGCGCGCCTGACCTTGGCGACGTATTTGTCGTTGGACAGCGTGCGGTCCCACACCGTGCCGCCCGCAGCGTTGCGGACATCGCCGCGGCGGTAGTTGCGCTGGAAGCTGAAATAGGCGCTGAACGGACCCATCTGCGGCAAGTCCGCGGTCATGCGGACGCGATACTGGTTCTGGTTGCCGTAAGTGCCCTGCGCCACGACATGCGCCTCGCCGGTCGGGTCGCGAGTGACGACGCTGACCGCGCCGGCAGTGGCGTTGCGGCCGAACAGCGTGCCCTGGGGCCCGCGCAGCACTTCCAGGCGGGCGACGTCGGGCAGGTCGAAGATCGAGCCGCGCGGGCTCGAAATATAGACGCCGTCGAGATAGATCGACACCTGCTTGTCCGACCCGGCGACCACGCCGAAGCTGTTCTGGCCACGGATGGTGAACGAGGGCACCGAAATACCGCCCGCCGACGGACGGACAGTGACGCCCGGCGCGATGCTGCTGAGGTCGTTGACGGTCTGGATGCGGTTGGCCTCAAGCGTCTGCTGCGTGACCGCGGTGATCGCGATCGGAACGTCCTGCACGCTCTGCTCGCGCTTCTGGGCGGTGACGACGATTTCCTCCAGCCCCACGGAACTGCCTTCCGCCGCTTGCGCATAAGCGGTCGAGGGCAGCAGCACCGTCGCCGCGGCAATTCCCGATACGGCTCCGTTGAGCAACAGGACGGTCTTGATCGATCTGTGGAACATTGTGATTCCCTCCCCTTTGAATTTGCAAACGTGCCGGGCTGCGGCCTTCGCCCTGGCCCCGGATTCAGCGCGGCCGGCCCCGATCGACTGATCGGACGCGGGCCGCGAACCAGCGAACGACGCCTTGGACTTTCAGGCAGACTTTACGGCGAAACTCCCTCCCGAGGCTCACTTTCGCATGCATGCGAAGCTCAATGTCGCATGCAGCAAAAGGAATTGGCCTCATTTTTCTCGAGAAGGCAATAGCAAGCAGCGATCTGCGTCACAATAAGGACGGACCCGTCGACACATTGAAATAGGCGCCCTGTGTTGCAAACTTGCATCGGCTACGGCGCACCGCCTTCCGCCGGGTCGCGACGCAGGGCATTCGATCGGCGCATATGGCGATCGGGGCCCCCGAAGAGGCTGCGCCATCGCGTCAACGCGCACGAAAAAGCCGCGCCCCGAAGGACGCGGCTTTTCCTTAGCCCTCGGGCCTGTCGCTTACTGGCCGAAGTTGTAGCGCACGCGCACGCCGTAGAAGCGCGGCTGGTTCATCAGGACTTCGCCCACGCCGGCCGACGACCAGGCGCCGGTCGAGTTGACGTTGAACTTCTCCTTCGTGATATTGGTCGCGAAGAGCGAGAGATCGATCGTCGTGCCGGCGATGCCCTTCCAGTCGAAGTTCAGGTTGAGCAGGTTGCTCGACGGCGTGACGCCGAGGCCGATGCCCTGGACCGCGCCGGGGACGGCTTCGACCGAAGCCGGAACCGAACCGTCGTTGATGTACTTCGCACTGTGGACGAAGGTCGCGCCGAAAGTGATGTTGCCGACGCTCTCGTCGAGCGGCAGCGTGTAGCTGGCGCCCAGCGTGAGCTTGTGCTTCGGCGAATCGTTGAACGGCGAACCCGGCTGGACGCGCGGGGTGATGACGCCGAAGGGGGTTCCGACCAGCAGCTGGCCCAACGGCGAACCGTCACCCGCGGTGCCGGTGCCTTCCACCTGCTTCACCTTGGTGTTCAGGTAGGTGTAGCCGACAGACAGGCGCAGGCTGTCGAACAGGACGGCCATGGCATCGACTTCGATACCGTAGGATCGAGCCGAACCGGCGTTCACGATCGCTGCACCTCCGGCCACACCGGCAGCGGCACCGGCCGCGGACGGGGTGAGCCCAGCGAAGAACTGCGCGTTGGTCAGGTCGTTGTAGAAGCCGGCGACATTGAAGTAGCCGCTGACCGCGCCACGGAACGAGGCCTTGGTGCCGATTTCATAGCTGTCGAGCTTCTCCGGTTCCCACAGCTCGAGGCCGGGGTTGGTGAAGTTCATGCCGCCCTGGCGATAGCCGCGAGCATACTTGGCATAGACCAGGAGGTCGGGGGTCGGCTTGTAATCGAGGTTGATCAGCCAGGTCGGTTCGTTCGACTTGTTCTTCAGGCGCGTGATACAGGAGGACTGGTCCTGGATGTTGACCTGGGCGAAGCGAAACGAGTCGGTGCACTGACGGGTGATGTAGACGCCCGACAGCGGATCCTGGAACGCACCAGGACGACCGGCGGCCGACAGCGACGCACGCGTGGACTGGGTCATGCCCGTGATCTTGTCCATCGTGTAGCGGATGCCGCCGGTGAGGGCGAGCTGGTCGGTGAAATTGTAGGTGGCCTGACCGAAGATGCCGTTGTTGTCGAACTTGATCCGGGTCGCGGATTCAGAGATCGACCCGAAGAACAGCGGGTTGGTGCAAGCCAGGTCCTGCGGGCGGGTGCAGTTCAGGAAGATGCCCGTGCGGCCCGAGCTCAGGCCGAGCGGACGCGACATTTCGATGTAGCCGCCCAGGACGAAGTTCAGCTTGCCCTCCATCGCAGTGCCCTGCAGCTGCAGTTCCTCGGTGAAGGTCGACTGCTGCGAGTTGCCGGAGTTCGGGTTGGCCGTATCCAGCACGATGCGCTGGTAGGCCGTGCCCGCGGCCGCGAACAGCGGAATGCCGCCCGGCAGGCCGCCGGTCGTGGTCAGGCGCGGGCTGACGCGGGTCATCAGGAAGCCGGTGCGGGTGTCACCCGGGAACGGCGAGGGGTCGACCGAGCCAACCACGAAGTTCGATGAACCGAGATCGAAGTTCGCGCGTTCCTTGAACTCGCCGTAGCTCATGATGTTCTTGAGCGTCAGGTTGTCGTTGATCTTCCAGGTGGTGGTGTTGATGGCCTGCCACTGCTTCACCTTCAGGAAGGGATTGGCATTGGCGACCTCGACTTCGTAGAGGCTGTCGCCCCGCGCGTTCTGACGGGCGAGCTGGATCGAGCAGGACGTCGCCTGGAGGTGGCGCGTCGCGCTGTAGCCGGCCGTGCCTGCCGTGGTGTTCAGCGGGAAGAGCGAGCCGGCGATGCCCGGCTGGGCGCAGGCCGTGATCTTCGATGCGTAGCCGTTGGTGTCGGAATCGCTGTAGTGGAAGACCGTCAGGTTCTCGAGATCGGGCGTCAGCTCGGCCAGGACCGACAGACGCGCATAGAGATAGTTGACGTCGTTGTAGTCCTTGGGCCCGACGCCCGAGACGTTCTTCATATAGCCGTCGCGGCTGTTGCGCTCCACCGCGGCGCGCATCTTGAAGGTCTCGGCCAGCGGAATGTTGAGCGCGGCCTGGAAGCGCTTCTGGTCGTAGTTGCCGTAGGTGCCCTCGACATAGCCCTCGAGGTTGTCGTTCGGGCGCTTCGGCGTCAGCAGGATCGCGCCGCCGGTGGTGTTGCGGCCGAAAAGGGTGCCCTGCGGGCCCTTGAGGACCTGCACGTTCTCGAGGTCGGTGAAGGCGCCGGCGCCGACCGAGTTGCCCGAAGTCGTGCCGCCCTGGGCGCGCACGCCGACGACTTCGGAGAAGTACACGCCGACCGTTGGGGCGGTCGACTGATCCTGGATGAAGCCGCGGATCGAGAACGACGCCTTTTCAGGGCCGTAGCGCTGGTTCACCGAGAGCGAGGGCGTGTAGGTCGCAAGGTCGGTCGCTACCGCGATGTTGCGCTGGGTCAACTGCTCCTGGCTGAACACGGTCATCGAGATCGGCACGTCCTGCAGGCGTTCCTCGACGCGGCGGGCGGTAACGATGATGTCGCCAGCGGATTCACCGGCATCCTGGGCGAAAGCCGGGACCGCTACGATCAGGCCCGAGCCGGCGACGCCGGCCAGCAGGATGGATTTCATTGCACGGTCGAACATTGTGACACACTCCCCTCATGAACTTCCAAACATGCCCGGGCGGCAGCCTTTGCCGTGGCCCGGGAGGCATCGCTGCCGGCTTCGATCGACTGATCGGACGCGCGCCGCGAACGAATAATGCCTTGAACTTTCAGCCAGACTTTACGGCGAAACTCCCTCCCGAGGCTCACTTTCGCATGGATGCGAGGCAGAATGTCGCATGCAGCAAAGCGAAATGGCCTCATTTTTCTCGAGAAGGCAATAGCAAGCAGCGATCGGAGTCACAATATGGACGGACCTGTCGACAAATAGAATTAGGCACCCCCTGTTGCAGACTTGCATCAGCTGCCGACTACCGCTTCGGCCGGGTCGCGACGCAGGGCGCTCGATCGGCGCACAGGGGTCATTAGCCCGGCACGAGGCTGCATCATCGCATCACCCGTGCACGAAAAAAGCCGCGTCCCGAAGGACGCGGCTTTTCCTTGGCCCTTAGGTCTGTCGCTTACTGGCCGAAGCTGTAGCGCACGCGCAGGCCGTAGAAGCGCGGCTGGCCATAGGAGTAGTCGAGAATGCCCGACGATTCGAAGCCGCCGCCGGCCGTGACGCGATACTTCTTGTTGGTCACGTTGTTGGCGAAAGCGGTGATGTCGATCCCGGTTCCGGCGATGTTGGTCAGCCCGGCGTTCAGGCTGAGCAGGCTGTAGCCGGGGATCTTCAGGTTGCCGTCGACGAACTGCGACGAGGTGTAGGCGAACACCGCGCCCGCCGTCAGCGCGCCGGCATCGCCCATCGGCACCTTGACGTCGCCCGACAGGGTCAGCTTGTGCTTGGGCGAATAGGTCAGCGGGCCGCCGACCACGCCGCGCGGGATGATCTGCGCGAAGGGGCTGTCGGGGCTGAGCGTCGGCGGGATGAGGTCCTTCAGCTTGGTGTCGAGGTAGGTGTACCCGGCACCCAGGCGCAGGACATCGAGCACGGTCACGCCGGTGTCGATCTCGATACCCTTGATGACCGACTTACCGGCGTTGATCAGCGCCGCGCCGCCGGCCAGGCCGCTGGTCGGCTTGGCGACGAGAGCACCGAAGATCTGCTGGTCGGCGAAGTCGTTGTAGAAGCCGGCGATGTTGAAGTAGCCGGGGACGGCGCCACGGAACGTCAGCTTCGCGCCCAGTTCGTAGGCATCGACCTTTTCCGGACCGACGGTTTCAAGACCGGGGTTGGTGAAGTTCACCGCGCCCTGGCGATAGCCGCGCGACCACTTGGCATAGAACAGCATGTCGGGCGTGGGCTTGAAGTCCAGGTCGACGAGCCAGGTCGGCTTGTTGGTCTTGGAGACGATGCGCGTACCGCAGGCGACGGTGTTGCCGCCGTTGGTCAGCAGGTTGACCTGCGATGCCGGGTGGTTGAGGCTGTCGTTGCAGACGCGCTGGAAGGCGTTCGTCGAACCGCCGAACGCCGCGGGCAGCGTACCGAAGGTCCAGCGGTTGCTTTCGGCGTAGCCGTTGATCTTGTCGAAAGTCCAGCGGCCGCCGACGGTCAGCGAGAGCTGGTCGGTGAACCGGTAGGTGCCCTGGCCGAAGATGCCGTGGTTGTCGAAGGCCATCCGGGTCCGCGATTCCGAAACGATCGCGCCGTTCAGAGTCATGGCCGGGGAGCCGGGGAACAGGGCGTTGGCCGGCAGCGGGATCAGCGGCAGGCCGCCGACGCACTGCAGCGTGCCCGGATCGGAGCAGTTGCCGTAGATGCCGGTGCGCTGCTGGTTCCAGCCGATCGGGCGGCTGAATTCCAGGTAGCCGCCGACGACGAAGTCGAACTTGCCGTCCGCCGAGCGGCCCTGCAGCTGCAGTTCCTCGGTCGCGGTCGATTCGGCCGCGGCGTGGTAGCCGGGCTGCTTGTCGAGCACGATGTACTGGAACCGGTTGGTCGTGCCGGGGAAGAAGAAGTTGTCGCTGTAGAGCGAGAACGCCGCATCTTCCCGGTATTCGCCGTAGCTGGCGATGTTCTTCACGGTCAGCGTGTCGGTCGCCTTCCAGGTCGTCGTGTTGATGACCTGCCACGTCTTGATGAGGATGCGCGGATCGGGGTTGCTGACCTCGACGTCGAGCGGCCCGTCGCCGCGCGCGGTCTGGCGCGCGATCTGCGCGCAGGCCGCGTTGCCGGTGAAGAAGCCGAGCCCGGTCGCGGCGGGGTTGCAGCCCTCGAAGTGCGTGGCGTAGCCGTTGGTATCCGAGCGGCTCATGTGGAAGACGGTATAGTTTTCCAGTTCCGGGGTCAGATCGGCGACGATGCTCAGGCGGCCGTAGAAGTAGTCGACGTCGTTGTAGGCCTTCGGACCGATCCCGGACCGGTTCCGCATGTAACCGTCACGCTTGTTGCGATCGATCGTGGCGCGGACCTTGAAGGTGTCGGCCAGGGGAATGTTGAGAGCAGCCTGGACGCGCTTCTGGTCGAAATTGCCGTAAGTGCCTTCGACGTAGCCTTCGAGGTTGTCGGTCGGCTTGGTCGGGACCAGCAGGATCGCGCCGCCGGTGGTGTTGCGGCCCTGCAGCGTGCCCTGCGGGCCCTTGAGGACCTGGACGTTCTGCAGGTCGGTGAACGAACCCGCCATGGCGCTGTTGCCGCTGGCGGTACCGCCCTGGGCGCGGACCCCGACGACGTCGGCGAAGTAGACGCCGACCGTCGGAGCGGCGGCGGCGTCCTGGTTGAAGCCGCGGATGGCGAAAGTCGCCTTCTCGGGGCCGAAGCGGGTGTTGACCGACAGCGACGGCGTGTAGGTCGCGAGGTCCGAAGCGACCGCGACGTTGCGCTTCTGCAGCTGGTCCTGGTTGTACACCGTAATCGAGATCGGCACGTCCTGCAGACGTTCCTCGGTGCGGCGGGCGGTAACGATGATGTCGCCAGCGGATTCACCGGCATCCTGGGCGAAAGCCGGGACCGATACGATCAGGCCCGAGCCGGCGACGCCGGCCAGCAGGATGGATTTCATTGCACGGTCGAACATTATGACACTCCCTCATGAATTTCCAAACATGCCCGGGCGGCAGCCTTTGCCATGGCCCGGGATGCGACGCGGCCGGCCCCGATCGACTGATCGGGCGCCTGCCGCGAACGACTGAATATGCCTTCAAATTTCAGGCAGACTTTACGGCGAAACTCCCTCCCGAGGGCGGCTTTCGCATGCATGCGAGGCAGATGTCGCATGCGGCAAGGGCGAAAGGTCCTCTGCTCGCAAGAAGGCATAGCAACCAGGGATTGGTGTCACAATATGGAATGACCTGTCGACAAGCCGAAAGGTCACGCCCTGTTGCAGACTTGCATCAGCTGCCGAGCACCGCTTCGAGCAGCGCCAGGGTCCCGGCCCAGGAGACACGGTCCGCGATCGCGTTGTATTCGATCCCCGACATGCCCATGCTGGCGGCATTCGGATCGGTGAAGCTGTGCGCGGCCTCGCCGAATATCATGATCTGGTGGCGCGCTTCGGCTTCGGCCAGTTCGCGGCGCAGTCCGTCGATGGTGTCCATCGGTGCATAGGGATCGTGGGCCCCGCAATAGGCCGCGACGTCGCACTTGACCTCGCCTTTGCGGGCGGGAGCCTGCGTCGTGAGAATGCCGTGGTAGCTGACCACCGCCCTGACGTCCGCCCCGCTGCGCGCGAGCTCGAGCACGCACATGCCGCCGAAGCAGTAGCCGATCGCGGCGATCCGCGCGCGATCGACGTCCGGACGCGCGGCGACGGTATCGAACCACCTGACCACCCGCGAGCGCAGCAGCGTCGGGTCCTCGTGGAAAGCCATGTAGGCCCGGCCGGTGCCTTCGGCGTCGCCTTGCTGGATCTCGGGCCCGTACATGTCGGTGGCGACGGCGAGATAGCCGAGCGCGGCCAGCCGCCGGATCGTGCCTTGCACCTGGTGGCGCAGGCCGTTCGCGCTGTGCATGACGATCACCGTGGGGAAGGGGCCCCGGCCTTCGGGCCGGGCGACGAGGCCCGACAGCGCGAAGCCGTCGTGGTCGCAATCGATCGCTTCGAATTCCTGCATCGCTTCGCTCTCCCATTGGTCTTTTCTTGCGGCTCCATGGCCCGCTTGCGGCGCGCCTGTCAAAGCAGAAACGGAGCCTTGGGAAGCAATTGTCGGGCGCGATGCGGCATGCCATATCGCCGTCATGGCGCGCGCCGACCTTTCCTCGCCACGCGGAACGCGGCTCGGCGCAGCGGTGCTGGTGCTGCTGCTGCACGTCGCCGTGGTGCTGGCCCTGGTGCGGGCCTTTGCGCCGGATTTTTCCGCCGAGGTCGCCGAGCGGGTGACTTCGGTCTTCACCGTGGAGGTGACCGCACCTGCTCCGCCGCCGCAACCGCCCGCCCCGCGCTTGCCCGAGCCGGCCGGCGCGGCAGCCGAAGCCGGCAGGCAGGCGATCCCGCGGGAGCGGGCCGCCGTCACCCCACGCATCGTCGTCGCCAGTCCCGTGGCGGCGCCGCCCGTCCCCGGCTCGGGCGCCGAGGCGACGGCCGGCTCGCGCGACAAGGGCACAGGCAGCGGCGCCGGCGGCCAGGGCATGGGCACCGGCGCCGGGAGCGGCGGCAGCGGGCAGGGCGCCGGCGGCGCGGCCAGGCCGGTGAAGATCGCCGGCGACATCAATTCCGCGCGCGACTATCCGAAGAAGAGCCGCGAGCTGCGGCTCGGCGACCATGTCGTCGTCGCGCTCACCGTCGGCAGCGACGGCCGCGTCAGCGACTGCCGCATCCACCGGCCCAGCCGCGATGCCGATGCCGACCGGATCACTTGCAAGCTCGCCATCGAGCGATTCCGCTTCCGCCCGGCAACCGACGCCATGGGCAATCCCGTCGAATCGATTTATGGCTGGCAGCAGCGCTGGTACGATCCGCGCGAAAAAGATTGATCGGCTTGGATCGTTCTTAACCATCAGGCATTTACGCGAAAACATGCAGATCACCCCAGTCATACTCTGCGGCGGCAGCGGCACCCGGCTCTGGCCGCGAAGCCGCGCGGCCAAGCCCAAGCCCTTCCTGCCGCTCGTCGGCGAAGCCACGCTGTTCGAGGCGACTCTCGCGCGGTGTTCGGCCGAGGCCGGCTTCGCGCCGCCGATCGTCGTCACCGGGCAGGCGCATCTCGCCCATGTCGAGGAGCAGCTCGGCGACCGGCCGGGCGCGACCATCATCGTCGAGCCGGCAGGCAAGAATACCGCCGCCGCGATCGCGCTGGCAGCGCTCTGCCTGCCAGAGGACGCGATCATGCTCGTCTGCCCCAGCGACCACCACATCGGCGACTGCGATGCCTTCGCCGCGGCGGCGCGCGCGGCCGCGGCGCTGGCGGCCGAAGGCTGGCTGGTCTCCTTCGGGATCGAGGCCCGGACGCCCGAGACCGGCTTCGGCTATCTCAAGCGTGGCGAGCCGGTGGACAGCATGGGCTTCCGCGTCGCCCAGTTCGTCGAAAAGCCCGATCTCGAAAGGGCCAGCGCCTTTCTTGCCGAGGGCGTCTATTCGTGGAACGGCGGGATCTTCGCCTTTCGCGTCAAGGACTACCTCGACGAGCTTCAGGCGCATCGTCCGGCACTGGCGCGCGCGGTTCGCGCGGCGGTGGAAGCCGGCAGGCGCGACGGCCGACGCTTCCACCCCGATGCCGCAGCCTTCGCTGCGATCGAAGGCGAATCGGTCGACTATGCGGTCATGGAGAATACCGGCCGCGCCGCCATGGTGCCGGCCGACATGGCCTGGTCCGACATCGGCAACTGGCAGGCGCTCCACGCCGCCCGCACCCGCGATGCCGAGGGCAATGCCGTCTCCGGCCCGGTCGAGCTGGTCGACTGCCGCAACGTCATGGTCGACAGCGACGGGCCGCGGGTGTCGGTCATCGGCCTGCAGGACGTGATCGTCGTGGTCGACGGCGACGACATACTGGTGACCAGCGCGGAAGGCGTCCAGAAAGTGGGCAAGCTGTCGGGGGCCGCCAACCAGTGAGCGTGCTCCTGGGCATCCGCGAAGTCGAGAAGCCATGGGGCAGGGCGGACCTTCCCGCGCCCTTCGTCGCCGAGC
Organism: Pseudomonadota bacterium; assembly: GCA_963205265.1. Lineage (GTDB taxonomy): Bacteria > Pseudomonadota > Alphaproteobacteria > Sphingomonadales > Sphingomonadaceae > Novosphingobium. The sequence goes on from CAUJJI010000057.1 coordinate 45,733, forward strand.
CGGGAAAGCGCATCGGCGAGATCTGGTTCGAACCGCCGGCGGACCTGCCCGACCTGCTCGTCAAGTACATCTTCACCAGCGAGAAGCTTTCAGTCCAGGTGCACCCCTCCGACGCGGAAACGCTGGCGGCAGGGCTCGGGCGCCAGGGCAAGGAGGAGTGCTGGCTGATCGTCGCCGCCGAACCCGGCGCCTGCCTGGGCATCGGCTTTGCGGCAGAGCTCGGCAGCGAGGCGATCCGCGCCGCCGCGCTCGACGGCAGCATCGAGCGGCTGATGGACTGGTATCCGGTGCAGGCGGGGGACTTCTTCTACATTCCCGCCGGCACGGTCCATGCCATCGGCGCCGGCATCAGCCTGATCGAAGTCCAGCAGAACAGCGACATCACCTATCGCCTGTACGACTACGGCCGGCCGCGCGAGCTGCATCTGGACGAGGGCCTGGCCGTGGCCCACGGCACGCCCTATCCCGCCCGCTATCGCAGAACGGTCGATCCAAGCGCGTCGCAGACGCTGGTCGACGGGCCGCTGTTCCGGCTCGACCAGGTCGCCGGCCCTTATGCGGAAGCCGTCGCGGCAAGCTACGGCGAGCGGCCGCTGCTGGTCGTCCCGCGCAGCGGCGTCGTCCGGGTCGCCGGCGAGTCCGTCGGCCCCGGGCAATGCGCGCTGGCGCCGAACCTCTATGCCGTTTCTTTCGACGGCACGGCGACGGCATTGATCGCGCAACCCTGTACCCCTTGATCGCAGGCCCTGCCGGCGGCAATGTCGCCGGCGCAAAGGGAGAGCGAACGTGTCCACTATCCACCCCGTCCCCGCCGAATGGGCCGCCCGCGCCTATGTCGACGCCGAAGCCTATGCCGAGAAGTACCGCCGCTCGATCGAGGCCCCCGAGGCCTTCTGGCGCGAGGAAAGCGGCCGACTCGACTGGATCAGGCCGTGGACGAAGCTGGGCAAGTGTAGCTACGACGAGGCCGACTTCGGCATCGAGTGGTTCTCCGACGGCACGCTCAACGCTTCGGCCAACTGCCTCGACCGGCACCTGGCCGCGCGCGGCGATAGCCTGGCGATCATCTGGGAAGGCGACGATCCCGCGCAGCAGCGCCGGCTGACCTATCGCCAGCTGCACGAAGAAGTCTGCCGCTTCGCCAACGCCTTGAAGAAGCTCGGCGCGCGGCGCAGCGACCGGGTGACGATCTACATGCCGATGATCCCCGAGGCGGCTGTGGCGATGCTTGCCTGCGCGCGGATCGGGGCGATCCATTCCGTGGTCTTCGGCGGCTTCTCGCCCGAAGCCCTGGCCGGGCGCATCCAGGATTGCGACAGCAAGTTCGTCGTCACGGCCGACGGCGGCATGCGCGGCGGCAAGCTGGTTCCGCTCAAGGCCAATGTCGACGAGGCGCTGCGGCAATGCCCCTCGGTCGAGGCGGTGCTGGTCGTCCGCCATGTCGGGGAGGGCGAGATCGCCACGACGCCCAAGGATCACCTGTGGCACGTCCTGCGCGAGGAAGTGAGCGGCGATTGCCCGCCCGAGGAGATGGGGGCGGAGGACCCGCTGTTCATCCTCTACACCTCGGGATCGACCGGCAAGCCCAAGGGCGTGCTGCACACCACCGGCGGCTACCTGACCTGGGCGGCGATGACGCACCACTACGTCTTCGACTATCGGCCCGGCGAGATCTACTGGTGCGCCGCCGACATCGGCTGGGTCACCGGCCATTCCTATGTCGTCTACGGCCCGCTGGCGAACGGCGCGACGCAAGTGATGTTCGAAGGCGTGCCCAACTATCCCGACCACAGCCGCTTCTGGCAGATCGTCGACCGCCACCAGGTCTCGATCTTCTACGGCGCCCCGACCGCCTTGCGGGCGCTGATGCGCGAGGGCGACGAATGGGTGAAGAAGACCTCGCGCAGCTCGCTGCGCCTGCTGGGCTCGGTCGGCGAGCCGATCAATCCCGAGGCCTGGGAATGGTACTGGCGCGTCGTCGGCGACGGCCGCTGCCCGATCGTCGACACCTGGTGGCAGACCGAGACCGGCGGGGCGATGATCACCCCGCTGCCCGGCGCGACCGATCTCAAGCCGGGATCGGCCTCGCGGCCGATGTTCGGCGTCGTGCCCGAGATCGTCGACGGCGAGGGCAAGCCGCTGGCCGGCGCGGTCGAGGGCAATCTCTGCCTGACGCAAAGCTGGCCCGGCCAGATGCGCACGGTCTGGGGCGACCACGCGCGCTTCTTCCAGACCTATTTCTCCACCTATCCCGGCAAGTACTTCACCGGCGACGGCTGCCGCCGCGATGCGGACGGATACTACTGGATCACCGGCCGCGTCGACGACGTGATCAACGTCTCGGGCCACCGCATGGGCACGGCCGAAGTGGAGAGCGCGCTGGTCGCCCATGCCAAGGTGGCGGAAGCCGCGGTGGTCGGCATGCCGCACGACATCAAGGGCCAGGGCATCTACGCCTATGTCACGCTCAATGCCGGCGAGCCGGAAAGCGAGGCGGTGCGCAAGGAACTGGTGCAGTGGGTCCGCCGCGAGATCGGCCCGATCGCCACGCCCGACGTGATCCACTTCGCTCCGGCGCTGCCCAAGACCCGTTCCGGCAAGATCATGCGACGTATCCTGCGCAAGATAGCCGAAGGCGACGTTTCCAACCTGGGCGACACTTCGACGCTTGCCGATCCCTCGGTTGTCGATAGGCTGCTGACTTCGGGAAGGGACTAAGCCGCCGTAGGGGAGAACAGCGTTGGGGCATCCGCGGGCGACCGCCGCCGAGGAATGGAAGCGCGGCTGGGCCCTGGTTCTCGCCTGTTTCGTCGGTTTCTCGTTCTTCTCGGTGCCGACCGCATCGGCGGGCGTGTTCATGGAGCCGCTCGCCCGCGAGTTCGGCTGGAGCCGCACCTTGATTTCCGCCGGCACGACCATGACCTCGGTCGTGACCGCGCTGCTGTCCCCCGCCGTCGGCGTGCTGATCGATCGCTTCGGCGCGCGGCGGCTGGCCTTGCCCGGGGTGGCGCTGACAGCCTTCGCCATCGCCGCGATCGGCCTGGCCAACGGCTCGCCGGTGCAGTGGCTGGCGCTGTGGGCCTTCTATGCGCTGATCTCGATCCTGGTGAAGACGACGGTCTGGACCGCACCGGTGACCGGCATGTTCACTGCCGGGCGCGGCGTCGCGCTGGCCGTGACCCTGTCCGGGACCGCCGCTGCCCAGGCGATCGCGCCGCCGCTGTGCAACTGGCTGATCGAGCGCCACGGCTGGCGCGAAGCCTATGTCTGGACCGGCCTCGGCTGGGGCGGGGTAGCGCTGCTGCTGTGCTGGCTGTTCCTCTATGACCGGCACGACCGCAGGCGCGCCGCGCCCGAAGCCGAACCCGGTGCCGACGACCTGCCCGGCCTGACCATCGCCCAGGCCTGGCGCAGCCGCGCGCTGTGGTCGATCGCGGTCTCGACCTTCCTGCTGATGCTGCTGAGCCTGGGCCTGCAGATCCACCAGATGCCGATCCTGACCGGCTCTGGCGTCTCGCGCAGCAATGCCGCCTGGCTGGTCAGCCTGTTCGGCATCTCGGGCATCGTCGGCAAGCTGGTCACCGGCGCGCTGCTCGACCGCTTCCGCGCCAACTGGATCGGCGGGCTGACGCTGTCCGCCAACAGCCTGGCCTTCCTGTTCCTGCTCGACGGCATCCGCAGCGAAGCGCTGATCGTCGCCGCGATGATCATCAACGGCTATTCGGCCGGCACCAAGCTGCAGATCTGCACCTACCTCACCTCGCGCTATTCGGGGCTGCGCAACCTCGGGGCGGTCTTCGGGGCGATGTACAGCGTGGTTTCGCTCGGCTCCGGGCTCGGCCCGATGGTTGCCGGCATCGTCTTCGACAGGACCGGCACTTATACCCAGTTCCTGGTGGCCGGCACGATCGGTTGCCTGTTCTGCGGCTTGCTGGTGCTCACCTTGCCGCGCTATCCCGACTGGGAGGGGGAACCAGCGCGTGGACAAGGGTAAGATGCCGGCAGCGGCGGAATGGCGGTCCAACTGGACGCTGGTGCTCGCCGCCTCGATCGGCTTTTCGTTCTTCTCGGTGATGCTGTCGACCACCGGCCTGTTCATGGAGCCGGTGACCAGGGAATTCGGCTGGAGCCGCACGCTGTTCTCCTCGGGCGTCTCGATCGCGACGATCACCACCGCGATCCTGTCCCCGTTCTTCGGCATCCTGGTCGACCGCTACGGCACTCGCCGCCTGGTCCTGCCCGGCGTGCTGATGACCATCGCGGCGATGTCCGCCTTCGGCTTCACCGACGGCACGGCCTGGCAGTGGATGGCACTGTGGTTCGTCTTCGGGGCGATCTCGGTCTCGATCAAGTCGACCGCCTGGACCGCGGCGGTGCTGGGCGTCTTCACCGGCTCCAGGGGGCTGGCGCTCGGCCTCACCATGGCCGGGACCGCCCTGTCGCAAGTGCTCGTGCCGCCGCTGGGCAACTGGCTGATCGAAAGCTTCGGCTGGCGCGCCGCCTATGTCTGGCTCGGGCTGGGCTGGGGCGGCATCACGTTCCTGCTCTGCCTGTTCTTCTTCTTCGACATCCACGACATCGCCTCGGCCGAGCGCGCCAAGGCCGCGGCGACACCGGGCAGCGAAGCTCCGCCGCCGGGAGTCGAGCTTCCCGGCCTGACCGTCCGCGAGGCGGCGCGCGACTGGGCGCTGTGGCGCGTCGGCATTTCCAATTTCGTGGTGATGGTCCTGACCATGGGGCTCACCATGCATCTCATCCCGATCCTCACCGATGCCGGGGTGTCGCGCACCAATGCCGCCTTGCTGTCGAGCCTCGGCGGCATCGCCGGGATCGTCGGCAAGCTGATCACCGGGGTGCTGCTCGACCGCTATCGGCCCAACTGGATCGGCGGCCTGACTCTGGGCGCGGCGGCGATCACTTTCGCCCTGCTGATGGAGGGCATCCGCTCCCCGGCGCTGATCGTCTTCGCGCTGATCGTCAACGGCTACGCCGCCGGCACCAAGACCCAGATCACCGGCTTCCTCACCGCCAGCTACGGCGGCATGAAGAGCTTCGGCGTAGTCTACGGCGTGATGGCGGCGCTGATGGCCCTGGCCTCGGGCATGGGCCCGCTGCTCGCCGGGCGAGTCTACGACGTCTTCGGCGGCTACCAGCCGTTCCTCGTCGCCGGCGCGATCGGCTGCACCCTGGGCGGCTTGCTGATCGTCAGCCTGCCGGCCTATCCGAAGTGGGATAAGGCTGCCTAACTCCTCCCCAGAATGGGGAGGGGGACCGCCGCCGCAGGCGGTGGTGGAGGGGGGTGTCCTCTTGACGCGGCATCGATGAGGAGAGCCCCCTCCACCACGCCGCCCTGAGACAAGCTCAGGCCGTCGCGGTCCCCCTCCCCGTTCCGGGGAGGATGGGCTGTTCCACCGCTCCCTGCCGGAACAAACCCACTCCGCGCCGGTTTTCCCGGCGCCATGCCGCAGGACAGTGCCCAGCCGGTCCCGAAGCCTACGTCGCCGCCGTTCGGGATCGGCAGCCATCACCTGGAGTCGCGCTCGCCCCCGTGGCGGCGGGGATTGCTGTCGCTGGTGCTGATCGGCGGGCCGCTGCTGGCGGCGATGCTGGGCCTGCTCGGCGGCACCGGGCCGAGCGCGACCCGGGTGCGCACGCCGGCGGCGCTGCTGGTGGTCGAGACCCCGGCGATCCTGCGCAGCGGCAACTGGTTCGAGACGCTGGTCACGGTCGAGCCGACCGAGGATGTCGCCGACCTGACCATCGCGCTCGACCAGCCGCTGTGGCGGGCGATGAGCATCGACACGCTCGCCCCCGATGCCGAGAAGTCCGAGGCCAAGGACGGCACGTTCAGCTACAGCTTCGGGCCGCTGCGCCGCGGCCAGCGCTTCGTGCTCAAGCTCGACGGGCAGATCCAGCCGCGCGGCTTCCGCGTGCTGCGGGGACGGGTCGCGGCGAGCGACGGCGACCGCCCGCTGGCGGCCGTGGCGCTTTCCACCAAGGTCCTGCCCTGATGGAGATCGTGCTGCGCGCCTCGGTGATGTTCTTGGTCATCTACGGGCTGCTGCGGCTGATGGGCAAGCGCGAGCTGGGCCAGCTGGCGCCGTTCGAGCTGGTGACGCTGATCGTGATGGGCGACCTCATCCAGCAGGGCGTGACGCACCAGGACTTTTCGCTGACCGGCGCGATCCTGGCGATCTTCACTTTCGCAGCCTGGAGCCTGATGTTCAACCGGCTGGCCCATGCCTACCCGCGCGCGCGCCGCGCTCTCGAGGGCGAGCCGGTGGTGCTGGTCCGCGACGGCGCGCTGATCGGCCGCAACCTCGACAGCGAGCGCATCGACCTGGACGAACTCGGCGCCGAGATGCGCCTGGCGGGCATCGCCAGCCTCGACCGCATCGCCTGGGCCATCCTCGAGCCCGAGGGGAAGATCAGCTTCATCCGCAAGGACGACGCCGATCTCGACCCCAGGGTGGGGGACGGCGGCACGGCGGGGTAGGGGGGATCAGAGGCTAGCCCCTAAGTCCCACGCGTCGTCCCGGGTCGAGCCCGGGGCGACGAAAGGGCTCGCGACTGGGCGATCCTTCGCAGGAAGAACTAGGCCGCCAGCTTGAACGGCTCGATCTCTCCGTCGAGGTACAGCTTCTTCGCCTTGGCGCGGCTGAGCTTGCCCGAGCTGGTACGCGGCAGGGTGCGCGGGGGGACCAGTTCGACGATGCAGTTCATGCCGGTGATCGAGCGGACCTTGTCGCGGATCTGGTCGTGCAGCCTGATGCGCTCCTCGGGGTCCGAGACGCGGCAGTGGACGAGCACGGCGGGCACTTCCTCGCCCTCGGCGGTTTCCAGCGCGAATGCGGCGATGTCGCCCTGGTGGAAGCCGGGCAGCTGCTCGACCGCCCATTCGATATCCTGCGGCCAGTGGTTCTTGCCGTTGATGATGATCATGTCCTTCGCCCGGCCGACGATGAACAGGTAGCCGCCGGCCATGTAGCCCATGTCGCCGGTATCGAGCCAGCCGTCGACCATGCAGGCCGCCGTGGCCTCGGGGTCGCGGTAGTAGGAGTGCATGACGCTGCTGCCCTTGCACCAGACCTTGCCGATGCGGTGGTCGCCCAGCGCCTTGCCGTTCTCGCCGCGGACCACGACGGTCATGCCGCGCACCGGCTTGCCGCAGTTGACGATGGCGCGGTAGCGGGCCGGGCGCGAGAGGTCGCGCGGGCTGCCCGACAGGCGTTCTTCCTCGACCAGCTCGACCCGGATGCCTTCGCCCGGCGGCATGATGGTGACCGCCAGTGTCGCTTCCGCCAGGCCGTAGCTGGGCAGGAAGGCCGAGGCCTTGAACCCGGCGTCGGCGAAGGCGTTGACGAAGTTCTGCATGACGTCGGGGCGGATCATGTCGGCGCCGTTGCCGGCAATGCGCCAGCGCGACAGGTCGAAGCGTTCAGCGACGTTCATCTGGCTGGACACGCGGCGCGCGCAGATGTCGTAGCCGAAGGTCGGCGAATAGGAGCACGAGGTGCCGGGATTGCGGCTGATCAGCTCGAGCCAGGCGAGCGGGCGCCGGGCGAAATCCTCGGTCTTCAGGTAGTCGGCCGAGATCTGGTTGGCGATCAGCGACAGGAAGCAGCCGACCAGGCCCATGTCGTGGTACCAGGGCAGCCAGGAGATGCAGCGGTCGCTTTCGCGGATTTCCATGCCGTGGCTGTGCGCGGCGAGATTGGCGAGCAGCGAGCGGTGGGTGACCGCGACGCCGTGGGGAAAGCGAGTCGAGCCGCTGGAATACTGCAGGAAGCAGATGCCCTCCGGATCGATCTGCGGCAGTTCCGCCTGGGGCGCCGGCAGCTCGCCGAACTGCTGCCAGGACACGGCCTCGCAACCGACGCGCTCGGCGGCGGCGGCGGCCATGCCGGCAATCTCGTCAGGATAGAACAGCAGGCTGGGCTGCGCGCTTTCCATCTGGACCGAGATCTGGTCGATGTAGTTTTCCTTGCCGCCGAAGCTGGTCGGCAGCGGCAGCGGCACCGGCCAGGCGCCGGCATAGCAAGCGCCGCAGAACAGCGCGGCGAAATCGGGGCCGGTCTCGGCGATCAGGGCCACGCGGTCGCCCGGCTTCACGCCGCGGGCGATGAGCCGCCGGGCCATGGCCAGCGCATCCTCGCGCAGCTCGGCAAAGGGGTAGGGACGGGTCAGCTTGCCGCGGGGATCGTGGAAATTGAGACCACGCTTGCCCTTGGCGGCGTAGTCCAGCGCCTCGCAGAAGGTGTCGAAATCCGCAAAGCGACGCGGAAGATCGTCTTCGTTGGGGGTCGCGGTGAGTTCCGAATTGGCAATCGGCACCATGGTGGTGGTGTCGCTCATGCGTTATAACCCATTGTTGTTAAAGCCTGCCACGTGAACGGCCTACCGAAACGGTAATGCGCAGCTGATGGCTGTACCCGACATTGATTTTATCTCCGCCGTTCACGCTGGCTCCCCATTCCGAGGGGACTATGGCACAATTGGGGCAGAATGGGCAAAGCGCGGACGAATCCACGGCCAATCGATGCCGCCCGGCTCGACGAAATGGCGCTCGCCTATGTCGCGCGCTTCGCGACGAGTCGGGCCAAGCTTGACGGATATCTGCGCCGCAAGCTGCGCGAGCGCGGCTGGGCGGGCGAGGGCGAGCCGCAGCTGGAGGCACTGGTCGAGCGGCTGGCCGCCGCCGGCTATGTCGACGATGCCGCCTTTGCCCGCGCCAAGGCCGGCAGCCTGCTGCGGCGGGGCTACGGCCAGCGCCGGGTGAGCCAGGCGCTGGGCGCCGCGGGCATTACCGGCGAGCTGCGCGACGCGGTGCGCCCGGGCCGCGGCGCGGCGCGGCAGGCGGCGCTCGCCATGGCGCGGAAGCGCGGCTTCGGGCCGTTCGGCGCGGCCGTGCCCGAGCGGGCTCTGCGCGAGAAGCAGATCGCCGCGATGCTGCGCGCCGGCCACCCTCTCGACAGCGCCCGCGAATTGGTCGATGCCGCAAGCCCGGAAGCGGCCGAGCAATGGGCCGCGCAGGGCGGCGAGGACGGCGAATGCGATTGATCCCGATCATGGCGGCAATGGGCCTGGCACTCGCCGCCTGCTCGTCGGGAGCGTCGGACGGCGCTGCGACGACGGCGACGCGCCCCGCCGCGCGCCATCCGGTCTCGGGGCTGCCGGTGGTCCCGCTCACCGTGACGCACAAGGGCCAGCGGCACGCATTCCGGGTGGAAGTGGCGAAGACCAGCGCCGAGCAGGCGCGCGGCCTGATGTTCCGCGCCGCCATGGGCGCCGACGAAGGCATGATCTTCCCGATGTCGCCCCCCCGCCAGGCGAGCTTCTGGATGCGCAACACGGTGATCCCGCTCGACATCATCTTCGTCGGCCCCGACCGCCGCATCCTCAACATCGCCGCCAATGCCGTGCCCTATTCGGAAGCACCGATCCCCTCCGAAGGGCTCGCCGGCGCCGTGCTCGAGCTGAACGGCGGGCGGGCGGCGGAACTGGGGATCGCGCCGGGCGACACGGTGGCGTGGTGAGGGGGCTTCCTTCCCACTTGCCCGCGCACCCCCAAATCCGCTAGGCGCGCGGTCATGGGAATCCTCTCGAAAATCTTCACCTGGTGGGATGGCGCGACCATCGGCACGCTGCTCGACAGCGCGATGAAGGGCGAGCATGTCGGCACCGACGCGCAGGGCAACCGCTACTACCGCGCGAAGAAGCCGAAATCGGTCGACGGGCGCGAGCGCCGCTGGGTGATCTACGACGGCGCCAACGATGCCAGCCGGGTGCCGGCCGAATGGCACGGCTGGCTGCACGGCAATTTCGACGGCGTGCCGGAAAGCCACTTGCCGCCGCCGCGCATCTGGGAAGCGGACTTCACGCCCAATGCCACCGGCACGGCCACGGCCTATCGTCCCCAGGGCGCGCTCGAGCGCGGCGGCCGGCGCGCGGCGGCGACGGGCGACTACGAATCCTGGTCACCGGACGCCTGAATTCGATGAAGCGGGCTGCCGCCCTCCTGCTCGCCCTCGCGCTTGCCGGCTGCGGCAGCAGCGAACCGGGCGAGGACGCCGAGGTGGCGGCGACCGACATCCCCAAGTCGCTCGCGGCCCGGGACGGCGCCGCTTCGGCGGTGGAAAGCGATTTCGGCACTCCGGTCAAGGATCGCGTCGCCACGGTGGGCCTGCTCAACAAGCGCAACAACCTGATCCAGGACATCGTCCTCAAGACCGGCGAATCGAAGCGCGTCGGCAACGTCATCGTCAAGCTGGCGACCTGCGAGCGCACCTTGCCCTGGGAAAAGCCCGAGGAAGAGGGCGCCTTCGTCCAGGTCTTCGTCGAGGAGCGCGCCAAGAGCAGCGATCCCCTGGCCTGGCGCAAGGTGTTTTCGGGCTGGATGTTCAAGAACTCGCCGTCGCTGAGCGTCGTCGAGCACCCGGTCTACGACGTCTGGATCAAGAGCTGCGCGATGAAGTTCCCCGGCGAGGAGGAAGTGCCCGGGGCTTCGGCCAGCAGCGCGCCGAAAGCCGCGGGCAAGGCGCCCACGGCGCCGTCGCCGGCACCTTCGCCGAATGCCGCGCCGTCGTCGCCGGCACCGGCCGCATCTCCGCCCCCGGTCGCCGCCGCGGAATAGACCACCCGGCACGGCCGCTGCGCCGCGTGGAGCAGCGCGAGGTAGCGTTTCTGGCTGATCTCGACCGCGCCCAGCGATTCGAGATGGGGCGTCAGGAACTGGCAGTCGAGCAGTTCGGCCCCGCCGCGCCGCATCGCCGCGACCAGCCAGGCGAGCGCCGCCTTCGAGGCGTCGCGTTCCCGGCTGAACATGCTTTCGCCGCAGAACACCCGCTCGAACCCGACCCCGTAGAGGCCGCCGACGAGCTGCCGCCGGCCGTCGGGCAGGGTCTGCCAGCACTCGATCGAATGGGCGTGGCCCAGCTCGTGGAGTCGCTGGTAGCTGGCGGCGATGCGGCGGCTGATCCAGCTCTCGCCGCCGGCGTCGGCATCGCCGATGCGGCGCGGCGCGGCGCATCCTTCCATGACTTCGGCGAAGGCCTGGTTGCAGGTGACTTCGAATCGGCCGCGGCGCAGGGTCCGCGCCAGCGACCGCGAGAGATGGAAGCCGTCGAGCGGCAGGATCGCCCGGCGGCGAGGCTCGACCCAGAAGATCTCCGGGTCCTCGCGGTGGTCGGCCATCGGGAAGATGCCGCTGCGGTAGGCGAGCATCAGCAATTCGGGGTCGATGATCTGGGGCGTGGGAGCGTGCACGGGGGTGAATATAGCACTCCTCCCCGAAACGGGGAGGGGCAGGCTCTCAAGGCCCTCCCCGGCCGGGAAGCGATTGCTTGCGCGCCCCGCTTGCCATCGCCGCTGCGAGTCACTAGAGGCTCCGGCGCCTGCAGGAGTGTAGCTCAGTTGGTAGAGCGTCGGTCTCCAAAACCGAATGCCGGGGGTTCGAGTCCCTCCACTCCTGCCACGCCTTTCCCCGAAAAAGCGAAGCACGGCTGAGTCTTCCGCTGCCGGACACGAGCGGCTAAGCATTCGGCAGCATGGAAGAAGCCACCACTTTCCTGTCCTCGCTCGTGGCGCCGCCGCCGGTGGTAAACGGCTACAGCATCGTCCAGCAGACGGGCGCCAACGCCAATCGCATCGAGATGGTCTTCCTCGGCGACGGCTATACGTCCGGACAGCTGGGCACCACCTATCTCCAGCACGTCGGCAATCTCGTCAGCTACCTGTTCGACGACAGCCTGCTGACCGAGCCGTTCGGCCGCTACCACAACTTTTTCAACATCTACGCGGTCAACGTCGTGTCGAACGAATCGGGCGCCGACAAGGAGACGCCGGGCAAGACGGTGGATACCGCGCTGGGCGCGACCTTCTTTGCGGACGGGGTCACCGACCGGCTGCTCGACATCAACGTGCAGCTGGCCGGAGAGGCGCTGAGCATCGGGCTGCAGGGCTCGGGCATCGTGCCCGACATGAAGTTCGTGACGGTGAATACCGGCGTCTACGGCGGCGCCGGCGGTTCCTTCGCGACCTTTGCGGGCGGCAACGCATCGGCCAACGAGCTCGCGCTGCACGAGATGGCCCATTCCTTCGTCGGCCTGGCGGACGAATATACCGCGGCCGGCACGGGCGGGCAGTCGGGCAGCGACTACACCGGCGGCGAACCCTGGCAGGCCAATGTCACCAAGTCGCCGACCGGCGAGAAATGGGCGCAATGGGTCGGCTACGACCAGCCGGGAATCGGGGTGATCGGCGCCTATGAAGGCGGCATGTACTACCAGACCGGGATCTACCGGCCGTCGATGAATTCGAAGATGCGCTCGCTCGGCCAGCCGTTCGATGCGATCGCTCGCGAACAGTTCGTCCTGCGTTTCTACGAGATCGTCGACCCGATCGACAGCGCCACGGCGGAAGGGCAGCTGACCGATCCGGCCGGGCTCGACGTCGAGGTGATCGATCCCGCCGTCATCGGCCTGCGCTGGACGGTCGACGGCCATGTCGTGTCGGACGCGGCGGTCGAGCATTTCGACTTCGCCGCCTTCAACGTCGCCTCGGGCACGCACGAGCTTTCGGTGCTGGCCTACGATGCCACCGACTGGGTCCGGGTCGCGGACCGCTCGCTCCTGGAGCAGCGGCTGGAATGGACGGTGACGCTGACTCATGCCACGCTGCGCGCTTCGGGCGCGGCGCCATTGCAGGGCGGGGCGCTGGTCGACACGATGCTCGGCGATGCCGCGGCCAACGTCATGGCGGGCGGCGCCGGCAACGACAGCCTGACCGGCGGCGGCGGCGACGACCTGCTCGACGGCGGCGCGGGCAGCGACATCGCCGTCTTCGCCGATGCCCTGGCGGACTGCGTGATCAGCTTCGAAGGCGGCGTCTGCATCGTCACCACGGCGAGCGAGGGCGTCGACCGCCTCAGCAACATCGAATTCGCCAGTTTCGCCGGCGTGACGAAATCCATCGCGCCCGCCGGCGCGGCCGGCACCTTCCGCCTGGTCGTGGCCGACGGCATGGCCGCCACGGTGGGCGGGGCGGGCTTCGTCATGGGGACGCGCGGCGTCCAGCAGATCTCGGTGGTCGACCGGCCGGGCGTGGTCGGCTTCGATGCCTCGTTCAATTCCGGCGGCGACTTCATCCGCCTGGAAAAGGCCGCGTCCGCCTATACGATCTTCCGGGACGGCTCGGCGGCGCAGATCTCGGACGGCGACACCATTCTGACGCTGCCCTTCGGGACCAGCGCGACCTACCTGGTCTTTGCCGACGGCGTGCGCAGCCTGCGCTACGACCAGCAGGCCGCCACCGCCAAGATCGGCACCCAGGGCTTTTCCGCCGCACCGACGACGATCACCGCCACGGCGGAAGCCGCGCCGGATCCGGCTCTCGCCGCTGCGGCGCGCGGGCGGATCTGGCTGTCGCAGGAGGCCGAAGTGGTCGCCGGGGGCAATCTCGACGTCTTCGGCTCGAACCTGGCGGAGCGGCTCGAGCTGGTCCTGGGCGACATGCGGCTCGACCCTTCGTTCAACCGCGGCGGCGATAGCCTGCTGTTCGCCCTGGGAGCGACCGGCTACACCGCCGCGCGGCAGGGATCCTCGGCCGTGATCCGGGGCGGCGACCTGGTCCTGACCGTCCCGGTCGGCACGGCCGGCACGACGCTGGATTTCGACGGCGACGGGCGCATGCTGCTCTACGAGACGCAAAGCGGGCAGGTGCTGATCGACGACCAGCCGATCACCGCCACGCCGACCGTCCTGAACGCGGCATTCGGCTGAGCACCCTCGCTTCGTGCCGGGGCGACCGGCGATATCGACAGCGCAACCGGCTTTGCGCAGGACGTCGCTCTTGCCAATCGCCGCGGCATGGGTAGGAGAGCGGCGCTCGATCCCCTCGACGTGCCCGGGCGATACGGACAGCATACCGATGGACGCAATGCCGCAAGTCGCAGCCACGACCACCGCCAAGCCCGGCACGGGCTTGCGCGCTCGACCCGGCCCGCGCGAGGGCCTGTGGCTCGGCATCGTGCTGGCGCTGCTGTCCTGCCTGCCGTTCCTGGTGGCCAGGCATCCGCAGCTGACCGACTACGGTTCGCACCTGGCGCGCTACCACGTCATGCTCGACGGGGGGCAAAGCCCGTTCCTGGCGCGCTATTACGAGTTCACCTGGCTGTTCCGCGGCAATCTCGGCGCCGACCTGCTGGTCTGGCCGCTGGCGCGGCTGTTCGGCCTGGAGACGGCGGGCTGGCTGATCGGCCTGGTGATCCCGCCGCTGACCGGCCTCGGCCTGGTCGCGATCGAATGGCAGCTGCGCCGGCGCGTGGGCATCGGCGCCCTGCTCGCATTCGCGACGATCTGGTCGCCGGCCATGGGCATGGGCTTCTACAACTTCTGCCTGTCGCTGGCGCTGGCGCTGTTCGCTTTCGCCGGCTGGATCAGGCTGGAGGGCCGGCGCCTGCGCTGGGCGCTGTTCATCCCGGTCGGGCTGCTGGTCTGGCTGTGCCATGCCTCGGGCTGGGGAATCCTGGGCGTGCTGGTGTTCGGCTACGAATGGAGCCGGCGCAAGGGCCTGCCCGCATTCGTCGCGCCCTGGCCGCTGATGCTGCCGCTGATCCCGGCGATCCTCTTCGCCGGCGAGACCAAGGGCAGCCTGTCCTACGGGGACAAGCCGTGGACCTACAAGTTCGCCATTTTCGTGCAGACCTTGCGCGAACAGTCGATCGGGCTCGACATCGTCACATTGGGCTTTCTCGTGCTGTTGATCCTGGTGTCGCTGGGTTTCCGCAAGATCGACGGCAGGCTGGGCTGGGCGGCGCTGGCCTTCGCCGTGCTGTCGCTGGTCATGCCGCGCCACTTCGGCGGCGGCGACTATGCCGACTACCGGCTGATGGCGGTGACGCTGACCGTCGGCTGCCTGGCGATGAGCTGGCAGGCGCCGCGCTGGCTGTTCTGGCTGGCCCCGCTGCTGTTCCTGGTCCGGCTCGAATTCACCACCGAGGCCTGGTATCGCAACTCGCGCGAACTGGACCTGGCGCTCAAGGCGCTCGACCTCGTGCCCCGGGGCGCGCGGATCGCCGGTGCGGTCGTCGTCGAGCCGCAGGCCTGGACGCTCAATCCCTTCGAGCATGCGACGAGCTATGCGACGGTGCGCCGCGACGCGCTGGTCAATTCGCACTTCGCCGTGCCGGGCGTGCACATGCTGCGCCTGCGGCCCGGCGTGGTGGACGAGCCGCAGAAGGATTTCCTCGATCCGTCGCAGCGCCACATTCACTGGCGCGGCCGCAGCATCGATCTGGAGCATTTCAAGCCGGCCGGCCAGGCCGATTACCTCTGGTATTTCGGCCGCCTGCCGCCCGACCGGCTGCCGCCGGGGACCAAGGTGATCTATGCGACGCACAAGTCATTCCTGGCGCGGCTTGCAAATCCGCCGCGCGGAAGCTAAATCGCGTCCCACTTCCGACAGAAGGACTTCGAAAGCCCCTCCCGGCCGCGGCCGGGGCGGCGATGTCCCCTAGGCGGAACCCGCGATAGTTTTTGAAGGCGAGACCAACCAGCCATGGCGAAGATCAGTCCGGGCGAATTCCTGCGCCAGGTGCGCGCCGAAGCAGCGAAGATCTACTGGCCCTCGCGCCAGGAGACGGTGACCACGGCGATCTTCGTCGGCATCATGATGCTGCTGCTGGCATTCTTCTTCCTCGGCATCGACACGGTGTTCGGCAGCGTCGTCCGCTGGCTCCTGTCGCTCGCCTGACACCACGCTAGAACCCAGAGAGATACTATGGCCCGCTGGTACATCATTCACGCCTATTCCGGCTTCGAGAACAAGGTGCGCGACGCGATCCTCGCCGAGGCCGAGCGCGTCGGCCTGTCGCAGCTGATCGAGGACATCCAGGTGCCGACGGAAACCGTCACCGAGGTCAAGCGCGGCAAGAAGGTGCAGGTCGAGCGCAAGTTCATGCCCGGCTACGTCCTCGCCAAGCTGGCGATGAACGACGACATCTATCACCTCGTCAAGAACACCCCGAAAGTGACCGGCTTCCTCGGCGCCAACGGCAAGCCGCAGGCGATCAGCGAGACCGAGGCCGCGCGCTATTTCGGCGCTGCCGAACAGGCCGCCGCCCAGCCGCGCAAGCATGTCAGCGTCGATTACGAAATCGGCGATTCGGTCAAGGTGCTCGACGGTCCCTTCGCCAGCTTCAACGGCGTGGTCGAGGAACTCGATTTCGACAAGAACCGGGTCAAGGTCTCGGTCTCGATCTTCGGTCGCGCCACCCCGGTCGAGCTGGATTTCGAGCAGGTCGAACTGTCGAAGTAGCAAAGGGCCGCAGCCGCGCCAGCCATGTCGGCCGACCCGACTCCTGCCGTCCAGTTCCGCCGGATGCTCAAGTGGATCGCCGTCGTCGCGGTGGTCATGGTCGGCGCGTCGCTGGCTTTCCTCCATCGATCCGGCGGGCTGACGATCGCCTCGGCGCTCGCCACGGTGGCCGGAGTCTTCCTGTCGGTGATGCTGGGCAGCGGGCTGCTGTCGCTGGCCTATTTCAGCGCCAAGAGCGGGCACGACCAGGACGTCAGCGACTGGAAGCGCGAGGACCACGAGCCCGGCCCGCCATCGCCCGGCGCACTTGACCGCGGCGGCGATAGCGACTAATGGCGCGCCCTTCCGGGCAGGGCTGTGGCCCGCCGGACGATTTTTGAGCTGAACATTGCCGGGGCGTGGAGGGCGAACCTCCGTAATCCGTCAAAGTAACCCGGCGCAGTGCCAGGGTGGAGGGTTTTCGGCTCACGTTGCGCAGGAAGCGTCGCCATTGCGTCGCTTCGCCGTTCGCGCACGTGGGACCACATCCCTCGATCCGGCAAGAGCGTCACCTCGGAACGGCAATCCCGCAGTTCCGGACCATTAGGTGAAGAGATTCGATGCCGACTATCAATCAGCTGATCCGCAAGGGTCGCGTACCGCAGAAGGCCAAGTCGAAGGTCCCTGCGATGGAACAGAACCCGCAGAAGCGCGGCGTCTGCACCCGCGTCTACACGACGACGCCGAAGAAGCCGAACTCGGCTCTGCGCAAGGTGGCCAAGATCCGCCTGACCAACAGCCGCGAGGTCATCAGCTACATCCCCGGCGAAGGCCACAACCTGCAGGAGCACTCGGTGGTGCTGATCCGCGGCGGCCGTGTGCGCGACCTTCCGGGCGTGCGCTACCACGTGCTGCGCGGCGTGCTCGACACCCAGGGCGTCAAGGACCGCAAGCAGAGCCGTTCGAAGTACGGCGCCAAGCGGCCGAAGTAAGGCGCTGAGCCGCTCCCCGGCGCAGGCCGGGGCCTCAGGCCTCTGCAGAGGAACCACCCGGCCTCCCGAGACCCCCGCTTTCGCCGGGGAGCAGCGAAGGGCCGGGAGAGTTGAAAAGGAATTCATCCGATGTCACGTCGTCGTCGTCCCGAGAAGCGGGAAATCCTGCCCGATCCCAAGTATGGTGATCAGGTCCTGTCCAAGTTCATGAACAACCTGATGCTCGACGGTAAGAAGTCCGTCGCCGAAAGCATCGTCTACGGTGCGCTGGAAACCATGGAAACCCGCGCCAAGGCCGATCCGGTCGGGCTGTTCCACAATGCGCTCGAGAACGTGAAGCCGCAGATCGAGGTCCGCAGCCGCCGCGTCGGCGGTGCGACTTACCAGGTCCCGGTCGAGGTCCGTCCCGAGCGCGCCCAGGCGCTGGCGATCCGCTGGCTGATCTCGGCGGCGCGCAACCGTTCGGAGACGACGATGGCGGCCCGGCTTTCGGCCGAACTGCTCGACGCCGCGAACAACCGCGGCAACGCCGTGAAGAAGCGCGAGGACACCCACCGCATGGCCGACGCGAACCGGGCTTTCTCGCACTACCGCTGGTAAGCCTGGCGCTGGCAAGACTTACAGCTGTCATAAAGCTCACTATATGGGCGGGAGCCCTCAGCCGGCTCCCCTCCGTCACACCCTAAGGAACTCACCATGGCACGTAGCCATCCGCTCGAGAAATACCGCAACATCGGTATCATGGCGCACATCGACGCCGGCAAGACCACGACGACCGAGCGTATCCTCTACTACACCGGCAAGTCCTACAAGATCGGCGAAGTGCACGACGGCGCTGCGACCATGGACTGGATGGAGCAGGAGCAGGAGCGCGGCATCACCATCACCTCGGCCGCGACGACCTGCTTCTGGGGCGACGACCGCATCAACATCATCGACACCCCCGGACACGTCGACTTCACCATCGAGGTCGAGCGTTCGCTGCGCGTGCTCGACGGCGCGGTGGCCTGCTTCGACGGCGTCGCCGGCGTGGAGCCGCAGTCCGAGACGGTGTGGCGCCAGGCCGACAAGTACGGCGTGCCGCGGATGTGCTTCATCAACAAGCTCGACCGCACCGGTGCGAACTTCAAGTACTGCGTGCAGTCGATCATCGACCGCCTCGGCGCGACCCCGGCCGTGCTTTACCTGCCGATCGGCATCGAGGCCGACCTCAAGGGCCTGGTCGACCTGGTCGAGAACCGCGCGATCATCTGGAAGGACGAGAGCCTGGGCGCCGAGTTCTTCTATGAAGACGTCCCGGCCGACATGGTCGACGAGGCGGCCGACTATCGCCAGAAGCTGATCGAGCTCGCCGTCGAACAGGACGACGACGCGATGGAAGCCTATCTCGAGGGCAACGAGCCCGACGTGGCGACGCTCAAGGCGCTGATCCGCAAGGGCACGCTGGGCCATGCCTTCGTGCCCGTCGTCTGCGGCTCGGCCTTCAAGAACAAGGGCGTCCAGCCGCTGCTCGACGCCGTGGTCGACTACCTGCCGTCGCCGCTCGACATCGAGGACGTCCAGGGCGTCAAGATGGACAGCGACGAGAAGGACAGCCGTCCGGCCGACGACAATGCGCCGTTCAGCGCGCTTGCCTTCAAGGTCATGAACGATCCCTTCGTCGGCTCGCTCACCTTCATCCGCATCTATTCGGGCACGCTGTCGAAGGGCAGCTACCTGAACTCTGTGAAGGACAAGAAGGAGAAGGTCGGCCGCATCCTCGAGATGCACGCCAACGACCGGAAGGACATCGAAGAGGCTTTCGCCGGCGACATCGTCGCGCTGGCCGGCATGAAGGAAACCACCACGGGCGACACGCTCTGCGCCGAAAAGTCGCCGATCGTGCTCGAGCGTATGGAATTCCCCGAGCCGGTCATCGAGCTCTCGGTCGAGCCCAAGACCAAGGCAGACCAGGAGAAGATGGGCGTCGCCCTCAGCCGCCTCTCGGCCGAGGATCCCTCGTTCCGCGTCTCGACCGACCATGAATCGGGCCAGACCATCATCAAGGGCATGGGCGAACTTCACCTCGACATCATCGTCGACCGCATGCGTCGCGAGTTCAAGGTCGAAGCCAACGTCGGCGCGCCGCAGGTCGCCTATCGCGAATACCTCGCGAAGCCGGTCGACGTCGACTACACCCACAAGAAGCAGTCGGGCGGCACCGGCCAGTTCGGCCGCGTCAAGGTCAAGGTCACGCCGGGCGAGCGCGGTTCGGGCTTCATCTTCAAGGACGAGATCAAGGGCGGCAACATTCCGAAGGAATATATCCCCGCGATCGAAAAGGGCATGCGCGAGACGGCGGCCTCCGGCTCGCTGGTCGGCTTCCCGATCATCGACTTCGAGATCCTGCTCTACGACGGCGCCTATCACGACGTCGACTCCTCGGCGCTGGCGTTCGAGATCGCCGGCCGCGGTGCGATGCGCGAAGTCGCCCAGAAGGCCGGCATCAAGCTGCTCGAGCCGATCATGAAGGTCGAGGTCGTCACCCCCGAGGAATTCATGGGCGACGTCATCGGCGACATGAACAGCCGTCGCGGGCAGATCCAGGGCACCGACAGCCGCGGCAATGCCCAGGTCGTCGAGGCCATGGTGCCGCTGGCGAACATGTTCGGCTACGTGAACCAGCTCCGCTCGTTCACCCAGGGCCGGGCCAACTATTCGATGTTCTTCTCGCACTACGACGAAGTGCCGGCGAACGTCGCGGCCGAGGTGAAGGAGAAGCTTGCCTAATCGGCAAGATGTGATTAGGGGCGGCGCTCGATTCAGCGGGTGCCGACCCTTTCCCGCAGTTTCAATTCAAGCGAAAAGAAGGTTTGAACAATGGCGAAGGCAAAATTCGAGCGGACGAAGCCGCACTGCAACATCGGCACCATCGGTCACGTCGACCACGGCAAGACCACGCTGACTGCCGCGATCACCAAGGTTCTGTCGGAAACCGGCGGCGCCGAGTTCACGGACTATGCCAACATCGACAAGGCTCCCGAGGAGCGCGAGCGCGGCATCACCATCTCGACCGCTCACGTCGAGTATGAGACCGCCAACCGCCACTACGCCCACGTCGACTGCCCGGGCCACGCCGACTATGTGAAGAACATGATCACCGGCGCCGCGCAGATGGACGGTGCGATCCTCGTCGTGAACGCCGCCGACGGCCCGATGCCGCAGACTCGCGAGCACATCCTGCTCGCCCGTCAGGTCGGCGTGCCGGCGCTGGTCGTCTACATGAACAAGGTCGACCAGGTCGACGATCCGGAAATCCTCGAGCTGGTCGAGCTCGAAGTCCGCGAGCTGCTGTCCAGCTACGACTTCCCGGGCGACGATATTCCGATCATCAAGGGTTCGGCTCTCGCCGCTCTCGAAGGTCGTGACGACGAGATCGGCAAGAACTCGATCAACGAGCTGATGGCCGCCGTGGACGCCTATATCCCGCAGCCGCCGCGCCCGACCGACAAGCCGTTCCTGATGCCCGTCGAAGACGTGTTCTCGATCTCGGGTCGCGGCACCGTCGTGACCGGCCGTATCGAGACCGGCATCGTCAAGGTCGGCGACGAAGTCGAGATCGTGGGCCTCAAGGACACGCGCAAGACCACCGTCACCGGCGTCGAGATGTTCCGCAAGCTGCTCGACCAGGGCGAAGCCGGCGACAACGTCGGTGCGCTGATCCGCGGCGTCGGCCGTGAAGAGGTCGAGCGCGGCCAGGTCCTCGCCAAGCCCGGTTCGGTCACGCCGCACACCGAGTTCTCGGCCGAGGTCTACGTGCTGTCGAAGGACGAAGGCGGCCGCCACACGCCGTTCTTCGCGAACTATCGCCCGCAGTTCTACTTCCGCACCACCGACGTCACCGGCGAGGTCATCCTCCCCGAGGGCACCGAGATGGTCATGCCGGGCGACAACGTCACGCTGTCGATCAAGCTGATCGCGCCGATCGCCATGGACGAGGGTCTCCGCTTCGCTATCCGCGAAGGCGGCCGCACCGTCGGTTCGGGGGTTGTCAGCAAGATCACCAAGTAATATAGGCCGCGCTCCGCCGGGGGATTCGTCCCCCGGCGGCCGATTTTTTCAGCCGTCGTCCCGGACTTGATCCGGGACCGCTGGCCTCCAGGCACCTCTTCTCGAGGGAGCAAGCAAGAGGCCAGCGGTCCCGGCTTTTGCCAGGACGGCGAATTTTTGCTCTTTCTCATCGGTAGTAGGACATGGAAGCTCAGAATATCCGCATTCGCCTGAAGGCATTCGATCACCGCGTGCTCGACCAGGCGACCGGCGAAATTGCGGACACTGCCCGCCGCACCGGCGCGCTGATCCGCGGCCCCATTCCTCTGCCGACGCAGATCGAGAAGTTCTGCGTCAACCGCGGCCCGCACATCGACAAGAAGTCGCGTGAGCAGTTCGAGGTTCGTACCTACAAGCGGCTGCTCGACATCGTGCAGCCCAACGCCGCCACCGTGGACGCGCTGATGAAGCTCGACCTCGCTGCCGGCGTGAACGTCGAGATCAAGTTGGCGTGATCTCGTCATCCCGGCGAAAGCCGGGATCGCGGGCCTCCAGGTAGGAGCCCGTCGCCAGCGGTCCCGGCTTGCGCCGGGACGACGACACAGGGATACCTCCGGCAAGTGCCGGGCAAGCGTCCCCCGTCTCGCCTTTCTTCGGCCCAGCGGCAGGAGATCGGCACTCAGCCCGGACGGGGCTCGCTTCACATTTCGGGCTGAACACGCCTTCGCGGGATGGTCCTGCGCAGGCCTCTGTAGGAGAACGGATCATGCGTACCGGCGTGATCGCCAAGAAGGTGGGGATGACCCGCCTGTTCCAGGAGGACGGACGGCACGTGCCGGTCACCGTCCTGGCGCTGGAGAACAACCAGGTGGTCGCCGTGCGCACCGCCGACCGCGACGGCTATGTCGCCGTCCAGCTGGGCGCGGGCGAAGCCAAGCAGAAGAACGTCGCCAAGCCGCAGCGCGAGCACTTCGCCAAGGCGCAGGTGCCGCTCAAGCAGCGCGTCTGCGAATTCCGCGTCGCCGACGACGCCGTGCTCGAAGTCGGCTCGACGATCGCCGCCTCGCACTTCGTGCCGGGCCAGCTGGTCGACGTCGCCGGCCACACCCAGGGCAAGGGCTTTGCCGGTGCGATGAAGCGCTGGGGCTTCGGCGGCATGCGCGCCACTCACGGCGTCTCGATCAGCCACCGTGCCCACGGTTCGACCGGTAACCGCCAGGATCCGGGCCGCGTCTTCAAGAACAAGAAGATGGCCGGCCACATGGGCGACCGCGAGCGGACCCAGCAGAACCTCGAGATCGTGCGCGTCGACGACGAGCGCGGCCTGATCTTCGTCAAGGGCTCGGTCCCCGGCGCCAAGAACGCCTGGCTGACCGTCTGCGACGCAGTGAAGGTCGCCCGCCACGCCGAGGCTCCCTATCCCGCCGGCCTGAAGCAGGCGGCCAACAGCAACGAAACGGCCCCCGCCGAGACCCCTGCAGAAGTGGTCGAAACGCCGGAAGCCGCTGAAGGCACAGTTAACACGAATGGGGAGGGCTAAGTCGTGAAGGTGAAGCTTTCCAACCTCGATGGTTCCGCCGCCAAGGGCGACATCGAACTGTCGGATGCCGTGTTCGGCCTCGAGCCGCGCGCCGACATCCTCCACCGGGTCGTCACCTGGCAGCTCGAGAATCGCCGCGGCATCGCCCGCGCCACCCGCGAGCGCTCCGACGTCGCCCGTACCGGCAAGAAGTTCGGTCGCCAGAAGGGCGGCGGTACCGCTCGTCACGGCGACCGTGCGGCCCCGGTCTTCATCGGCGGCGGCAAGGCGCACGGCGCCCGTCGCCGTGAGTTCGACGTGTCGCTGAACAAGAAGGTTCGCGCGCTCGGCCTCAAGATGGCGCTTTCGGCCAAGGCGAAGGACGGCCTGATCGTCGTCGACTCGCTCGAGCTCAAGGACGCCAAGACCAAGGCGCTTTCGGCGCAGCTCGCCAAGGCGAACTGGGGCAAGAAGGTGCTGGTGATCGACGGCGACGCCGTGGACGCGGGTTTCGCCCGCGCCGCCGGCAACCTCGTCGGGATCAACGTGCTGCCGGCCGTGGGCGCCAACGTCTACGACATCCTGAAGCATGATACGCTGGTGCTGACGCGCGCCGCGGTCGAAAAGCTGGAGGCGCGGTTCGCCCTCCCGGGAGGGGCTAACTAATGGCTAAGGACGCAATCGACACGCGTCACTACGACGTGATCGTGGCTCCCCACATCACCGAGAAGTCGACGCTGCTCAGCGAAGCCAATGCCGTGGTCTTCAAGGTCGCCAACAAGGCGACCAAGCCGGAGATCAAGGCGGCGGTCGAGGCGCTGTTCGACGTCAAGGTCGTCAGCGTCAACACGCTGACGCAGAAGGGCAAGACCAAGCGGTGGAAGGGCAAGCCCTATCGCCGCTCGGATGTGAAGAAGGCGGTCGTCCGTCTGGCCGAAGGCCAGTCGATCGACGTCACCAGCGGCATCTGAGGCCCAAGGGAAAGATAGACCGATGGCACTCAAGAACTACAACCCGACCAGCCCCGCCCGGCGCGGCCTGATCCTCGTCGACAAGACGTCGCTGTGGAAGGGCAAGCCGGTCAAGGCGCTGACCGAAGGCAAGCGCAAGACCGGCGGCCGCAACAACAAGGGCCACGTGACCTCGCGCGGCATCGCCGGCGGCCACAAGCAGAAGTACCGCTACATCGATTTCAAGCGCCGCAAGTGGGACGCCCCCGCGACGGTCGAGCGCCTGGAATACGATCCCAACCGCACCGCCTTCATCGCGCTGATCAAGTATGCCGACGGCGAGCAGGCCTACATCATCGCGCCGCAGCGCCTTGCCGTTGGCGACCAGGTCGTCGCCGGCGAGAAGACCGACGTGAAGCCGGGCAACGCCATGCTGCTCAGCCAGATGCCGGTCGGCACGATCTGCCACAACGTCGAGATGAAGCCGGGCAAGGGCGGCCAGATCGCCCGTTCGGCCGGCACGTACGTGCAGGTCGTCGGCCGTGACCGCGGCATGGTCATCGTCCGCCTCAACTCGGGCGAGCAGCGCTACCTGCGCGGCGACTGCATGGGCACGGTCGGTGCGGTGTCGAACCCCGACAACCAGAACCAGAACTTCGCCAAGGCCGGCCGCAGCCGCTGGAAGGGCCGTCGCCCGCTGACTCGCGGCGTCGCCAAGAACCCGGTCGATCACCCGCACGGCGGTGGCGAGGGCCGGACCTCGGGCGGCCGTCATCCGGTCACTCCGTGGGGCAAGCCGACCAAGGGCGCCCGTACCCGCAACAACAAGCAGACGGACAAGATGATCATCCGTTCGCGTCACGCGAAGAAGAAGAGGTAAGCCCCATGGCACGTTCCGTCTGGAAAGGCCCCTTCGTCGACCTGCACCTGCTGAAGAAGGCGGAAGTGGCCCAGGAATCTTCCGGCCGCTCCGGTCCGATCAAGACCTGGTCGCGTCGTTCGACGATCCTGCCGCAGTTCGTCGGCCTGACGTTCAGCGTCTACAACGGCCAGAAGTTCATCCCGGTCTCGGTCAACGAGGAAATGGTCGGCCACAAGCTCGGTGAGTTCGCTCCCACGCGCAGCTTCCCCGGTCATGCCGCCGACAAGAAGGGCAAGCGCTAATGAGCAAGCAGAAAGCTCCCCGTCGCGTCGGCGACAACGAGGCGCTCGCGGTCGGCACGCAGATCCGCGGCTCGGCGCAGAAGCTCAATCTCGTCGCGGGCCTGATCCGCGGCAAGAAGGCCGAGGAAGCGATGAACATCCTCGCCTTCTCGAAGCGGGCGATGGCCGTGGACGCGCGCAAGGTGCTCGCTTCGGCGATCGCCAATGCCGAGAACAACCACAACCTCGACGTCGACGCGCTGGTCGTCGCGGAAGCGAGCGTCGGCAAGTCGATCACCATGAAGCGCTTCCACGCGCGTGGTCGCGGCAAGTCGACCCGCATCCTCAAGCCGTTCAGCCGGCTGCGCATCGTGGTCCGCGAATACACCGAAGAAGCCGAGGAGGCCTGAGCCATGGGTCACAAGAGCAACCCGATCGGTCTGCGTCTCCAGATCAACCGCACCTGGGACAGCCGCTGGTACGCGGAAGGCCGCAACTATGCGTCGATGCTTGAGGAAGACCTCAAGATGCGCAAGTTCATCATGGAAACGCTGCCGCAGGCCGCGATCTCCAAGGTGGTGATCGAGCGCCCGGCCAAGCTGTGCCGCGTGTCGATCTATGCCGCCCGCCCGGGCGTCATCATCGGCAAGAAGGGCGCCGACATCGAGAAGCTGCGCTCGCAGCTGGCCAAGATGACCGGCAGCGAAGTGAAGCTGAACATCGTCGAGATCCGCAAGCCGGAGATCGACGCCAAGCTCGTCGCCCAGGGCATCGCCGACCAGCTCGTCCGCCGCGTCGCTTTCCGCCGCGCGATGAAGCGCGCGGTGCAGTCGGCGCTGCGTCTCGGCGCCGAAGGCATCAAGATCACCTGCGGCGGCCGTCTCGGCGGCGCCGAAATCGCCCGGG
>CAUJJI010000058.1 GCA_963205265.1 Pseudomonadota bacterium
CGCCGCCGCCCAGGCCGGCGATCGCGCCGGCGCCCAGCGCTATTTCGAGCTTGCCGCCGCCTATCCGCAGAACTTCTACGGCATGCTCGCGCTCGAGCGGCTCGGCCGGCCGCTGCCCACTTTCGACGGCCGGCCCCGGCGCGCGCCCACGGCGGCCGAGCGTGCGGAATTCATGGCCCGCCCGATCACCGCCGCGGTGCGCGAGGTTGCGCACGGCTTCGAGTGGCGCATCTCGGTCCGCTTCTTCAAGGAAATCGCCGAGCAGGCCTCGACCGAGGCGGAGCACGTGCTCGTCGCCGACCTGGCGCGCGAGATCGGGCGCCGCGACCTCGGGGTGATCCTCGGCCAGTCGGCCCATGCCGACGGCTTCGGCGATTTCGTCGAGGTGTCGTTCCCGCTGATCCCGGCGCCGCCGGGCACCAACTGGACCATGGTCCATGCGATCAGCCGGCAGGAGAGCCAGTTCGCCATGAACGCGATCAGCCACGCCGGCGCGCGCGGGCTGATGCAGCTCATGCCGGGCACTGCGCGCGAGCAGGCGGGCAAGATCGGCCTGTCCTACGATGCCAGCGCGCTGATGACCGACGCGGGCTACAACATGCGCCTGGGCGACGGCTATTTCGCGCGGATGATGGACTACTTCGGCGGCAGCTACCCGCTGGCCGTCGCCGCCTACAACGCCGGTCCGGGCAACGTGAACAAGTTCATCGCCCGCAACGGCGATCCGCGCAGCGGCAGCATCGACTGG
This sequence comes from Pseudomonadota bacterium, assembly GCA_963205265.1. Taxonomy (GTDB): domain Bacteria; phylum Pseudomonadota; class Alphaproteobacteria; order Sphingomonadales; family Sphingomonadaceae; genus Novosphingobium. The sequence continues at coordinate 749 of CAUJJI010000058.1, forward strand.
ATCGAATGGATCGAGCAGATCCCGCTTTCGGAAACCCGCAACTACGTCCAGCGCGTGCTGGAGAATGCCGTGGTCTACGAGACGATGAACCCCTCGCGGGCCTACAATCGCGGGCCCAATCCGCTGAGCAGGTTCCTCGGCAAGCGCACGCCGGGCTGACGTGCAGGCAGAAGGACCGCCCATCACGCCCGCCGGCATGGCCGCGCTGCGCGCGCGCTACGACCACCTGCTCGGCACCGAGCGGCCGCAGATCGTCGAGATCGTCAGCTGGGCCGCCGGCAACGGCGACCGCTCGGAGAACGGCGACTATCTCTACGGCCGCAAGCGCATGCGCGAGATCGATCGCGAACTGGCCCACCTCGCCCGGCGGATGGGCAAGCTGCGCGTCGTCGACCCCACAGCCCAGGTCAACCGCGAGCGCGTGTTCTTCGGCGCCACGGTGACCATTGCCGACGAGGACGACAACCACGTCACCGTCACCATCGTCGGCGACGACGAGCAGGACGCCGGCGAAGGCCGCATCGGCTGGAGCGCCCCCCTCGCCCGCGCACTGCGCGGCGCCGGCCTGGGAGACCTGCGCCGCGTGGTCCTGCCCGGCGGCGAGAAGGAGTGGGAAGTGGTGGGGATCGACTATCCTTGATCTCTGTTCGACCCGGGACCGCGCGCCTCGTCGACGGAGCGTTCGTCCAAGATCGCAGCGGTCCCGGCCTTCGCCGGGACGACGCCTGCTAGGCGGCCCTGCGCGCCGTCAGCACCCCGACGAAAGTCAGCAGCCCCGCCGCCACCAGCAGCAGCCCCACCCAGTCCGCATAGCCCGCCGCGCTCAGCGCCTGGGCGGCGATCGGGGTCATCGCGCCGCCGATGACGCCGCCGGTGTTGAATGCCAGCGAGACGCCGCTGTAGCGGACCTTGACCGGGAACAGCGGCGACAGCCAGGCGCCCAGCGGGCAATTGGCGAAGCCCAGCGCCAGCATGGTCAGGCACAGCGTCGCCCCGGCGATCGGCAGCGATCCCGAGTTCAGCCCCGGACCGAAGACCAGCCCGGCGACGGCGACCGCCATCGACCCGAAGGCAAGCAGCTTGCCCGGCGAACTGCGGTCGCCAGCCAGGCCCGCCAGCAGCAGTCCGGCGGCGTAGAACACCGCGGCAAGGATCTGCGCGGCGAGGAACAGGTCGCGCGGATAGCCGAGCGGGCCGGTCCCCTGGGCCAGCGCATAGGTGGTGACGAGATAGAAGGTCGCGAAAGTTGCAATGACGCCGGCAGCGCCGGCCAGCACCGCGCCGGGATGGTCGCGCAGGACCCTGACGAGCGGCACCCGGACCGGCATCTCGCGCACCCGCGCCTCGCGGAACGCGGCCGTTTCCTCGATCCGCAGGCGGACCCACAGGCCCAGCAGCACCAGCACGGCGCTGGCGAGGAACGGGACTCGCCAGCCCCAGGCGATGAAATCCGCCTCGTCGAGCGCCAGGCCGAGCAGCATGAACACGCCCGTCGCCGCGATGAAGCCGACCGGCGATCCCAGCTGCATGATCGATACGAAGCGCGTCTCCCAACCGCGCGGCGCATTCTCGACGACCAGCAGCGCCGCGCCGCCCCACTCGCCGCCCAGCCCGAAGCCCTGGCCGAAGCGCAGCAGGCACAAGAGGGCCGGTGCCAGCCAGCCGAGGCCGTGCGGCTCGAGCTGCGCATAGGTCGGCAAAAAGGCGATCAGCAGCGTCGCGCCGCCCATCAGCAGCAGCGAGGCGACCAGCGTCGACTTGCGGCCGACGCGATCGCCGAAATGACCGAAGGCGACCGCGCCGATCGGCCGCGCGAGGAAAGCGATGCCGAAGCTCATGAAGGCATAGAGCGTCTGCGCCGCCGCCGACTGTGCCGGGAAGAATAGCGGCCCGAAGACCAGCGCCGCCGCGGTGCCGTAGATGAAGAAATCGTAGTACTCGACCGCCGTGCCGGCCGCCGAGGCGACAAGGATGCGGGCATTGTCGCGCAAGGGCTTCATCGCTTCCGGTTCCCCTCCCAGGCTTCGCCGCTTCCTAGTGCTGCGCGCGCCCTATTGTCGATCCCCGCCGACAGGCATATCTTCGCCGCAAAGGCACAAGGCGGAAATCCGCCAGAGGCGATGGAGAGAGTGGAAATGGCAGGCATCAAGGTCCGCAATCTGCAGGACGACCTCAACTTCGGATCGCGCATCGAGGGTCTGGGTTGGGACAATATCGAGGACCCCGGCGTCCGCGACGAGATCAACCGCGTCTTCGAGGAGCGCGGCATGATCGTCTTCGAGGACATGGAGCCCAGCGCGAAGATGCAGGTGGCGGTCAGCACCGTCTTCGGCCCGCTCAAGGACCACCCGACCAAGGCGACCCCGCGCGACGAGGAAACCGGCGACGCCGCACAGGGCGTGATCGACATGCATTACGACCCGAAGGGCGGCAACAACGACGCCGGCGGCCTGGTCGAGATCGACGGAAAGCTGCTCGCGCGTTTCGCGCCGTGGCATTTCGACCACTGCTACAACGACGAGCTCAATCGCGCCGGCGTCCTGCGCTCGCCGATCCGCGCCCCGGAAGGCGGCCGCACCGGCTTCATGGACGGGATCGAGCTCTACAACAATTTCCGCAAGGACCTGCGCGACCGGATCGAGGGGCTCAACATCATCTACACGCTCGACACGCGGCTGACCAAGCAGCGCTTCGGCGTGAACTTCAAGGCAATGGAAGACAAGTCGCCGTCGGTGCTGGCGCTGCTCAAGGAAGTGGCGATATTCCCGCGGGCGATGCATCCGGCGGTCTGGACTCGCAAGAGCGGCGAGAAGGTGTTCCACGTCGGCCCGTGGATGTCGGTCGGCATCGAACACCACGAGAACCCGGAATGGGACGCATTCTACGACGAAGTATGCCATGAAATCAATAGGTTAGGCAAAGGAACTGCGGCCTATTGGCATGATTGGAAACCGAACGACATGGTGATCTGGGACAATTGGCGGATGCTCCATGCAGTCGAGGGCTGCGACGCCAAGTACGAACGCCAGACTCTCCGCACGACGATCAAGGGCGACTACGGCCTCGGCTATTTCGAGGACGGCAAGAAGATCGGCGAGGTCTATCGCGAAGTGGCTTGAGCAGGGGCGATTTCCCTGCCCTTCCCCATTCCCACACTTCCCGACCGTCATGGTGAACTCGTTTCAGCACCCATCGTACCCCAGGTCCCGAAGCTTAGGACCAGTATGCAACGGCGCAGTATGCCGTCCATGCAGAACTCCGGCGCGTCGAGGACAAATGGGCCCTGAAACGAGTTCAGGGTGACAATAGAGATGGGTCCCGCCCAAACCCCCGTCGTCCCGGGCTCGACCCGGGAAGACGTGAGATTGCGGTTCCCCTTGCCCCACACTTCACAACCGTCATGCTGAACTCGTTTCAGCACCCATCGTGCCCCAGGTCCCGAAGCTTAGGACTGGTATGCAACGGCGCAGTATACCGTCCATGCAGAACTCCGGCGCCTGGAGGACAAATGGGCCCTGAAACGAGTTCAGGGTGACGAACGAGTTCAGGGTGACAATGGAGATGGGTCCCGCCCAAACTCCCGTCGTCCCGGGCTCGACCCGGGACCGCTGGCCTCGTCGATGGAGCCATTCGGCATGGCCGCCGGTTGCCCCGGGTCGCGCCCGGGACAAGCGGGAGCACTTTCCTACACCCCCGCTTTGTGCCTATAGCCTCGGCCAGATGGCCCGCCCCGCTCCCCTTTACCCGAGGATTTCCGCCGCCTTGAGCGCCCAGTTCCGGGCCCTGCGCAGTTTATCCCTGGGCAGTGTCAACACTGTCAACACCCTGCTCGCCGGGGCTCTTCTGCTGCTGGCGTTCCCCGCCGCCGCTCGCGACAGCCTGGGCATGTACGAGAGCTGGGGCGCGTTCCGCGATCCTGCCGTGCCGCGCTGCTATGCCATCGCCATGGCCGCGCCGAGCGCGCTGCGCCGCGACTACCAGCCCTATGCCGCGATCGGCAGCTGGCCGCGGCGCTCGGTGCGCAACCAGGTGCATTTCCGCCTGTCGCGCCGCCTCGCTCCCGGCAGCCGGATCACCCTTGCGATCGGCCGCGATCGCTTCCGGCTGACCGGCGGCGGCGGCGATGCCTGGGCGGTCGACCGGCGGATGGACGCGGCAGTGGTCGCCGCCATGCGCTCGGCCCGCAGCATGACCATTTCGGCGCGCGATGCGGCCGGCAAGGGCTTTTCCAACACCTGGCCGCTGGCCGGCGCCGCTTCGGCGATGGACGCCGCCACACTGGGCTGCGCGCGGTTGCGGTAGAAAAACGCAGCCGTTGCGACTATATGCGCCGCTCCCATGACTGACACCAACCTGCAGGCTTCCGGCCTGATGCCGATCCCCGGGCATATCGACCCGCTTCCCGTCGCGCGCGACGTCACGCCGCGCGCCGACGGCCGCATCGACCTGATCGGCCTGCCGAAGAAGGACATCGCCGCGCTCTTCGCCCAGGCAGGGCTCGACGCGCGCCAGGCGAAGCTGCGCTCGAAGCAGGTGTTCCACTGGCTCTACCACCGCGGCGTGACCGATTTCGCCGCGATGACCGACATCGCCAAGCCGATGCGCCCCTGGCTGGCCGAGCGCTTCGTCATCGGCCGGCCCGAGATCATCGAGGCCCAGCATTCCACCGATGGCACCCGCAAGTGGCTGCTGCGCACGGCCGACGGCCACGACTTCGAGATGGTCTTCATCCCCGACGCCGACCGCGGCACGCTCTGCGTGTCGAGCCAGGTCGGCTGCACGCTCAACTGCCGCTTCTGCCACACCGGCACCATGCGCCTGGTGCGCAACCTGACCGTGGGCGAGATCGTCGGCCAGGTCATGCTGGCCCGCGACGCGCTGGGGGAATGGCCGAATGGTTCTGCCAGCACGTCGTCCCGGGCTCGAACCGGGACCGCTGGCATCGTCGAGGGAACGTTCAACCAGGATCACGGCGATCCCGGCTTTCGCCGGGACGACGAGGCGGAGAGCGACGACGACGAAGACAACCCCACCTACACCGCCGACGGGCGCCTGCTCACCAACATCGTGATGATGGGCATGGGCGAGCCGCTCTACAATTTCGACAATGTCCGCGATGCGCTGAAGCTGGTGATGGACGGCGACGGCCTCGCCCTGTCGCGCCGGCGGATCACCCTGTCGACCAGCGGCGTGGTGCCGCTGATGGCGCGCTGCGGCGAGGAGATCGGCGTCAACCTGGCCGTGTCGCTGCATGCCGTCACCAAGGAAGTGCGCGACGAGATCGTGCCGATCAACCGCAAGTACGGGATCGAGGAACTGCTGCAGGCCTGCGCCGACTATCCGCGCGCATCCAACGCGCGGCGCATCACGTTCGAATATGTCATGCTCAAGGACCGCAACGACAGCGACGACGATGCCCGCGAGCTGGTCCGGCTGATCCGCAAGTACAAGCTGCCGGCCAAGGTCAACCTGATCCCGTTCAACCCCTGGCCCGGCGCCCCGTACGAATGCTCCGAGCCCGAGCGGATCCGCCGCTTCTCCGAGATCGTCTTCGAAGCCGGCATCAGCGCCCCGGTGCGCACGCCGCGCGGCCGCGACATCGATGCCGCCTGCGGCCAGCTCAAGACCGCCGCTGAGCGCCGGAGCCGCGCCGAGCTGGAGCGGCTCTGGGCCGAGAAGCAGGCCGCCCTCGGCTGATCCCGCTCCGGCAGGTGCCGGGAGCCTTTACCCTGTCCCCGCGTTGCTTCCCCACGAAAAGCAATGTGAGGACAAGAACATGCGTAAGATGTTTCTGGCAGCGCTGGTGGCCGCGGGAACCCTGTTGCCGCTCTCCGCACCCAGTGCCGAGGCCCAGGGCTGGCAAAATCGCGACCGCCACGGCAACTACTACGACCGCAACGGCCGCTACCGCGAGCCTCGCCGCCTTTCCCGCAACGACCGCATCTGGCGCGGCCGCGATGGCCGCTACTATTGCCGCCGCGACAACGGCACGACCGGGCTGATCATCGGCGGTGCGGTCGGCGCTCTGCTCGGCCGCGAGATCGACGGCGGCCGCGACCGGACGCTCGGCACGATTCTCGGCGCGGCCGGTGGCGGCCTGCTGGGCCGCGAGATCGACCGGGGGCGCCTGCGCTGCCGCTAGGATGACGGCGTCCCGGGTTCGGCGCCTTCGTCGTCCCGGGCTTGACCCCATAGATCGCGACGCCCCGGCGACATTTCACTTCCGCGGCCACATTCCGCTTTCCTACCCGGGGAAGACTGTGCTTGGCTGGCAAGATGAAGCCGGCAGTCCTCATCACCGGCGGCGCCAAGCGGATCGGCGCCGCCATGGCCAGAACCTTCGCGCAAGCCGGCTGGCACACCGTCATCCACTACGGCACGTCGCGCGGCGCGGCCGAGGCGCTGGCGGCGGAATTGCCTTCCGCGGAATGCGTCGGTTGCGATCTTGCCGACGGCGACGCTGCCGTCGCCATGATCGGAGCGCTGGCCGAACGGCTCGACGACTGGCGGGTGCTGGTCAATTCGGCGGCGGTGTTCCGCGAAGACAGTGTCGATGCGCTCGATGCCGAAGTCTTCACCGAAGCGATGACGATCAACGCCGCCACGCCCGTGCGGATGGCCCAGGCGTTCCTGGCTCAGGCGCGATCGGCCGGCGGGCGCCGGGTGATCGACCTGACCGACCAGAAGCTGCTCAATCCCAATCCGGACTTCTTCTCCTACACCATGGCCAAGCATGCCTTCGCCGCGACGATCCGGATGATGGCGATGGCCGGCGCGAACCCGGCGGACCGCATCTACGGCCTGGCACCCGGTGCCATGCTGCCCAGCTTCGACCAGCAGCCCGAGGAGCACGAGCTCAGCGGCCGCATGAACCTGCTCCGCCGGTTGACCGACCCGCAGGAGCTGGCCCAGGCCGCGCTGTTCCTCAGCAGTGGCTGGCTCGCCAGCGGCGAGACGCTTTTCGTGGATTCCGGCCAGCACCTGCTTTCGCAGCGGCGCGACGTGCTCTACCTGGCGCGCGAATGATCGAAGCCTTCCTCGCATCGGTCGCCGTCGTCGCGCTTGCGGAGATCGGCGACAAGACGATGCTCCTCGCCATCGTCCTTGCCGCCCGGCTGCGCGCGCCCTGGCAGATCCTCGCCGGGATCTTCGTCGCGACCATCGCCAACCACGCGCTGGCGGCGCTGGTCGGACGCGAAGTGGCGGGGCTGATCGATGCGCCCTGGTTCCGGATCGCCGTGGCGCTCGGTTTCATCGCCATGGCCGCCTGGACGCTGGTGCCCGATTCGCTCGACGACGACGGCGACGACGTCCGTCACCGCGGCGGAGCCTTCCTCACCACTCTGGTGTCGTTCTTCATCGTCGAAATGGGCGACAAGACGCAGGTCGCGACGATCGCACTGGGCGCCCAGTACCACAGCGTGATGATCGTCGCGGCAGGCACCACCCTGGGCATGATGCTCGCCAATGGTCCCGCCGTCTTCCTCGGCGAGGAACTGGTCAAGCGCGTGTCGCTGCGGGCGACCCGGATTGCCGCCGCCCTGCTGTTCCTGGCGCTGGGCACCTGGGAACTGGTTCGCAGTACGGGCTACCTGTGAAATTTTCGGTGTTCGACGGGAACCATCGGGCGACTTGAGCGTTCGGGCGGTCATGTGGCTGCTCGACAAGATGCTGCACAAGCTTGTGCGCAAGGGGCGGCTCGTGGTCACGGACCATGACGGCCGCGTCTACGAGTACGGCTCCGGCAGCGACCCGCCGATCCGCATTCGCCTGACCGACCGCGGCGCCGCCTTCCACATCGCCAAGGACCCCCGCGTCGGCGCCGGCGAGGCTTACATGGACGGCCGCTTGCTGGTCGAACCGCCGCACGACATCAGGGATTTCGTCCTGTTCATCATGGGCCAGCGCGACCGCGCCATCGTCAGGCCCCGCACTGCCTTGCGGCGCCTGGCGGAGCGCGTGGCCTTCCGGCTCGACCAGATGAACGACCGCGCCCGGGCAAGCCGCAACGTGCGCCATCACTACGACCTGACACGCGAGTTCTACGAACTGTTCCTCGACGAAGACCGGCAATATTCGATGGCCTATTTCCGCGATCCGGCGAACAGCCTGGAGCGGGCCCAGATCGACAAGAAGGCCCTGATCGCCGCCAAGCTCCACATGACGCCGGGGCGGTCGCAGGACATGCGCGTGCTCGACATCGGCTGCGGCTGGGGCGGCATGGGTCTCTACCTCCACCGCCACTTCGGCTGCGAGGTGCTCGGCGTCAGCCTGGCACCGGACCAGGTCCGGTTCGCCAACGAGCGGGCCGAGGCGGCCGGCGTCGCCGACAGGGTGAAGTTCCGGCTGATCGACTATCGCGACGTCACCGGCCGCTTCGACCGCATCACCAGCGTGGGCATGATCGAGCATGTCGGCGCTCCTCGCTTCCGCGAATATTTCGCCAAGACCTTCGACCTGCTCGCCGACGACGGGATCATGCTGACCCACACCATCGGGCGCCGCGGCCGCCCGGCCGTGACCGACAAGTGGACGCGCAAATACGTGTTCCCCGGCGGCTACATCCCGGCGTTGAGCCAGCTGATCTCGGCGCTCGAGGACAGCCGCTGGGAAATCGCTGACATCGAGGTTCTGCGCTACCACTATGCCCATACCCTGGCCGAGTGGTACCGCCGCACGACCATGCACGAGGCAGAGATCACCGCTCTCTACGACGCCCGCATGTTCCGCATGTGGCAGTTCTATCTCGCCGGTGCCGAGCAGAGCTTCCGCCACGGGGCGCTGGTCAACTTCCACATCCAGTCGGTCAAGCGCCGCGATGCCGTGCCGATGACGCGCGACTACATCGCCCGCGACGCAGCCGCCCTTTCCGCGCTGGACGCCGCGCCCGACTGGCATCTCGCCACCGCGGCCGAGTAGCGGTTGCGGTGATCGGCTCCGCCTGATAGGCGCCCCCGCGATCATCCTCGCGGAGCTGACCATGTCCGACATCAAGAAGGTCGTCCTCGCCTATTCGGGCGGGCTCGACACCAGCGTCATCCTCAAGTGGCTGCAGGTCACCTACAATTGCGAGGTCGTCACCTTCACCGCGGATCTCGGCCAGGGCGAGGAGCTCGAGCCCGCGCGGCAGAAGGCGCAGCTGATGGGCATCCCCGACAGCAACATCTACATCGACGACCTGCGCGAGGAATTCGTCCGCGACTTCGTCTTCCCGATGATGCGCGCCAATGCCCGCTACGAGGGCGACTACCTGCTCGGCACCTCGATCGCGCGGCCGCTGATCTCGAAGCGGCTGATCGAGATCGCCCGCGAGACCGGGTCCGACGCGGTCGCTCACGGCGCCACCGGCAAGGGCAACGACCAGGTCCGCTTCGAGCTCTCCGCCTATGCGCTCGAGCCGGGGATCAAGGTCATCGCCCCCTGGCGCGAGTGGGACCTGACCAGCCGCACCGCGCTGATCGCCTGGGCCGAGGCGCACCAGATCCCGGTGCCCAAGGACAAGCGCGGCGAGAGCCCCTTCTCCACCGACGCCAACCTCCTCCACACCTCGTCCGAGGGCAAGGTGCTCGAGGACCCGTGGGAGGAAGTGCCCGACTACGTATATTCGCGGACGGTCGACCCGGAGGACGCGCCCGACCAGCCCGAATACATCACGATCGACTTCGAACGCGGCGACGGCGTCGCGCTGAACGGCGAGGCGATGAGCCCGGCCACCCTGCTCGCCGCGCTCAACGAGCTCGGCCGCAAGCACGGCATCGGCCGCCTCGACCTCGTCGAGAACCGCTTCGTCGGCATGAAGAGCCGCGGCATGTACGAGACGCCGGGCGGCACGATCTACGCCGTCGCCCACCGCGGCATCGAGCAGATCACGCTCGACCGCGGCGCCGCGCACCTCAAGGACGAGCTGATGCCGCGCTATGCCGAGCTGATCTACAACGGCTTCTGGTTCGCCCCCGAGCGCGAGATGCTGCAGGCGGCGATCGACCACAGCCAGGCCAAGGTCAACGGCACCGTCCGCCTCAAGCTCTACAAGGGCCTTGCCCAGGTCGTCGGCCGCAAGTCGCCCGACAGCCTCTATTCCGAACGCCACGTCACTTTCGAGGACGACGCCGGCGCCTATGACCAGAAGGACGCACAGGGCTTCATCAAGCTCAACGCCCTGCGCCTACGCCTGCTGGCCCAGCGCGGATAGGTTCGGGGCGGGTCGGAAGCGGCGCGCGATGATCCGTCGCGCGCAGAATCCGACCCCGTGACCATATCCCACAGCCTTGTCCACCGCATTTGCGGCGAGCTGTGGATAAGTGCCGCAAATTCCGCTTGCGCGACTCAGTCATGAGGCGCAGCTTCTGCTTGTCGAGAGCGAAAACCGACCCAGTTTTTCCGGTGTAACAGCCTGAAAGATTGTAGGAAAGTTTAAACTTGCGATAGCGGCAGCGATGCCCGCAGCAGTATCGGAAAACACGCCCTGCAGGCTCTTCGGAATCGGCTCGGCGAACCGCAGATGCAGCGAGAGGCGCGCAGTCGTTCGGTCCTGTTGCAGTGCTTCGGACAACGGCATCGGAAATCGAGCTTCGGCAAGATGGACGAAGGCCCAGGACGAAGACCGGAAAAGCATCCCGCAAGGGAAGCCGACCGGAAAAGCGGCAACAAGGCTCAGGAACCGCCAGGTGGTAGGCTAGGCTTCCACGAAGCCGAAGCCGCCGCCTGACGGGACCGACCGTCGGTGGGAACGCCGGACGGAGGCGGCAAGGCCCGGCTGGCCGCAAAGCCGGGGCGGGCAAAGTCGCCGGAAGCAAGCTACCTTTTCCGGCCCCATGCCGGTCGAGGAGCCCGATGCGACGAGCATCACGATGCCAGAGGACGAAGCGCCCAGCGCCAAGCCCTCGCCAAGCGCATCACAGCGGCAGGCGGAAGGTCCGGTGGCGAAAGTCCGGTTGCGGACAGGGCGTCTTCGAAACAGCGTTTCGTGCAGACAACAGAGGCCGGCAGCAATGCCGGCCTCATTGTTTATGGGCCTGCCGGATCCTCCCCCAACGTGGGAGGGGAACCGCGCCGCACAGCGGCGGGGTGGAGGGGCACCCTCCCAGCTTGCCACAGCTGCGCATCGGGGCGCGAACCACATAGGCCACGGCCGCTCTCGCGTGCCCCTCCACCACCGCTTTCAGCGGTGGTCCCCCCTCCCCGCTTCGGGGAGGAGCCCCCTACTTCACCTTGGCCAGCTGGCCACGGATCGCGCCCTTGGGGAATGCCGCCGAGTGGACGTTGACGTAGTAGTCGCCCGGCGCGGCGATGATCGCCTTGAGCGTGTCGGGCTCGACCGCGACGCATTCGTCGGTGCCTTCGCCGGTCACCGTCAGCGTGATCACCGGCGGGCCGTCGGCGCCGGCCGCGCCCGAGTGGACGTGGGCGGCGGTGGCGGCGCCCATGCCGGTCGCGGAGAGCGTGAAGCAGAAGTCGCCGGTGTCGGGATCGGCATCGGCGGAGAACTTGCCGCTGCCCTTGGGGTCGCCGCCCCCGGTCTCGTTCGCGCCGCTGAGCGTTCCGGACAGCTTGGTGCCGCCCGCCAGGGCGGTAGCGGGCATGGCGAGCATGGCGACGGCGGCAGTGCCGAGCAGCAGGGTGCGGGACTTGAGCATGGCATTCTCCTCTCGCCCGCGCACGCCGCGCGCTGCGGGCCTCCATGCCGGATCATATACCCAAGCCGGAGCCCTGCAAAAGAGGGAACCGCTCGGGCCGGGATCGGAAAATGACAGGTAGGGAAGGTCGGCCGGCGCATCGGGGAGGGATGGGAGGGGGCGCTGCGCCGGCCTTCCCAATCGCCAACGATGCAGCCCGGCAGGGGTTCCGCAGCTGCGACGAAGCGTTCCCTGTCAGCGACGACCCGAGGGGCATTTGCTCTCGCCCGAACCGAACTGCCCCTGTCCCCCATCTGGCCTCCGCATCAACCCCATGCCGGATTGCCGATCCGTGCCATGAGCGGGAGCGAGATGGCCGGCCGGCGCAAGGCCTTGCGGCATGCGGTCGCATCGTCGACCAGGGTGTTGACACGGTTGACGGAGCCCAGGGATTTGATTTCCAGGCCATCGTCGCGCTCTGCGTCGACCGCCGCGCGGATCGCGTTCACGCGCGCTTGCCAGGCGTTCCAGCCGGTCTCGGCCGCCTCGTAGCAGCTCGGCTGCGGGGTGCCGCGTGCTTCGCCCGGCCCGCCCTCGCCGTCCGGACCGTCCTCGTCCTCGTCCTCGTCCTCGCCCTCGTCCTCGAAGGCGTAGTCGCTGAACTGGTCGGACTCGTCGAACGACCTCGCCTTGTCGAGGCAACGGTCGCGCTCCATCGGCAGCAGCGGATCGGCGGAATGGAGGGGGCCGTCGTCGAGATCGCCGAGCGCAGCGGCAAAGCGTTCGCCGGCGGCCACTGCCAGCACTTCGTCGAACCGCTCGACGCGATCGGGGCTGACCGCCTCCTCGGCGAGCCGATCCAGCCGCGCCAGGTGCGCGAGCAGCAGCCGCCCGTCGTAGCGCCGCCGCGTGCCGACCAGCTCGCCGCGGTACCAGATCTCTTCCTCGACGCCGTGGATGGCGCGGTCCGCCAGCACCTGCTCGACATGGGCCCGCGCCTGGACCAGCGCCACCTGCCAGCTCTCGCCGAAAGCGAAGTCGCGCCGCCGCAAACGATAGGCCGCCTCGGGCGAGATCCCCACTGCCGCACAGGCCGCGCGGACGTTGCCGTGCTCCGCCAGCACATCGATAAACCGCGCCCGCCGCTCGGGCGTGAAGGCGTCGTGCCGGGCATTGGTGGCGGGAAGTTCCATGATCCTTGCTCCTGTCGTGGAATGGGGATCGAGGACATTATGCACGGCGGCGGATGTAGGACAGCCGATTTTTTACAGTGGGTGCCCTCTCCTCCGCCTACGGGGGAGGGGAACCGCCGGCGTAGCCGGTGGTGGAGGGGCAGGTGCGGGTTCTCCGAACGATCGTGGGTCGCGCCCCTGTCCCACCGATGTTCGGATACGGGGCAGGTGCCCCTCCACCCCGCCGCTGCGCGGCGCGGTCCCCCACCCCGTGCCGGGGAGGAACTTAAGAAACACCCCCGTAGGGGGAGGGGGTCCGCCGCCGCAGGCGGTGGTGGAGGGGCAGGTGCGGGGTCTCCGAACGATCGTGGGTCGCGCCCCTGTCCCGCCGATGTTCGGATACGGGGCAGGTGCCCCTCCACCACGCCGCTGCGCGGCGCGGTCCCCCTCCCCGTACCGGGGAGGAACTAGGTGGGATGACGCGGAGTCGCGGAACGGAGACTCCCCCTACTCCGCCGCAACCTTCCCCCGCTCGAGCAGCGGCGCGAGGTAGTGCCCGGTAAAGCTGGCCTTGTTCTTCGCCACCTGCTCGGGCGTTCCTTCCGCAACCACTTCGCCGCCGCGCACGCCGCCTTCCGGGCCGAGGTCCAGCAGCCAGTCGGCGGTCTTGATGACGTCGAGGTTGTGTTCGATCACCACGACCGAATTGCCCTGGTCGACCAGGCGGTGGAGCACCTCGAGCAGCTTGCGCACGTCTTCGAAGTGGAGCCCGGTGGTCGGCTCGTCGAGGATGTAGAGCGTCTGCCCGGTCGACCGCCGCGACAGTTCCTTGGCCAGCTTCACCCGCTGCGCCTCGCCCCCGCTCAGCGTCGTCGCCTGCTGGCCGACCTTGACGTAGCCGAGGCCGACTTCGTTGAGCATGTGCATCTTGTCGCGGATCGGGGGCACGGCCTTGAAGAATTCCTCGGCGTCCTCGATTGTCATGTCGAGCACGTCGGCGATCGAGTGGCCCTTGAACTTCACTTCCAGCGTCTCGCGGTTGTAGCGCTTGCCGCCGCATTCCTCGCAAGTGACGTAGACGTCGGGGAGGAAGTGCATCTCGATCTTGATCAGGCCGTCGCCCTGGCACACCTCGCAGCGGCCGCCCTTGACGTTGAAGCTGAAGCGGCCGGGCTTGTAGCCGCGCGCCTCGCTTTCCGGGAGGCCGGCGAACCAGTCGCGGATCTGGGTAAAGGCGCCGGTGTAGGTCGCCGGGTTCGAGCGCGGGGTGCGGCCGATCGGGGACTGGTCGATCTCGATGACCTTGTCGCAGAGCTCGAGCCCGGTGATCCTGTCGTGCGCCCCGGCGATGACGCGGGCGCCGTTCAATGCGCGGGCGGCGCCGGCATAGAGCGTGTCGATGGTGAAGCTCGACTTGCCCGAGCCCGAGACGCCGGTGACGCAGCAGAAGGTGCCGAGCGGGATGGAGGCGGTGACATCGCGCAGATTGTTGGCGCGGGCGCCGTGGACGGTGATCTTGTGGCCGTTGCCCTTGCGGCGCTTGTGCGGCACCTCGATCCGGCGCGCGCCGGTGAGGTACTGGCCGGTGAGGCTGTCGCCGGCCTTGAGGATGTCGTCGAGCGTACCCTGGGCCACCACGTCGCCGCCGTGGACGCCGGCGCCGGGGCCGAGGTCGACGATATGGTCGGCGCTGCGGATCGCGTCCTCGTCGTGTTCGACCACGATCACCGTGTTGCCGAGGTCGCGCAGGCGTTTCAGGGTTTCGAGCAGGCGGTCGTTGTCGCGCTGGTGGAGGCCGAGCGAAGGCTCGTCGAGGACGTAGAGCACGCCCGACAGGCCCGAGCCGATCTGGCTGGCGAGGCGGATGCGCTGGCTCTCGCCGCCCGACAGCGTGCCGCTGGTGCGGTCGAGGTTGAGGTAATCGCGCCCGACGTTGTTGAGGAAGCCCAGCCGCTCGTTGATCTCCTTGAGGATGGCCTTGGCGATCTGGCGCTGCTGCGCGGTGAGCTTGTCCTCGAGAGCGGAGAACCAGGCATAGGCGTCGGCCACCGAAAGCCGCGTGGCGGTGGAGATGTCGCTGCCGGCGATCTTGACCGACAGCGCCTCGGGCTTGAGGCGCTTGCCGTCGCAGACTTCGCAGGGCTGCGCGGTCTGGAACTTGGACAGCTCCTCGCGCATCCAGGCGCTGTCGGTCTGCAGCATGCGGCGGTTGAGATTGCCGATCACGCCTTCGAAGGCCTTCTTGACCGTATAGCTCTTGCGCCCGTCGACGAAAGTCAGCGGCACGGGCTTGCCGCCGGTGCCGTGGAGGATGATCACCTTCACTTCGCCCGGCAGCTCGGCCCAGGGGGTGGTGAGGTCGAAGCCGAATTCCTTGGCCAGGCTGGCGAGGACCTGCATGTAGTAGGGGCTTGGCGGGTTGCTCTTGGCCCAGGGGGCGACGGCGCCCTGCTTGAGGCTCAGCGCCTCGTTCGGCACGACGAGCTGGGGATCGAACAGCAGCTTTTCGCCGAGGCCGTCGCAGGCCGGGCAGGCGCCCTGGGGGGCGTTGAAGCTGAACAGGCGGGGTTCGATGGCCTCCAGAGTGAAGCCCGAGACCGGGCAGGCGAACTTTTCGGAAAAGACGATGCGGTTGGGCGGGAGGGCTGCGCCCTTTACCCCTCCACCAGCCTTCGGCTGGTCCCCCTCCCCGTTCCGGGGAGGTCCTTCCTGCACCTCCCCGGAACGGGGAGGGGGACCGCCCGCAGAGCGGGTGGTGGAGGGGTCCTGCCCCAAGGCTTCCGCAACGGTCGTATCCGCCAGGTCGACATAGGCCAGCCCTTCGGCCAGCTTCAGCGCCTGCTCGAACGAATCCGCCAGCCGCGTCTCGATGCCTTCCTTCACCGCGATGCGGTCGACCACCACTTCGATGTCGTGCTTGTACTTCTTGTCGAGCGCGGGGGCGTCTTCGATCGCATGCATTTCGCCGTCGATGCGGACGCGGGTGTAGCCGGCCTTCTGCCACTCGGCCAGTTCCTTGCGGTACTCGCCCTTGCGGCCGCGCACCGCCGGGGCGAGCAGGTAGAGCCGCGTGCCTTCGGGCAGGGCCATGACCCGGTCGACCATCTGGCTCACCGTCTGGGCGGTGATCGGCAGCCCGGTCGCCGGCGAATAGGGCACGCCGACTCGCGCCCAGAGCAGGCGCATGTAGTCGTAGATCTCGGTCACCGTGGCGACGGTGGAGCGCGGGTTGCGGCTGGTGGTCTTCTGCTCGATCGAGATGGCGGGGCTGAGGCCGTCGATATGTTCGACGTCGGGCTTCTGCATCATCTCGAGGAACTGGCGGGCATAGGCGCTCAGCGATTCGACGTAGCGCCGCTGGCCTTCGGCATAGATCGTGTCGAAAGCCAGGCTCGACTTGCCGGAGCCCGACAGGCCGGTGATGACGATCAGCTTCTCGCGCGGCAAGGCGACGTCGAAGCCCTTGAGATTGTGCTCGCGCGCGCCGCGAACGGTGATGTGGGTGAGACTCATGAGAGGGTGCGTTGTTCCAGATTTGTTCGTGCGAGGCAAGGGGTCGGAGCGCGGCTTTCGACCACTGGGCGGCGGAACCAGCCCCCTGCCGGCGGCGTTGGTCCCGCAGAAGGAGCACGACCATGCCGACCGACAAGGAAATCGCCTATCGCCGCAGCCGCCGCCCCAAGGACGCCAGCGGCTCGCTGGTGTTCGACCAGCAGCGCAAGCGCGCCCGGGGCGCGAGTGAGAACGACGAAGAGGTCGCCGGGGTTTCCGCGGCGGTGAAGAAAGCGGCGGTGGAGAAGTTTCCGGGGTAGGCGCACCCTTCGTCGTCCCGGACTTGATCCGGGACCGTTTTCCTTCGGGCAGACCGTTCCGTCGATGAGGCCAGCGGTCCCGGGTCAAGCCCGGGACGACGAGGGGGCGGAGGTTGCCGTCGTCCCGGACTTGATCCGGGACCGCCGTGATCCCGGCCGGACCTTCCGTCGATGAGGCCGGCGGTCCCGGGTCAGGCCCGGGACGACGGGGTGGCCAAAGCATATCCACCCCCCTCGCCCAGCCAAGTCGCCTTCACTCCCCAGACCTCGCCGATCACCGCCTCGGTCAGCGCCTCGCCCGGCGCGCCGTCGGCGACGACTGCGCCGCGATCGAGCACCAGCACGCGGTCGGCGTGGTTCATCGCCGCGGCGAGGTCGTGGAGCACGAGCACCACCCCTCGCCCCAGCGCGGCCTGTTCGCGCAGTCTCGCGAGCAGCGCGGCGGCGTGCGACAAATCGAGATTGGCCAGCGGCTCGTCGGCGAGCAGCCAGCGCGGGCGCGTCGCCAGGACTCGCGCCATCAGCGCCCGCGCGCGCTCGCCGCCCGACAGGCGCGAGACCGGCCGGTGGCGCAGTTCGGCGAGGTCCATGGCCGCCAGCGCTTCCTCGATCGCCGCCTGTTCCTCGCCCGCCGGGGCGCCGCGCCAGGGGATGCGGCCGAGCGAGACCAGCACTTCGACGCCGAGGTCCCAGGCGATCTCGGGCGTCTGCGGCAGGTAGCCGATCGCCCGGGCGCGCTCGCCCGGCGGCAGCGCGGACAGCGGCGCTCCGCCCAGCATCACCGCACCGGCGTCGGGCTCGATCAGGCCGGCGAGGCAGGCCAGCAGGCTCGACTTGCCGGCGCCGTTGGGCCCGCAGATCGCCGTCACCTCGCCGGGGCGAAGCGCGGCGGTGATGCCGGAAAGGCGGTGTCGCAGCGAGAGGCGATCGGCGCTCAGCATCAGGCCAGCCCTTGCCGCATCCGCAGCAGCAGGTGCAGGAAGAACGGGGCGCCGACCAGGCTCAGCGCGATGCCGAGCCGCAGCTCGCCGCTCGACAGCGGCAGCACGCGGCACAGGCAATCGGCGACGAGCACCAGCAGCGCGCCGGCGAGCGCGCTCGGCAGCAGCAGCGACGCGGGGCGCCGGTCGGTCAGCGGGCGGACCAGATGCGGCACCATCAGCCCGACGAAGCCGATGATCCCGGCGACCGCGACTCCCGCTCCGACGGTCAGCCCGACTCCGGCGATCATCAGCCATTGCAACCGCGCCGGATCGACGCCGAGCGAGCGCGCCGCCGTCTCGCCCAGAGTCAGCGCGTCGAGCGAGCGGCCGGCCAGCGCCAGCACGCCGAGGCCCGCCAGCGTCGGCGGCAGGCACAGCCAGACCTCGCGCCAGGAGCGGTCGGCGACCGAACCCATAAGCCAGGTTACGATCTCGGTCAGGGCGAACGGCGTCGGCGCCAGGCTGATGGCAAGGCTCATCAAGGCGCCGGCGAGGCTCGCCAGCATCATCCCGGCGAGCGTGAACAGCGCCACGCCCCCGCCCGGCGCCGCAGCCCCGCGCCCGGCGACGAGGCCGAGCAGCGCCATCGCCCCGCCGGCGCCGAGCAGGGCGAAGGCCGGCAAGGCGAAGCCGCCGGAGAAGCCGAAGGCAAAGCTCAGCACCGCGCCCAGCGCCGCGGCGGGGGCTATGCCGAACAGCCCCGGATCGGCGAGCGGATTGCGCAGGTAGCCCTGCATCGCCGCCCCCGCCCCGCCCAGCCCCGCGCCGATCGCCACGGCCAGCACGGCGCGCGGCAGGCGCAGCTCGGCGAGGATCGTCGCGGCGTGGGGCACGGCGGGGTGCAGCGGGTCGATCCACACGCGCCCGGCGAGCAGCGACAGCGGCAGCGCGACCAGGAGCGCGAGGAGGAGCGTGAGGCTGAGGCGGGTCATCGCGCGGCTTCCAGATCCTCCCCCATAGGGGGAGGGGGACCACCCGAAGGGTGGTGGAGGGGTGTCCCCGCCGGCGTCGACACCCCTCCGTCAGCCCCTGCGGGGCTGCCACCTCCCCTTACAGGGGAGGATCCATATGGTTCGATTTTTCCAGCTGCGCGGGCAAGCAAGGAGCTGCGGATCCCCCCCAACCGCTCCGCCGCGCGCACCACCGTCGGCCCGCCGCACCACAGCAGGTTCGGCTCGATGGGCTCGAGCCGCGTGCCTGCGAGCGATCGCAGCGCCGGGTGCGCCAGGCCGCGGTTCTCGTTGCTCAGCACGTTGCCCGTGGCGAGCACCACGCGCGGCGGGTCGGCGAGCAGGGCCTCGAGCGGCAGGATCTCGCCCTGGCGCAGCCCGCGCACGGCCGAAAGCTGGGCGAAGCCGGTGCGGCGCAGGAGGTCGGCGATCAGCGTGCCCTCGCCCGGCACCATGCCGCCGGCTTGCCAGACCACGGCCGGAACCGGCGCCGCGCCCGGCGGGGGAGCGGCCGCGGCCAGGGCCGCGCGCATCCGGCGCACCAGCGCCTCGCCGCGCTCCGGGTGGCCGGCGAGCGCGGCCAGCCGCAGGACCTGCGCCTCGCTGCCTTCGACGCTGGCGTCGATCGGGAAGCGCTCGAGGCGCAGGCCCAGCCTTTCGAAAGCGCGGCTGGTGGCAGGAGCGATGAAGCGGTCGCCGACGATGATGTCCGGGCGCAGCGCGAGCACTTCCTCGACCGAGCCGGAAACGGTGCGGAAACGCCTGGCCTGGTCGACCCCGAGCGAGCTCGCCTCGGGGTCGGCGCTGTAGTGCGAGATGGCGAGGATCTGCGCCGGGTCGGCGACTTCGGCGAGCACCGCGTCGGTGCAGGGGTTGAGGCTGACGATGGTGGGATGCGCATGCGGCGCGTCGCGCCGGGCAGCCGGCGCGCAGGCGGTGAGGAGAAGGGGGAGGAGGATCGCAAAGATCCTCCCCGGCACGGGGAGGGGGACCGCGGCGCGCAGCGCCGTGGTGGAGGGGGTCTTCCTTCCGGCACAGCGCCTGGAAAGCACACCCGAACGGCGGCCGCGCCTGGGCAGAGCCCCCTCCACCACCGGGCCATGCCCGGTGGTCCCCCTCCCCGGTGCGGGGAGGATTTTTGCGATCTCTAGAATTTCGCCCTCACGCCCATATAGCCCGACCGCCCCGCCGTCGCGTAGCCCGCGACGGTCTGGTACGCCACATCGGCAACGTTCTCCACGCGCCCGAACAGCTCCAGCCTTTCCCCCAGCGGCACGCTCGCGCGCAAGGTCACCAGGGCATAGCCGTCGAGGCGGACCAGGTTCCCGGCATCGTCGAAGCTGTCGCCCACCATGCGCAGGTCCGCGCCGAGCGAGACGTCGTGCCACGGCGTGCGCCAGTCGGCCCAGACCGTCACCGCGTGGCGCGGCCGGCGCGACAGGTCGTTGCCGCCGTTGGGACTGCCGGCGAGGCGGTTCTGCGCCTTGACCCAGGTATAGGCCGCCTGCGCGCGCAGCCGCGGCGAGACCTGCGCGCCCAGTTCCAGCTCCAGGCCCGTCGCCCGTGCCCGCGCGACATTGTCGTAGACGCCGAAGGGGCGGTTGGCGCAGATGCCCGTGATCCGCCCGCCGCAGGAGACGAAGTCGATCTGCTGGCGCGTGTCGCGGCGAAAGACCGTGGCGGCCAGGTGCAGCCCGGCGTTGCGATCGCCGCGCTCGACGCCGAGGTCGTAGCTGCGGCTGCGCTCGGGGCGAAGCGTCGCGTTGCCGAAGTCCGACAGCAGCTGGTAGAGCGTCGGCGCCTTGAAACCCTCGCCGTAGGAGGCGCGAATGCGCCAGTCGCGTGCGATCCCGACGCTGCCGTTGGCGCCGAGCGTCCAGGCGCTGCCGAAGCCGCTGTGATCGTCGTAGCGCAGCCCGCCCGCCAGGCTCACCGGCCCGCCGCGCCAGCCGAGCAGGGCATGGGCGCTCGTCTGCCGCGCCTTGCCGCCGGCGCCGAAGAACGGGCCGGTGACGAAGCGCGACCATTCGTGCTCGGCCCCGAAGTCGAGCGAAAGTGCCGCAGCGAGGCGATAGCGCCCGCGCAGCTCAGCGCGCTGGTCGCGGCCTTTCGAGGTGAAGTAGGGGTCGGCAGACGTATCGGGATCGACGAGCTCGCGCCGCGTGTCCTGCAGCGTGTAGCCGGCGTAAAGTTCCAGCGCCTCGCTGGTGTAGTCGGCGCCGAGCCGGCCCGACCATTCGCGCTGCTTCTGGAATTCGCGGGTGTCGTCGAACGTGAAGTAGGTCGGCGGCGGGAAGCCGTCGATCTCGAGCCGCGAATTGGCGTGGCGCAGGTTGGCGAGGAGCGCGAGGCCGTCGCCCAGCGCATAGCGCGCCCGGGCCGAGACGTCCCATTCGCGAAAGGCGTCGCGCTCGCGGCCCACGGCGGCGGCGGAAATGCCGTCGCTGCGGTGCCAGCCCGCGTCGATCCCGGCGCTCAGCCGCTCGCCGCTGTGCCCCGCGCCCGCCGTGGCATAGACGGTGTCGTGCGCACCGGCTTCGGCCGAGGCGCGCAAGCCCTCGACTTCGCGCGTGGTCACCGCCAGCACGCCGCCGATCGCGCGGCTGCCCCAGATCACGCTGTTGGAGCCGCGCAGCAGCTCGATCCGCCCGACATTGCCGGCGAGCAGCGTGCCGAAGTCGAAGCCGCCGCCGGGCGAAGCGACGTCGGCGACGCGCACGCCGTCGACCATGACGAGCAATTGCTCGCCCTCGGCGCCGCGCACGCGCAGCCCGGTGAAGCCGCCCATGCCGCCGTTGCGGGTAAAGGTGACGCCGGGCGCGCGCTCGAGCACGCGAGTGAGGTCCGCGCCCTGGACCGAGGCGATCTCCTCGGCGCCGATGACGCTGATCGACTGGCCGGCCTGGGCGATGGGAACGGCGCTGCCGGTAGCGACGACGACGATCGCGGAATTGCGCGGCGCATCGGCCTCATCCTCTGCAGCCCAGGCGGGAGCGGCGAGAACTGCGGACGAAACTGCGATATATTTCAAATATTTCATAGACGAACCTCCAGCCTTGAACGAAATGCCGTTCATGGCGAGAGGCCCGCGCTTGGGGCGCGGTCCACGCTGCAATCCGGTACACCCCGCCCGGCGCGGAACGACCGTCTTCGGGCAGGTCTCCTGGCTTCCGGATCAAAGCTCGCCGTCCGTCTTCCCGGCGCCGAGGCGCCAGTGACATCGTGGACGGTCCGCTCCCCGGTTACAGTTGCGGGGGCAGCGCGGGCATCAAACCCGCTTCCCTCTTAGGCCCGGTTTCCCGGACAACCCGTGACGTGCGGCGCCGATTAGCGGGATCGGAGTTTGGGCGCAAGCCACTCCTCCCCGGAACGGGGTGGGGGACCGCGACGCGCAGCGGCGTGGTGGAGGGGGTTTTCCTCCAGATGCAGCATCGATGAGGAGAGCCCCCTCCACCACCGCCTGCGGCGGCGGTCCCCCTCCCCGTGCCGGGGAGGATTTGAGCCATAGATCCTCCCCCGGAGGGGGAGGGGGACCGCCCGCGCAGCGGGTGGTGGAGGGGTGTCCCCACCAGCGGTGACACCCCTCCGTCAGCGGCTCGCGCTGCCACCTCCCCTGCCAGGGAAGGATCTAGAGGTGCCTATTCCTTAACCGCTTAAGCCTATTCCCGCCCCCTGTCCCGCTCCGGCACGCCGCCAAATCGGCGGATGCGCGTGCGCGGGATCGGACCTAACCACGCCGGAGCCATGGACAACGCCGCCGCCCTGCCCTGTGAATTGAGCTGTGAATTGCGCCCGCGCGATTTTTCCGCGCGGCTGAGGCGTTCGCGCGTGCGCAGCCTGTCTGCCTCGTGGCAGCGGCGCCATCGCGGACGGCGAGCGGCGATTTTGCTGGCGGCCTGCGCCGTGCCGGCTTTCGCCGCGCCCGAAGGCTGGTCGGACCTCGGCTCCGGCTTCGTCGCCGCGCAGGCCGCCCAGCCGGGCGCGCCGGGCCAGGCGATGCCGTTCGAGACCGCCGGCGCCAGCTTCCCCGGCTCGGCCTTCTATTACCTCGCCGACGAGGCGGCGCCGCCGCTGGCGCCCCAGGCCCATTCCGATGCCGAGCCGGCGCCGTCGTGGCCGCAGGCGCTCGACACCGGGCCCGCCGCCCGCGCGCTGCGCGTCGACAACAGCGGGGTCGACCGCAGCCGCGCGCTGCAGTGCCTGACCGCGGCGATCTACTACGAAGCGGCGAGCGAGCCCGACGCCGGCCAGCGGGCCGTGGCGCAAGTGGTGCTCAACCGCGTTGCCCATCCGGCCTACCCGAACACGGTCTGCGGCGTCGTCTACCAGGGTTCGGAGCGGCGGACCGGCTGCCAGTTCTCCTTCACCTGCGACGGCTCGCTGGCGCGGGTGCCCAGCCGCATGTTCTGGCAGCGCGCGCAGAACGTCGCGATCGCGGCGCTGGCGGGCTTCGTATATTCGCCGGTCGGGCTGGCGACGCATTACCATACCGTCCAGGTCCATCCCTACTGGGCCGACAGCCTCGCCTACCTGGGCACGATCGGCGCGCACCGGTTCTATCGCTTCGGCGGCGCGGCGGGACGGCCGGCGACTTTCAATTTCGCTTATGCCGGCGGCGAGCCGCTGGTCCTGACCCATGCCCAGCGCGAGGCGAGCGGCTTCGCCCTGGCCGCCGCGACTGTCGATCCGGTAGCGGTCCAGCGCGCTTACGAGACCGCTCTTGCCGGGACGCGCAGCGCGGCCGACGCCACGCGCCTCGCCCCGGCTCCGGCCTATACGGCCGAGCTCCAGCAGCGCGGCGGCGACGCGCTCTACCGCGGCGAGCTGCCGGGGTCGGGCGTGCGCCCCGAATACGAGAACAGCGGCCGCTGGATCGCGCAGCCGGGGGTTTGACAGGTCCGTCGTCCCGGGCTCGACCCGGGACCGGTGCGATCCTGGCGGAGGTTCCATCGACGAGGCCAGCGGTCCCGGCATCCCCCGGGACGACGCATCCCCCTCGTCATCCCGGGCTCGACCCGGGACCGCTCGCCTCATCCAGCGCCACCGGATCAACCTTTCAGCAACCATAGGCCATCACCAAGGCTTAGCGGCTTGGCTCCTATCTCGGTGGCAGCGAGACCAGCAACGAAAGCCCCGCCAGCGATGACCATCCGTTTCGCCGCCGCACGTACCGGACACGATCGCCTCGTCGCGAAGCGGCTGCGCCGCGCCGGCTTCCTGCGCGCGGCCAACGACAACGCGCTGGGCCTGTGCAGCGACGCGCTGCTCAAGGCGGCGCTGCAGCACTTCGCCGAATTCGGCATGGGCGCGGCGGCCAATGCCGCGATGATGGCCGAGGCGCACCATTACGCCGGCGACGCGGAAAGCTACGGCTGGTGGCTGTCGATCTGCCGCACGCTCGACAAGCGGCGCGCGGAGCGGCTGGCCGGCGAGCTCGGCGCTGCCGAGGGACGCCGCGCCCGGCGGTAACCCCGCGGCCGGGGCAGGCCTTTCCCCAGCCTTTCCGCTATTGCGAACCATTATCCGATTGCCCGGCAAAAAGGGTGAAAAGCAGTCCTTTTCGCGGTTGCAATAGGACCGCGACAGGCTTAGGGCACGTCGCGAAATCACGGCACCTGCCCTTGCTGCGGGACAAGCAGGCCGCCATTCCTCCGAACGCGCTCCCGCCACTAGTGAAGGAGACCATCGCACATGGCTCGGAAGAAGATCGCACTGATCGGAGCGGGTAACATCGGCGGCACCCTGGCCCACCTCGCCGCGCAGAAGGAACTCGGCGACGTCGTCCTGTTCGACATCGCCGAAGGCATTCCCCAGGGCAAGGCGCTCGACCTGCAGCAGTGCGGCCCGGTCGAAGGCTTCGACGCCAATGTCATCGGCACCAACGACTACAAGGACATCGCCGGCGCCGACGTGATCATCGTCACCGCGGGCGTGCCGCGCAAGCCGGGCATGAGCCGCGACGACCTGCTCGGCATCAACCTCAAGGTGATGAAGGCCGTCGGCGAAGGCATCAAGGCCAATGCGCCCGACGCCTTCGTGATCTGCATCACCAACCCGCTCGACGCGATGGTCTGGGCGCTGCGCGAATTCTCGGGCCTGCCGCAGAACAAGGTGGTCGGCATGGCGGGCGTGCTCGATTCGGCGCGCTTCTCGACTTTCCTCGCGCAGGAATTCGGCGTCTCGGTGCGCGACGTCTCGAGCTTCGTGCTCGGCGGCCACGGCGACACCATGGTGCCGGTGGTCGAATATTCGACGGTCAAGGGCATTCCCGTGCCCGACCTCATCAAGATGGGCAAGTCGACCAAGGAGCGCATCGACGCCATCGTCAAGCGCACGGCCAACGGCGGCGGCGAGATCGTCGCCCTGCTCAACACCTCGGCCTACTATGCCCCCGCCGCCTCGGCGATCGCCATGGCGGAAAGCTACCTCGGCGACCAGAAGCGCGTCCTGCCCTGCGCCGCCCACGTGACCGGCAAGTACGGCATCGACGATCTCTACGTCGGCGTGCCCGTGGTGCTCGGCGCCGACGGGGTCGAGGAAGTCATCGAGATCGAGCTCGACGAGGCCGCCCGCGCCGGGCTGCAGGTGTCGATCGACGCGGTCAAGGAACTGGTCGCCGCCTGCAAGGCCATCGACCCGAGCCTGGGGTAATATCGCTATCGTCGTCCCGGGCTTGACCCGGGACCGCTGGCCGCTAGGTACAGCCTCGAGCAAAACGGTCCCGGGTCGAGCCCGGGACGACGTGAAGGAACCAGAGATGAGCATTCTCGTCGACAAGAATACCAAAGTCATCACCCAGGGCATGACCGGCTCGACCGGCAGCTTCCACACCCAGGCGGCGCTCGACTACGGCACGCAGATGGTCGCCGGCGTCACCCCGGGCAAGGGCGGGACGAGCCACCTCGGCCTGCCGCAGTTCGACACCGTGGCCGAAGCCAAGGCCGCCACCGGCGCCACGGCGAGCTGCATCTACGTGCCCCCCGCCGGCGCGGCCGACGCGATCCTCGAAGCGGTCGACGCCGGGATCGAGCTGATCGTCGCGATCACCGAGGGCATCCCGGTGCTCGACATGATCCCGGTCAAGCGCGCGCTGCAGGGCTCCAAGTCGCGGCTGATCGGTCCGAACTGCCCCGGCGTGCTCACGCCCAACGAATGCAAGATCGGCATCATGCCCGGCTCGATCTTCATGAAGGGCACGGTCGGCGTCGTCAGCCGCTCGGGCACGCTGACTTACGAAGCCGTGCACCAGACGACCATGGCCGGCCTCGGCCAGACCACCGCGGTCGGCATCGGCGGCGACCCGGTCAACGGCACCAACTTCATCGACGTGCTCGAGCTGTTCCTCGCCGACGACGCAACCCGCTCGATCATCATGATCGGCGAGATCGGCGGCTCGGCCGAGGAAGAAGCCGCCCAGTTCATCAAGGACGAGGCGAAGCGCGGCCGCGCCAAGCCGATGGTCGGCTTCATCGCCGGCCGCACCGCCCCTCCGGGCCGCCGCATGGGCCACGCCGGCGCGATCGTCTCGGGCGGCCAGGGCGGCGCCGAGGACAAGATCGAAGCCATGGAAAGCGCCGGCATCCGCGTCTCGCAGTCGCCGGCCGAACTCGGCACGACGCTGGCCGGGCTGCTGAAGGAACTTGCGTAAGATGATACCGTGCATCCCCGCGCCTTGCGAAGAGTTAGGTGCGGGGAGTGCATCAAACTGGATCGAGCGATGACGAGCGTTTCCCTTCAAGCGACCGAGGTTCCCGCCGTCGCGGGCGCGCGGATACGGCTTCGTTAGGCACGAATTCATGATATCCGGCTACGTCTTTCTGCTGACTAACAGGCCGGACACAGTTCTTTACACGGGAGTGGCCGAAGGGTCTTCGCAGTCGCGGAGGCCGATTGCGGCTGCGCGTAAAGCCGGCGCGAAAGCGCGAAGGAATTGAACGCTATGGGCAGTGAAAACCACGACTTCCTCCCCGACGACCCGCAGCCGGGCCCGAGCTGGCAGCGCAGCAACTGGCCGCTGGTCGGCGGCGGCGCCGAAGACGAGCTGACTCAGGCGCTCGACCCGCTGGCGCTGCGGGCGGCGATCAAGAAGGCGACGCAGCAGGCGGGCGCTCCCGCCGACGAGGCGGCGATCGAGCTGGCCGCGGCGGATTCGATCCGGGCGATGATGCTGATCCGCACCTATCGCGTGCGCGGCCACCTGGCCGCCAATCTCGACCCGCTGGGCCTCGCGCACCACGAGCTGCCGGCCGACCTCACGCCCGAGTTCCACGGCTTCTCCGGTCCGGCGCTCGACCGCAAGATCTTCCTCGGCGGCTATCTCGGCCTCGAATGGGGGACGATGCGCGAGGTGGTCGACATCCTGCGCAGCAACTACTGCGGCAATGTCGGCCTCGAATACATGCACATCGCCGACGTCGAGGAGCGCCGCTTCCTGCAGGAGCGGATGGAAGGCGCCGACAAGCACATCGAGTTCACGCCGATGGGCAAGAAGGCCATCCTCCAGGCGGTGATCCGCGGCGAGCAGTACGAGAAGTTCCTCGGCCGCAAGTACGTCGGGACCAAGCGCTTCGGCCTCGACGGCGGCGAATCGATGATCCCGGCGCTCGAGGCGGTGATCAAGTACGGCGGCCAGAACGGCGTGCGCGAGATGGTCATCGGCATGGCCCACCGCGGCCGGCTGAACGTGCTCGCGAACGTCATGGCCAAGCCCTACAAGGTGATCTTCCACGAATTCTCGGGCGGCACCGCCAATCCCGAGGACGTCGGCGGATCGGGCGACGTCAAGTACCACCTCGGCACGTCGACCGACCGCGAGTTCGACGGGATCAGCGTGCACATGAGCCTGCTGCCCAACCCCTCGCACCTCGAGACGGTCGATCCGGTGGTGCTGGGCAAGGCGCGGGCGACGCTGACCCTGCGCGACGACCTGGAGCACATGGACCAGGTCCTGCCGGTCCTGCTGCACGGCGATGCCGCCTTCGCCGGCCAGGGCATCGTCTGGGAGACGCTCGGCTTCCAGGGCATCCGCGGCTATTCGACCGGCGGCTGCATCCACTTCATCATCAACAACCAGATCGGCTTCACCACCAGCCCGCAGTTCGCGCGCAATTCGCCCTACCCCTCGGACGTGGCCAAGGGCGTGCAGGCGCCGATCTTCCACGTCAACGGCGACGACCCCGAAGCGGTGACCTTCGCCTGCAAGATCGCGGTCGAATTCCGCCAGAAGTTCGACAAGGACGTGGTCATCGACATGTGGTGCTATCGCCGCTTCGGCCATAACGAAGGCGACGAGCCGAGCTTCACCCAGCCGCTGATGTACGAGAAGATCCGCAAGCACCCGCCGGTGAGCGCGGTCTATGCCGAGCGGCTGGTCGCCGAGGGCATGATCGAGCCGGGCTTCGCCGCGGACGTCGTCGACCGCTTCGTCGAGCATCTGGAAGAGCAGTTCGAGGCGGCCAAGAGCTACCAGGCCAACGAGGCCGACTGGTTCGCCGGCCGCTGGACCGGCTTCAACCGGCCGGGCGATCCCGAAGGCGCGCGGCGCAACGTGCCGACCGGCATCGAGCAGAAGCTGTTCGACAGCCTCGGCCGCACCCTGACCACGGTTCCCGACGACGTGCGCATCCACAAGACGCTCGCCCGCGTGATCGATGCCAAGCGCGACATGTTCGCCCGCGGCACCGGCTTCGACTGGGCGACGGGCGAGGCGCTGGCATTCGGCTCGCTGCTGTCGGAAGGCTATGCCGTGCGCCTGTCGGGCCAGGATTCGGGCCGCGGCACCTTCAGCCATCGCCATGCGGTCTGGGTCGACCAGGTCGACGAGCGCAAGTACGTGCCGCTCTCAACCGTGCCGCACGGCCGCTTCGAAGTGCTCGACAGCCCGCTGTCGGAATATGGCGTGCTCGGCTTCGAATACGGCTATGCCATGGCCGATCCCAAGACGCTGGTGCTGTGGGAAGCGCAGTTCGGCGACTTCGCCAACGGCGCGCAGATCATCATCGACCAGTACGTCGCCGCTTCGGAATCGAAGTGGCTGCGGGCCAACGGCCTCGTCATGCTGCTGCCCCACGGCTACGAGGGCCAGGGGCCCGAGCACAGCTCGGCGCGGCTGGAGCGGTTCCTGCAGCTCTGCGCGCAGGACAATATCCAGGTCTGCAACATCACCACGCCGTCGAACTACTTCCACGTGCTGCGCCGGCAGATGCACCGGCCGTTCCGCAAGCCGCTGATCATCATGACGCCCAAGTCGCTGCTGCGGCATCCGCTGGCGCGATCGGAGCTGGAGGACTTCATCGGCGAAAGCCACTTCCGCCGCATCATGTCCGACCGTACCCCGCCGCCCGACGACAAGGTCCGCAAGCTGGTGCTGTGCTCGGGCAAGGTCGGCTACGACCTGATGGAAGCGCGCGACGCCGCCGGGCTGGAAGACGTGACCGTCATCCGGCTCGAGCAGCTCTACCCCTTCCCCGGCGAACCGCTGGCGATCCGCCTCGCCCGCATGACCGGGCTCGAGGAAGTGGTCTGGTGCCAGGAGGAGCCGCGCAACCAGGGGGCCTGGTTCTTCGTCTGGTCGCAGATCGAGGATTCGCTGCGCGAGGCCAAGCGAAAGGTCGCCAAGGTCCGCTATGCCGGCCGCGCAGCCTCGGCATCGCCCGCCACCGGCCTGGCCAAGCGCCACGAGGCCGAGCAGGCGGCGCTGATCGCCGATGCACTGGGCCTGTCGGTCCGTTCGGAAATCCGCCGGAGGAAAAAGGGATAGAATCTGCGCCCCCGCGCAAGCGGGGGCCTCGTGCGGCTGGGCAGGACTACAAAGGGATGTCCCACTGCAGCCGACTGAGCCCCCCGCTTTCGTGGGGGAGCGGTGAAGGAACCAAGGATTATTGCCATGTCCAGCGAAGTCAAAGTCCCCACGCTCGGTGAATCGGTCAGCGAAGCCACGATCGGCCAGTGGCTCAAGCAGCCGGGCGAGCCGGTGAAGCTCGACGAGCCGATCGCCAGCCTCGAGACCGACAAGGTCGCCATCGAAGTGACGGCGCCGGCCGCCGGCGTGATGGGCTCGCTGATCGCCAAGGAAGGCGACACGGTCTCGGTCGGCGCGGTGATCGCGACGATCGAGGACAGCACCGCCATAGCCGGCGGCGGCCCGGTGGCGCCGCGCACCGAGGCGGCGATCGCCCCCGCATCGGACAGTCTGCCGCCGAAGCAGGCCGCGGCCCCGGCAAGCGATACCGACGCCGCCGTGCTCTCGCCCGCCGTGCGCCGCGCGGTGCTGGAATTCGGCATCGATCCGGCGACGGTCAAGGGCACGGGCAAGGACGGCCGGCTGACCAAGGAGGACATCGTCCACGCCGCCCAGGCCAAGCAGGCCGCGCCGGCTCCCGTGGTCAGCGCGGCGGTGGCCGCCCCTGCTCCCTCCGCGGGGGCGGCACCGGCCGGCGAGCGGCGCGAGGAACGGGTCAAGATGACGCGCCTGCGGCAGACCATCGCCCGGCGGCTGAAGGAAGCGCAGGACACCGCCGCGCTGCTGACGACGTTCAACGACGTCGACATGTCGGCGGTGATCGCGGCGCGCGATCGCTACAAGGAGCTGTTCGAGAAGAAGCACGGCGTGCGGCTGGGCTTCATGGGCTTCTTCGCCAAGGCCGCCTGCCTGGCGCTCAAGGACGTGCCCGCGGTCAACGCCTATATCGAGGGCGAGGAGATCGTCTACCACGACTACGTCGACATCTCGGTCGCGGTCTCGGCGCCCAACGGGCTCGTCGTGCCGGTGGTCCGCGATGCCGACCAGCTGTCCTTCGCCGGCATCGAGAAGGCCATCGCCGACTACGGCAAGCGCGCCCGCGAAGGCTCGCTGACCATGGACGACATGAAGGGCGGGACTTTCACCATCTCCAACGGCGGCGTCTTCGGTTCGCTGCTGTCGACGCCGATCATCAACCCGCCGCAGTCGGCTGTGCTCGGCCTCCACCGCATCGAGGACCGCCCGGTGGTCCGCGACGGCCAGGTCGTCGTGCGGCCGATGATGTATATCGCCCTGTCCTACGATCACCGCCTGATCGACGGGCGCGAGGCGGTGACGGCGCTGAAGATCATCAAGGACGCGATCGAGGATCCGACGCGGCTGCTGATCGATTTGTGATGCCTTCGCGGAGGGCAAGTCATCCTCCCCGGCACGGGGAGGGGGACCATGCGAAGCATGGTGGAGGGGGCTATCGGCCTGGCACGCCCTCTCGACTTCGCACCCGGACGCACCCCCCCTCCACCACCGCCGCTACACGGCGGCGGTCCCCCTCCCCGTGCCGGGGAGGAATTGGAAGGATTGACCATGGCTGACCACAACTACGACTACGACGTCCTCGTCATCGGCGCTGGTCCGGGCGGCTACGTCGCTGCGATCCGCGCGGCGCAGCTGGGGCTCAGGACGGCCTGCGCCGACAGCCGCGCGACGCTGGGCGGGACCTGCCTCAATGTCGGCTGCATCCCGTCGAAGGCGCTGCTGCATGCGTCCGAGCTCTACGAGGAAGCCGCCGGCGGCGCGCTGGCGAAGCTCGGCGTCAGGATCGACAAGATGAGCCTCGACCTGGCGACGATGCAGGGCCAGCGGATCGACGCGGTCAAGGGGCTGACCGGCGGCATCGAATTCCTGTTCAAGAAGAACAAGGTCGACTGGCTGAAAGGCCATGCGACGTTCCGGGACGCGCACTCGGCCGAGGTCGCGGGCAAGGTCGTCACGGCGAAGAACATCGTCGTCGCCACCGGTTCGTCGGTGACGCCGCTGCCCGGAGTCGAAGTCGACAATGCCAAGGGGCTGATCGTCGATTCCACCGGCGCGCTCGAGCTGGACAAGGTGCCCGGCCATCTCGTCGTCATCGGCGGCGGCGTGATCGGGCTCGAGCTCGGCTCGGTCTGGCGGCGGCTGGGAGCCAAGGTGACGGTGGTCGAATTCCTCGACCAGCTGCTGCCCGGCATGGACGGCGACGTCCGCAAGGAAGCGGCGAAGATCTTCAAGAAGCAGGGGCTCGAGCTCAAGCTTTCGACCAAGGTCACCAAGGCCGCGGTCAAGGGTCGCAAGGTGACGCTCAGCCTCGAGCCCGCCGCCGGCGGCGCGGCAGAGACGCTCACCGCCGACTGCGTGCTGGTGGCGATCGGGCGGCAACCGAACACGTCGGGCCTGGGGCTCGACAGGATCGGGCTCGAGCTCAACGCGCGCGGGCAGATCGAGCCCGACCACCGGTTCCGCACCAAGGTCGACGGCGTCTGGGCGGTGGGCGACGTGATCCCCGGCCCGATGCTCGCGCACAAGGCCGAGGACGAGGGCATTGCCGTCGCCGAGAACATCGCCGGGCTCCACGGCATCGTCAATCACGCGGTGATCCCGAGCGTGGTCTATACCATGCCCGAATTCGCCGGCGTCGGCCTGACCGAGGAGCAGGCGCGCGAGAAGGGCGAGATCAAGGTCGGCAAGTTCCCCATGCTGGCCAACAGCCGCGCCAAGACCAACCACGAGCCCGACGGCTTCGTGAAAGTCATCGCCGATGCCCGGACCGACCGCGTGCTGGGGGTGTGGTGCATCGCCTCGGTCGCCGGCACGATGATCGCCCAGGCGGCGCAGGCGATGGAATTTGGCGCCACCAGCGAGGACATCGCCTATACCTGCCACGCGCATCCGACTCATTCGGAAGCGATGAAGGAAGCGGCGATGGCCGTGCTGGGCAAGCCGATTCATATGTGAGCTTTGCGGGGGCACCGCTCCCCCTGAAAGCGCCAATCATCGTCATCCCCGCGCAGGCGGGGACCCATCTCCGGACGTGTCACCAGGCTCGACGGCGAGGAGATGGGTTCCCGCCTGCGCGGGAATGACGATGATCAGATAATCGCGTGACCTATTCGCTTACAACGAAACCCTGCCGTCGCGATCGACCGTGCAGGCGAAGGGCCGCCCCTCGGCCGTGCCCTGGACGCGCCAGCCGTCGCCGTCGCGATTGACCGAATCGACCGAATCGACCCGGCGGTCGCCGCGCTCGATCTCGGCCACGCAGTCGTCGACCGCGCCGTCGATGTTGCGGGCGCCGTAGCG
Organism: Pseudomonadota bacterium; assembly: GCA_963205265.1. Taxonomy (GTDB): domain Bacteria; phylum Pseudomonadota; class Alphaproteobacteria; order Sphingomonadales; family Sphingomonadaceae; genus Novosphingobium. The sequence goes on from CAUJJI010000058.1 coordinate 33,358, forward strand.
TTCACCCTGCTCGTCGCGGTCGCGGCCGCCGGCGGGCGGCACGTAGTAGCCGTCTTCCTGCGCGCGGTAGTCGCGGTCGGGATAGGTATAGTCGGCCTCGCGGCTTTGCCTGTTCTTGCTGCTCGCGGCGCTGGCGATGGCGGCGATGCCGCCCAGGACCAGCAGGCCGGCGAAGACCTCGCCCGCTCCGATCCCGTCGCCGCGGTGGTGGCGATGGTGGCCCCAGCCGCCGCGCGCCATGGCGGGCGTTGCGACAAGCGAAAGCGCCGCAGCGAGCGAGATCGCAACGGCGGGACGAGTGCGGAATGTATTCATGGCCAGCTTTCCTTCATGCCGGCGGCGGAGCCGCAACGCTCCACGCCCCCTTGGTTGCCAGAGCTAGGCGGTCCAGGCTTTCGCAAGCCTGAACCGCCCGCCGAGGTCCCGTTCGCCGTTACAGGCCCCGGATTCCGTTGTAGTCGATGCCGGCGACACGGCCGCGCTGCACGACGCAGGTGAAGCTGCCGCTGTCGTAGCCGCGCAGGTTGTCGTTCCAGCCGCGGTAGTCGTTGCCCCAGCCACGGCCGTAGTTGCCGTTGCCGCGCTGCCAGCCGTGGCCCATGGTGTTGACCGCGATGCGGCCCCTCACCTCGTAGCCGTAGCGAGTCTCGCGAACGCTGCGGATGTCGGTGACGTCGGCCCGGCCGCCCCAGCTGGTGCGGTTGGCCTGGCGCTCGGCGACATTGACGCACTGCTCGACCGCCTGGCGCGGGTTGCCGTAGCCGTAGCGGGCGTTCTCGTTGCCGTAGCCGGCGCGGTCATAGCGGTAGTTCCCGCCGTAGCGGTAGTCGCGACCGCGGTCGTTGTCGCTGGCCGCCGCGGCAATCGCCGCGATGCCGCCGATGACGAGGGCGCCGGCGATGACGTCGCCGGTGTCGATGCCGTTGCCGCGGTGGTTGTCGCGGGCAAAGGCAGGGGCAGCCGCAGAAACCGCCATCGCGCCAGCCGCGACGGTGCCGACCAGGGCTTTCAGGGTGGTGTTCATGGCTTCAAGTCCTTCATTGTGCCGAACGGGAATGTCCGGCGATGAGGACCTTCTAGATGAACCGCGCTGAGGCCGGGCTGAACTGGTCTGGCAGGCTTCGTTCAGGTTTGTCGGAAATTGTATGAACAAGATTTGGGGTTAGGGCTGTCGATGGTACGTTCGGCCCAGCTCGCAGCGGTCCCGGCTTTCGCCGGGACGACGTGTAATTCGACCTATTAGCCCCTCCGTCGTCCCGGGCTCGACCCGAGACCGCCGGCCTCGTCGACGGAACGTTCCGCCCAGCACGACGCCTGGTCACTCCCCCACGCGCAGCCCCGTCCACTCCGCCAGGAAGGCCAGGATGTCCGCGCCTTCCTCGATGGTCTTGTCGGTCGGCTTGCCCGCGCCGTGCCCTGCCCTCGTCTCGATGCGGATCAGCTGCGGGCGCGGCCCGACCTGGGCCGCCTGCAGCGCGGCGGCATATTTGAAGCTGTGCCCGGGCACGACGCGGTCGTCGGTATCGGCGGTGGTCACCAGCATCGCCGGATAGGGCGTGCCGCCGCGGATGTTGTGATAGGGCGAGTAGGAGCGCAGCACGCGGAAATCCTCTTCGCGGTCGGGATAGCCGTAGTCGTCCACCCAGTAGCGGCCGGCGGTGAAGCGGTCGAAGCGGAGCATGTCCATCACCCCGACCTGGGCATTCGCCGCCGCGAACAGGTCGGGCCGCTGGTTGACCACGGCGCCGACCAGCAGGCCGCCGTTGGAGCCGCCCTGGATGGCGAGGCCGCCCTTGGGCGCGATATTCTCGGCGATCAGGTATTCGCCCGCGGCGATGAAGTCGTCGAACACGTTCTGCTTGTTGGCCCGGCGCCCGGCGTCGTGCCACTCCCGGCCGTATTCGCCGCCGCCGCGCAGGTTGGCGAGCGCGAAAGCGCCGCCGGCCTCGAGCCAGGCCATGCGGATCGACGAGTAGCTGGGCGTCAGCGCCACGTCGAAGCCGCCGTAGCCGTAAAGCAGCGTCGGCACCGGCCGGCCGGCCGCCGCCACCGCCTTCTTGCGGACGACGAACAGCGGCACGCGGGTGCCGTCCTTCGAAGTGTAGAAGCGCTGGTCGACGTCGTAGTCCCTGGGATCGAAGTTCAGCGCCGGGGCGGCAAAGGCCGAGCTTTCGCCGGTCGCCAGGTTCATCCGGTAGATCGCCTGCGGCTGGTTGAAGCTGGTGTAGCTGTAGAAGGTCTCGGGATCGCCGGGCTTGCCGCGAAAGCCCGCGGCCGTGCCGATGCCGTTGAGCGACAGCGCCCGCACCGACTTGCCCTTCAGGTCGAAGATCAGCGCGCGTGTCGAGGCGTCCTTGAGGTAGTTGAGCACCAGCTGGTTGCCGATGATCGTCGCCTGCTGCAGCGTGTCCGCGCTTTGCGCGACCAGTTCGCGCCACTGCGGCTTGCGCGCGGCGAGGTCGATCGCCACCAGGCGATAGCGCGGCGCATCCTGGTTGGTGACGAACCACAGCAGCTTGCCCATGCCGTCGACCAGCTTCCAGTCGTGGTCGAAGCCGGTGACGAGATCGCGGACCACCCACTTGCCGCCGGGACGGCGCGCCAGGTCGATCACGCGCACTTCATAGCGCGCGTCGGTGCCGATGGCGCTGGTGATGACGGCATGGCGGCCGTCCTCGGTCACTTCGGCGCGGTGGCTGTATTCGGGGTGATCGGGCGTCGCATAGACCAGCTGGTCGGCCGACTGCGGCGTGCCGAGGCGGTGGAACCACACCGCCTGGTTGTAATTCAGCGCCTGGAACGTCTCGCCCGGCTTCGGCTCGGGGAAGCGCGAGTAGAAGAAGCCCTCGCTGCCGACCCAGGCAAGATCGGTGAACTTGGCCCAGCGGATCTCGTCGCCGGTGTCCTTGCCGGTGGCGACGTCGAGCACGCGCAGGATGCGCCAGTCGCTGCCGCCATCCTGGACGCTGTAGAGCAGATGGCGGCCGTCGTCCGAAGGCTTCCAGGCGTCGAGCGCGGTGGCGCCGTCGGCCGCCCACAGGTTGGGATCGAGCAGCAGCCGCGGCTTGCCCTTGAGCCCGCGGCGGACATAGAGCTGCGCCTGGTTCAGCAGGCCGGAATTGCGCGTGTAGAAATAGAGCCCGCCGGCCTTGGTCGGAATGCCGAAGCGCTCGTAGCTGAGCAGCGCGCGGATGCGCCGGGCGAACCAGGCGCGCTGCGGCAGCGAGGCCAGGTAGCGTTCGGTGACCGTGTTCTGCCGCGCTACCCAGTCGGCCACGTCGGGCGCGTTGCGGACGTCGTCTTCCAGCCAGCGGTAGGGATCGGCGACCGTCTCGCCGAAGCGGGTCTCGACCAGGTCGACGCGGCGAGTCTCGGGGTAGCGGATGGGAGCCATGTCCTCGGCTTGCAGGGAAGCGGTCAGCAGCATGCCGGCGGCGAGAGCCAGCGTGCCGGTGATGCGGATCATCTTGCCCTCCCGAAAATGCAAAGCGGCCGTGACCTTACCAGCCACGACCGCCTTTGCAATTTCGCGATGAACGGGCGCTTACGCCTCGGCGAAAGCTTCCTCGTCGCTCGTCACCGGGCCCGAATCCTGGCCCTTGGCCGAGGTATCGCGGTCGACCAGCTCGATCACCGCGATCGGTGCGGCGTCGGAGGCGCGGATGCCGGCCTTGACGATGCGGGTGTAGCCGCCCTCGCGGTTGGCGTAGCGCGCCGCCAGCACGTCGAACAGCTTGGTCAGCTGCGTTTCGTCGAGCAGGCGGGCATGGGCCAGGCGACGGTTGGAGAGGCCGCCGCGCTTGCCCAGCGTGATCAGCTTCTCGACATAGGGACGCAGCTCGCGCGCCTTGGCGGTGGTGGTGGTGATCTGCTCGTGCTTGATGAGCGCCGCCGCCATGTTGCGCAGCAGCGCGGCGCGGTGCGAGCTGGTCCGCTGCAGCTTGCGATGACCGATCTTGTGACGCATGTCCTGTACCTTCCGTTCGTTAAGGGCCCGTATGAGGTAGCCCAGACCTGGCGACGCTTGGGGCGGTCGCCGTTTGCCCTGCGAAAATCCGCGTCATCCCCTCAGCAACGGGGATGACGCGGCCTTCGGCTTTCCGGTGCTTAGCCCAGCAGCTCCTGTTCGAGCTTCTTGGCCATTTCCTCGATGTTCTCGGGCGGCCAGCCGGGGATGTCCATGCCGAGGCGCAGGCCCATCGACGA
>CAUJJI010000059.1 GCA_963205265.1 Pseudomonadota bacterium
TTGGGTAATTCCCCGCATCCGGATATGTGGTCGCCCTGACAGGCGCCGGCCCTTGGGGTAGCGGCGAGCGAACCGGTTCCGCTCCCTGCATCCCGCGAGGTGTTGTGGCATATAACCAATGTGGTTCGTTATGTCAAGCGAAATCGCACCGCGTCGTCCCGGGCTTGACCCGGGACCGCTGGAGACTGGGCTGAACGTTCCATCGACGAGGCCGGCGGTCCCGGGTCGAGCCCGGGACGACGAAGGGGGCCTCCATCGCCACCCGTCATTGCCGAACAAGCCAAGCTGCCAAGCCGGTTCAACCCGGCGGGTCGGCAATCATCGCGGTGAACTGCACTTCGCAGGTCAGCTTGCCCTCGACCGAAGCCTTGCCCCAGAACTTGCAGACTCTGGGGCGCTTCTGGAGGAAGCCGGCGTTCAGTTCGAGCAGCACGCCCGGTTCGACCGGGGCGCGGAACTTCGCTTCCTCGATGGCCATGAAATAGACCAGCTTGCCGGTGCCGGCGAGTTGGAGCGTCTCGACCGCAAGGATTCCCGCCGCCTGCGCGAGAGCTTCTACCTGCAGCACGCCCGGCATGATCGGCCGGCCGGGGAAGTGCCCCTGGAAGAACTGCTCATTGAAGCTCACCGCCTTGACGGCGCGGATTTCCTTGTCGACCTCGAGCGAGAGCACCCGGTCGACCAGCAGCATCGGATAGCGATGCGGCAGCGCCGCCAGGATCTTCGGGAAGTCGTAGGCCGGCGCGCCCGCGCCGGCCGGGGTGCCCTCGCTCATGGTCTGCGGTCCGGCCCGATCAGCGGCCCTGCGGCTGCGGCCCGGCGGCCGGAGCGGCGGCCGCGCCCTGCTGGGCGGCCTGGGCGGCCTTGGCCTCGCGGACCTGGCGCGGTTCCCAGCCCTGCGGCGGGACCAGCTGCGCCGAAGGCAGCAGCGTGTTGAGCTGGGCGGTGATGTCGTCGGTCAGGTTGTAGGCGGTATTGTTCACCGCCAGGATCGCCTGCGGGCTGAGCAGCAGCGAGACCTTCTTGGCGCCCATGGCGTTCTTCACCGCCTGGTCGAGCTTCTCTTCGATCTGCTCCTGGACATAGGCTTCCGACAGCGCGGCCGGCTGGAGGATGCGCTGCAGTTCCTGCTGGCCCGATTCCTGGATCTGCTGGATCTGCTGCGCCTGCTGCTGCAGCGCGGCCTGGTTGGGCGCCGCCACCTGGCGATCGCGGTTGAACTTCTCGATCAGCGGCTGCAGCTGCGCCGAGATGGCGTTGCGGCGCGCGGTCGCATTGTCGATCTGCGCCTTGTAGGTGACCGGCCGCTGCGCCTGGGCCGTGGTGAAGGCGGCCGACTTGGTGATGGCGGCGTCGAGATCGGCGACGGCGAGGCCCGGCACGACCGGCGAAGACTGGGCGTGCGCGACGGGCAGCATCGGCGCGGCGCCGAGCATCAGGCCGGCAGCCACGGCGGACTTGAAGAGTGTCTTCATCAGAATTGGGTTCCTACGTTGAAAGTGAAGGCCTTGGTATCGTCGCCCTCTTGCTTGATGAGGACCTTGGCGAAATCGATGCGGAACGGTCCGAACGGCGAGTTCCAGTTGACGCCGATGCCGATCGCGAGGCGCGGCTTCCAGGTGTCGCCGACGAAGAATTCCTTGAAGGCGAAGCTCTGGCCCAGCGCCGTGTTCTGGTTGGTGGTCAGGCAGGCCGGGGGATTGGGGTTGATCGGATTGGTGACCTGCGAGGTCGCGGTCGGCGTGCAGACGCCGTTCTGGACCGTGGCGGTATCGACCTGGCTATAGAGCGGAAGCCCGTTGTTGTCCTTCTGCGGAACGAAAGTGCCGTTGAGCGTGGTGTCGTCGAGCGCCGGCCGCTTGACGCCCCAGACGGCGCCTGCGTCGACGAAGATCGACGGGCGCAGGCCCAGTTCGCGCGCGCCCGAACCGAGCGGGATCTCCAGCTCGGCACGAGCCTGGTAGTAGAACTTGCCGCCCAGCGCGTCGTCGGTCCACTCGCTGCGCTTGGTCGACAGGGCATCGAGCGTACCGTCGCTGTTCGTGTCGATATAGGGCTTGCGCAGGACGCGCGGGCCCAGGCCGCGAATGTCGAAGCCGCGCATCTGCGGCTCGCCGAGATAGAAGCGGTCGGTCAGGCGGACATCGTCGACATTCGGAATGTTGCGGTTCTCGAGCGACTTGATCGCACCGCCTTCGGCCGAGATCGAGAAGATGAAGCCCTTGCCCACCGGGAAGTACTTCGCCGCATTGGCGCGGAAGCGAACATATTTCACTTCGCCGCCGAGCCCCGCGAAATCGAGGTTGGCGGTGACCTGGTTGCCGCGCGAAGGCCGCACGCGGTTGTCGAGCGTATCGTAGATCAGCGACAGGCCGACGATCGAGCTCAGCCGCTTGCCGATCGCGTCGCACAGGTAGCGGCCGGCGAGCAGCGGGTCGCAGGCGAGCGCGGGCGGGTTGAGGCGATCGGTGAAGAAGGTCGCCTTGTCGAGCGAGATGTCGTCGTAATTCACCGTGTAGCGGGCGACGCCGGTCAGGTATTCGGTCAGCGGCAGGCCGGCGCGGATCTGGAAGCCGGTGGTCGACTGCTGGTAGGTCGTGTTGCGGTCGTTGCGGAAGTAGTTGAAGCTGTCGTAGTCGCGCCGGTAGATGTCGATGCCGGCCGAGACGGCGCGGTCGAAGACATAGGGCTCGGTGAAGCTCGCCTCGACGCTCTTGCTGTAGCGCGAATAGCTGCCCGACAGGCCGACCGTCTGCCCGCGTCCGCGGAAGTTGCGCTGCTGGATCGATGCCTGGAAGATGAAGCTCTCGATCGACGAGAAGCCGGCGGAAAGCTGCAGCTCGCCGGTGGGCCGTTCCTCGACGTTGGCTTCGAGCACGACGCGGTCCGGGGCGCTGCCGGGCTTCTGCTCGACTTCGAACTTCTCCTGGAAGTAGCCGAGCGACTTGATGCGGTTGGTCGAGCGCTTGACCTGCAGCGAGTTGAAGGCGTCGCCTTCGGCGATGCGGAACTCGCGGCGGACGACCTTGTCCTGGGTAAGCGTGTTGCCGTTGACGTCGATCCGCTCGACATAGACACGCGGGGCTTCGCCGATGACGAAGCTGAGACCCATGGTCAGGTCTTCCTTGCTGCGGTCGTAGTTCGGCCGCACGTCGGCGAAGGCATAGCCGAACGTGCCGGCGGTCTCGTTGAGCCGCTCGATGGTGTCTTCGACCAGCTTGGCGTTGTACCAGTCGCCCTTGCGCATCGGCAGCTGCTTGGTCAGCGCTTCGCCGTCGAAGTCGCGCAGCTGGCTTTCCACCTTCACGTCGCCGAACTTGTAGCGGTCGCCTTCCTCGACGACGTAGGTGATGATGAAGTCCTTCTTGTCCGGCGTCAGCTCGGCCACTGCCGAAACCACGCGGAAGTCGGCATAGCCCTGGGTCAGGTAGAACTGCCGGAGCTTCTGCTGGTCGAAGGCCAGGCGATCCGGGTCGTAGCTGGTGCTCGAGCTGAACAGGCGGAAGAAGCGCGACTGCTTGGTCACCATCTCGCTGCGCAGCTCGCCGTCGGAGAACCGGGTGTTGCCCAGCACGTTGATCTGGCGGACCTTGGACTTCTCGCCCTCGGTGATCTCGAAGACGATGTCGACGCGGTTCTGCTCCAGCATCACCATCTTCGGCTCTACCGTAGCGGCGAAACGGCCCTGGCGCTTGTAGAGCTCGATGATGCGGGCGACGTCGGCGCGGATCTTCGATCGCGTGAAGATCTGCCGCGGCGCGACCTTGATCTCGGGCAGGATCTTGTCGTCCTTGATGCGCTTGTTGCCTTCAAGGATGATGCGGTTGACGACCGGGTTCTCCTTGACCTCGATCACCACGTGGCCGCTGTCGTTGCGGACCTGGACGTCGGCGAACAGCTCGGTCGCGTAGAGGTCCTTCAGCGCCTGGTCGGCGGCGACCTGCGAATAGGGCTGGCCGATCCGCAGCTTGATGTAGGACATGATCGTCTGCGGTTCGAGGCGCTGGTTGCCCAGGACGTTGATCGAGACGATCTGGACCTGCGCCGGGGCAGGCGCAGCGGCCGCAGCCGGAGCGGGCGTGGCGGGCCCGGCGCTTTGCGCGAGGACGACGCCGGGCGTGCCCGCCAGGATCGTGGTTCCCAGAAGCACCGCCGCCAGATGCGGCGCGCGGCGGCCGTTATTGCTGCGAACCATGTTCAAAATCCCATCATCCCCACGGTATTCCCGTCATCAATTGGGCCCGTATTGCTCGGAAGCCGGAAGACAGACCCGCCGCGAGGACAGGTCGCAGACCGTCGCAGCCCTCTGCCCGATGGCGCCCGGCCAATCAAGCGGTCAATCCGGCAGATCGTGTGATCGGTCCAACTTCTCCACCACAAGGGGCTGAATCTAACCGCCGAATATCGGCAACGAACTGACATCGTTGATCGTGACCGCCACCATCAGGGCCAGCACGAGTGCCAGCCCGGTTCGGAACGCCCATTCCTGACTGCGAAGGCCCAACGGCTTCCGGCGCACCGCTTCCGCCGCGTAGAAAGCCAGGTGCCCACCGTCGAGAGCGGGAATTGGCAGCAGGTTGATGAATGCCAAGTTAATCGAGATGAGCGCCGCGAAGCTGACGAAGGGCAGCCAGCCGAGGCTGAGCTGCTCGCCCGAAAACTTGGCGATCTTGACCGGTCCGCCGAGCTCGCGGACCGACCGCTCGCCCGAGATAATCTGGCCGATGCCGGTGGCCATCATCCGCATGATGCCCAGGCTCTGCTCGACGCCCAGGGTGACCGCCTCGACCGGTCCGACCGGCAGGATCTCGGTCTTCCCGGCGGCGATGCCGAGGCGGCCGATGCGCGCCTCGTTGCCGAACTCGTCCTTTTCGACGGCTGCGGCGATGCGGACCGGCACGACCAGGGTGCTGCCGCCGCGCTCCACCCGCAAGGTCACCGTCCGGCCGGGAAAGGGAACGATGTATTCCGGGATCTCGGTGAAGCTTTCGATCGGGTGGTCGTTTACCGCGAGGATCCGGTCGCCCACTTTCAGCCCCGCGTCGCGAGCGGCCGACTGTTCGGTGAATTCGGCGATGCTTGGCGTCGCCTCGATCCTGCCGAAAGCGAGGTTGAATGCGGCGAAGATGACGACCGCCAGCAGCAGGTTGGTCAGCGGCCCGGCAAGGACGATGAGGCTGCGCTGCCACAGCGGCTTGGACTGGAACAGCTGCGCCCGCTCGGCCGGCGACAGGTGATCGATCGCCGGGTCGGGCATGCTGGTGGCGTTCATGTCGCCGGCGAACTGCACGTAGCCGCCGAGCGGCAGCGCCGACAGCTTCCAGCGGGTGCCGCGCTTGTCGGTCCAGCCGGCCAGCTCCTTGCCGAAGCCGATCGAGAAGGCATCGGCCTTCACGCCGAACCAGCGCCCGACCAGGTAATGGCCGAGCTCATGGGCCAGGACGAGCGGCCCCAGCAGCAGCAGGAAGCCGAGCAGGGCCATCAGGAAACCGGGAGATTGCAGCAAGTCAGGCAGACTCCATCAGCGAGCGCGCGCGCTCCCGCGCCTCCTTGTCGACCGCAATGACGTCGGCCAGCGACCCGGGCGCAGGCGGTGCATAGCACGAAAGCATGTCCTCTGCATGTGCGGCGATGCGGGTGAACCCAATCTGACCGGCGAGGAAGGCTGCGACGGCGATCTCGTTGGCCGCGTTCAGCACCGCCGGTGCCGCGCCGCCGGCCTGCGCCGCCTCGCGGGCGAGACGCGTGGCGGGAAAGCGGACCTCGTCCGGCTGGCGGAAGGTGAGCTCTCCGATCGCTGCGAGATCGAGCCTTTCGCAAGGCGTATCCATGCGCTCGGGCCAGGCCAGCGCCGAGGCGATCGGCACCCGCATGTCCGAGGGGCCGAGCTGCGCCAGCGTCGATCCGTCGCGGTATTCGACCATCGAATGGACGATCGACTGCGGGTGCACGATGATCCGCAGCCGCTCCAGCCCGACCGGGAACAGGTAGCGCGCCTCGATCAGTTCCAGCCCCTTGTTCATCATCGTCGCGGAATCGACGCTGATCTTGGCGCCCATCGACCAGTTGGGATGCTTGACCGCTTCGGCCGGGGTCGCCAGGGCCAGCCGTTCGGCGGGCCAGTCGCGGAACGGACCGCCGCTCGCCGTCAGGGTGATCGAGCGGACATGGGCCGGGTCGTTGCCGGCCAGGCACTGGAAGATGGCGTTGTGTTCGGAATCCACGGGCAGCAGCGTCGCGGCGTGGCGCGTGACCGCCTCGGTCATCACCTCGCCCGCGGAGACCAGCGCTTCCTTGTTGGCGAGCGCGACGATGCCGCCCTGCTCGATCGCCGCCATGGTCGGGGCGAGCCCCGCGCAGCCGACGATCGCGGCGATGGTGATGTCGACCGGGCGCGCCGCGGCCTCGACCAGCGCGGTTTCGCCGCCCGCCGCCGCGATGCCGCTGCCGGCAAGCGCCGCGCGCAGTTCGGGCAGGCAGGCCTCGTCGGCGATGACCGCGACTTCGGCGGAGAACTCACGCGCCAGACGCGCCAGTTCGGCCACGTTGCCGTGGGCGGTGAGCGCGCAGACGCGCCATTTGTCCCGCTCGCGCCGGATCAGGTCGAGCGTCGATGCGCCGATCGATCCGGTCGCGCCGAGAATGGAAATGGAGCGCATCACCAAGGCCAGGCCAGCGCCAGCCCGGCGATGACCGCCACCGGCAGCAGGCCGTCGACCCGGTCGAGCACGCCGCCATGGCCGGGGATGAGGCGCGAGCTGTCCTTCGCTCCGGCGCGGCGCTTGATCCAGCTCTCGAGGAAATCGCCCGCCTGCGCGGCGACGGCGAGCCCGGCGCCGACCAGCGCGGCGATCGCGGTCCCGCGCGAGAGAAAGGCGGCGGCGTAGTCGGGCTTCATTTCCATGCCCTGCGAGCCATAGCGCAAAGTGCCGATCGCCAACACCATCCAAAGCGCCGCTGCGATCATGCCGCCACACAGGCCGGACCAGGTCTTCGACGGGCTGATGGCGGGCGCGATCTTCGGCCCGCCGACATTGCGCCCGGTGAAGTAGGCGCCGGTGTCGGTGGCGACGACCGCTCCCACCAGTACCGCGACGTAGAGCGCCGGCAGCAGGATCAGCACCAGCGTCGCGTAGCCGACGTAGACCGCGCCGGCCAGCAGCGCAGCGAACCGCCCCGGACCGCTCAACGGCAAGCGGGCCGTAAGCATGGCGAATTCGACCAGCGCGACGAGACCGATCGCGCCGATGAACAGGTCGAGCACGAGGCCGCCCTGCCAGAAGGCCAGCCCGGCGGCGCCGAGCATCACCGCGGCGGAGATCATCCTGACGCCGAGGTCGGATCGCTTCGGCAGACTGTCGGTCACCAGCGCGCCGCCCTCGCCTCATCGTCACCCCGAACGCGCTTCAGGGCCCGTTTCTCCCCAAGCGCGGAAGCCGCCGACGGCGCGATGGGTGCCGAACCAGGTCCGGCATGACGGCAGGGGATGGAAGGCAATGGATTAGCGCCCGCCAAAGCGCCGCTCCCGGCCTGCGAAATGGGCGAGCGCTTGTTCGAGGTGCGCGGGCTCGAAGTCCGGCCACAGCACGTCGGTGAACCACAGCTCGGCATAGGCCGCTTGCCACAGGAGGAAGTTGGACAGGCGGATCTCGCCCGAAGTGCGGATCAGCAGGTCGAGCGGCGGCATGTCGGCCGTGTCGAGCTCGGCCTCGATCGTTTCGGGCGTGATCGCCCCCTTGGCCGCCGCCCGGGCGGCGGCACGCGCGATCTCGTCCTGCGAGCCATAGTTCAGCGCGACGGCCAGAGTCGTCCCGCTGTTGCCGGCGGTCCGCGCGAGCGCGCCTTCGATCAGTTCGACAACATCGGCAGGGAAGGCCTTGTAATCGCCAATGATCTTCAGCCGGATGCCGTTGGCGGCGAATTCGTCGAGGTCGGAGAGGATGAAGCGCTTGAGCAGCCCCATCAGGTCGGCGATCTCGTCCTCGGGGCGGCGCCAGTTCTCGGTGGAGAAGGCATAGAGCGTCAGCGCCTCGATCCCCATGCCGCGCGCGGCCCTGACCAGTCGCCGCACGGCTTCGACGCCGCGCTGGTGGCCGACGGCCCGCGGCAGGAAGCGCTTCGTCGCCCAGCGCCCGTTGCCGTCCATGATGATGGCGACGTGACGGGCGCCGTGGCCCGCTTCCCGGAGCCCGGCGTCGCCGCCTAGCGGGGAAGCCGTACGAGTCACTGGGTCAGTATTTCCTTTTCCTTCTGCGCCGCGACATCATCGGCCGCCTTGATCATGTCGTCGGTCAGCTTCTGGACCTCGGTTTCGCCGCGCTTGCGGTCGTCTTCCGAGATTTCCTTCTTGTTCTCGTCGGCCTTGAGCGCATCCATGCCGTCGCGGCGGACGTTGCGGATGGCGACCCGTGCCTTCTCGGCATACTGGTGCGCCAGCTTGGCCAGTTCCTTGCGCCGCTCCTCGGTGAGGTCGGGGATCGGCAGGCGGATCGTATTGCCGTCGTTGATCGGGTTGAGTCCGAGGCCGGCCGAGCGGATCGCCTTTTCCACCGGTCCGATGTTCGACTTGTCCCACACCTGCACCGACAGCAGCCGTGGCTCGGGCGCGGAGACGGTCGCCACCTGGTTCAGCGGCATCTGCGCGCCATAGACCTCGACGGTGATCGGATCGAGCAGCGCAGTGTTGGCGCGCCCGGTGCGCAGGCCGGAAAGGTCGTGCTTCAGCGCTTCGATCGCGCCCTTCATGCGGCGTTCGAGATCCGCCTTGTCATACTTCGCCATGGCTCAGGCTCCCTTTTGCACGACCGTCTGCGTCCCCTCGCCGGCGAGCACGCGGGCCAGGTTGCCCTTCTCGCGGATGGAGAACACGACGATCGGAATATTGTTGTCACGGCACAGCGCCACCGCCGAGGCGTCCATCACCTTGAGGTTGTCGGCCAAGACCGTGTCGTAATCGACTGTATCGTAACGCCTGGCCTGCGGATTGGTCTTGGGATCGGCATCGTATACCCCATCCACGCTGGTGCCCTTGAACAGGGCGTCGCAGCCCATTTCGGCCGCGCGCAGGGCGGCGCCGCTGTCGGTGGTGAAATAGGGGCTGCCGACGCCCGCCGCGAAGATCACGACGCGGCCCTTTTCGAGATGCCGCTCGGCGCGGCGGCGGATCACCGGCTCGCAGACTGCGTCCATCTGGATCGCCGACTGGACGCGGGTGTGGACGCCAAGCTGCTCGAGCGCGTTCTGCATGGCCAGCGCGTTCATCACCGTCGCCAGCATGCCCATGTAATCGGCCTGGGCACGATCCATGCCCTTGGCTGCCCCGGACATGCCGCGGAAGATGTTGCCGCCGCCGATGACCAGGCAGATTTCCAGCCCGGTGTCCTTGGCCGCCTTCACCTCGCGCGCCAGCTCGGCCACGAATTCCGGATCGATGCCGAACTGCTGGTTGCCCATCAGCACTTCGCCCGACAGCTTGAGCAGGATTCGCTTTAACTTCGGCTGGGTCATCGGGCCTTCGGCTGGCAGGGGGGGTAAGTGGCGGCCCTTATAGCCGGATGGGGGCGAGTGCCAAGGCGTAACACCACAGATCCTCCCCTGTAAGGGGAGGGGGACCGCCAAAGGCGGTGGAGGGGTGTCACCACTGGCGGTGTGAACCCGCCCGCAGCCCCGGCGGCGGCCCCCAACCCAACCCGGGGAGGGGAACACGAGGCTATACACCGAGAACGGCGGCCG
>CAUJJI010000060.1 GCA_963205265.1 Pseudomonadota bacterium
CCTGCGCCGGCCGGCCCGTGCGTGTGTTTCCGTCCCCGGCGCAAGCCCGCATTCGCCAGCGGGGGTTGAGGTGTGTCCTGTTCCTCCCCCGTAGGGGGAGGAACTGGGCGCCCATCTTCCCCCGGGGGGCAACCGCCCGGAAAGGCCTTCCGCTCTACTTTCCACCCCTCAGCCTGGCCGCGGCGTCCTGCCATTCCTGGGTCTCGCCGTGGCGCAGCCAGAAGTCGATGCCCAGCGAGATCTGGTCGACCAGCCCGCCCCAGCGCTCGCCGAGGCCGGCGGCGATCTCGGCCGGGGTGCCGCCGACGCAGAACAGGTCGAGCACCTCGTCGCCGATCTCCCCCGCCATGTCGGCCCAGGCGCCCATGCGCGTCATCTCGCGCAGGCGGGGCTGCAGATCGGCCAGCCCGTGCTGCTCGAGCACGCGGCGGTAGTCCGGAGTCGACGCGTAGAAGGCGACCGAGTTGCGCGCCTGTGCCCTTGCCGCCCGGGGATCGGCGGCGGCGGTGCTATCGGCGATGAAGGCCGAATAGACGAGCTGGAACTGCGCGCGGCTGCGCCCCGAGCGGGCGAGGCCGCGCTCCACCGCCGGCAGCAGCTGCTCGCGCACATAGGCGGGAGTGGCGAAGGCGTGGACGAAGAGCCCGTCCGCGACTTCGCCCGCCAGCTCCGCCATCTTCGGCCCGACCGCGGCGAGATAGACCGGCGGCCCGCCCCATTCGGTCGCTTCGGGACGGAAGGCGGGCGGCATCAGCGAGAGGTTGAAGATGTCGCCGCGGAAATCGAGCGCGCCGCCTTCCTGCCAGCAGGCCCACACCGCGCGCATGGCCAGAACCGTCTCGCGCATGCGCTTCACCGGCTCGCTCCAGGCGAAGCCGAAGCGACGTTCGATATGCGGCCGGACCTGCGGGCCGAGCCCCATCACGAAGCGGCCCTCGCAGGCCCGGTTCAGGTCGTGCCCGGCATAGGCGAGCGCCGTCGGCGAACGGGTGAAGGCAAGGGCGATCGCAGTGCCGATCGCCATGCGCGTGGTGCCGGTCGCCGCGACGGAGGCGGCGAGCAGGGCGTCGTGCGAGAGATCGGCGAAATTGAAGCCGTCGCAGCCGGCATGTTCCAGATTCGCGGCCAGCCGGACGAGATCGCGCGACGGCGCGACCGAATGCGTGGCGTTTAGCTTCATGGCGCAATCGTTCCCCTTGCAGTCAGGATGAGTCGCGCGATCATAGCGCTTTCTCCACGCCGGCCCATTCCGGCTTGCGCTTTTCCAGGAAGGCCCGCGGTCCCTCGATCGCATCGGGCCCGGCGAAGACCGCGTCGCCGATTTCCAGCTCGCGGGCGAAAGCCTCGGGCGTCCCGGTCTTGAGGCCCTCGAGAACGCTGAGCTTGGTCGCCGAGACCGCGCCCGGGGAATTGGCGGCGATGCGCTCGGCCAGCTCGAAGGCGCGGGCCAGCAGGCGCGGCTTTTCCACCACCTCGTTGATCAACCCGAAGCGCAGCGCTTCCTCGGCCGAGACGTGCCGGCCGGTCAGCAGCAGGTCCATCGCGTGGACATGGGGGATCTGCCGCGGCAGCCGCACCGTGCTGCCGCCCGAGGGGAACAGGCCGCGGCAGACCTCGGGCAGGCCGAAGACCGCATCGGGGCTGGCGATGCGCAAGTCGGTGCCGAGCAGCATCTCCATGCCGCTGGCGACGCAGGGGCCGTTGACCGCGGCAACGATCGGCTTGGGATAGTCGATGTCGCGCAGCACGGCGAGCGCCAGGTCGCTCGACGCGCCTTCCGGCCCGGCTTCGGCCGCCGGCCTTTCGCCGCTCGCGACGCGGCCCCGTGCCCCTTCGGCGACCATCGGGATAAATTCCTTCAGGTCGGCCCCGGCGCAATAGGAATCGCCGACCCCGGTGATGACCACGGCGCGGACCCGGGGATTGGCGGCGGCGCTGCGCCAGCCCCGGGCGAGCTGCCGGTAGGAGGCGACGTTCATCGCCCCGCGCCGCTCGGGCCGGTCGATGGTGATCAGCGCGACATGGCCGCGCTCCTCGTAGTGGACGGTCATGGCCTCTCCTGCAGCGGCTCTTGCTCGCGGGCGCGGGCAAGCGCCTGGCGGTTGATCTTGCCGGCGTCGCTGCGGCCCAGCTCGGCGACGAATTCGAAGCTGCGCGGCGCCTTGTAGGCGGCGAGCCGCTGCTTGCAGTGCTCGCGCAGGAGCGCATCGAGGCCGGCGGTCGCGGCACCCGCGCGCGGCTGGACGATGGCGTGGACCCGGCGGCCCCAGTCGGGATCGGGCAGGCCGACCACCGCGACGTCGGCCACCTCGGGATGGGCGAGCAGCGCCGCCTCGACTTCGCTGACGAAGACGTTGGCGCCGCCGGTCTTCACCATGTCGGTGCGGCGATCGACGATGTACATGTAGCCTTCGGCGTCGAGCCGGCCGAGATCGCCGACCGAGGCCCAGCCGCCCGGCAGCGTGCGGGGCACGGCATCGCCGACATACCTGAACGCCTCGCCGCCGCCGAGCGGGCGGAAGAACAGCTCGCCCACCTCGCCGGCGGGGAGCGGATTGCCCTGCTCGTCGACGACCAGCGTCTCGACGCCGATCGGCTTGCCGACGCTGCCGGGGTGCTCGAGCCACTCGTCGCCGCGCAGGAACGAAGCGGCGAGGCTTTCCGACATGCCGTAGCCGAGCTTGACCGTCTCGGGGCTGGTCAGCGCGATCAGCTCGCGGATCGCCCAGTCGGGCGTGGCGCCGGCGCCGAGAATGATGTTCTCGATGCTGGAAAGGTCGCGCGAGCCGATCGACGGGCTCTTGAGCAGCCGCACGGCGATCGTCGGCACCAACGCGACAAAGGCGACCCGCTCGCGCTCGACCAGGTCGAGGAACGCCTCGGGTTCGAAGTGCGGCATGACGACGACGCGGAAGTCCTCGCTCAGCGTGCGGAAGGCGAGGACGAAGCCGTGCATGTGATAGAGCGGCGTGCAGACGAGGTGGACCGGATGGCGGTGGCCGCTGTTGTCGGCGAAATTGGACCGGCCGCCGTGGAAGCGCATGTCGGTGCCGTCGCCGAGCGCGGTGTCGACGCGGGGGGCGATCAGCTTGGGGCTGCCGGTCGAGCCGCCGGACGCGCTCATCCAGGCGGGCGAGGCCACCGGAGCGGGCGGCAGGTCCGCCGGATCGGCAGGCGGCGCGGCGAGCACTTCGGCCAGGCTCGTCTCCCCCGCCCCTTCGCCCCGCGCGGTGACGATCACTGCCGGCCCGGCCAGCGCGCGCAGCTGCAGGCGCTCGGGCTCCGGCAGGTCCCAGCGCAGCGGCGCCACTGTCGCGCCCAGCCGCCAGGCGGCAAGCGCGCAGAGCATGAAGGCGGCGCTGTTGGGCAGTTCCAGGCACATGACCTTGCCTTCGCCGAGGCCCCTGGCGGCAAAGGCGCGGGCAATCCCGGCCGAGCGCCGCGAGACGTCGCGCCAGCTCAGCCGCTCGCCGGGATCGCCGGCCTCGACGATCGCGACGGTTTCGGGGTGCTCCGCCGCGAGCGCGTCGATCAGCTCCAGCCAGGTGCGCGCCATCCTCTGCTCTCCTCGCCCCGAACCGTCTTGCCTGCATCGGGAGTGCAATTTGCCTGGAGGGTGCGGAAAGAGGCGGGCCGCGTCAACTCGGTTGCAGAGCGTTTGCCTGGCCGCGACAATCGGGGCACGATCGCCGCAGGCACAGGGATCGGGAGCGCCGCCGCATGTTTCTCAGGAACCATTTCCAGAACGCCTACGTCACTCACAACCTCGACAAGGCGATGAAGCTGGTCGACGACCGCTTCGGCAGGATCGACTGGATCGTGTTCGATCCGGAAATGATCCTGCAGACCCCGAGCGGCCCGAAGGAGTCGAGCGTCCGCGCCGCGCTCGGCTGGAAGGACGGCCTGCAGATCGAGCTGATCCAGCCGGTCGCCGGCTACCTGGACCACTACCTGCCGGTGCTGCCCGCCGACAAGGACGACTATGTCCCCCGCTTCCACCACATCGCCGTGCGCCGCGACGACGAGGCGGCGATGCGCAAGGAGATCGAGCAGCTGGGCTTTCCGCTGCTGTTCGAAAGCTCGGTGCCGGGGCTGGTGTTCATCTACCTCGACGCCGGCCGGACGCTGGGCCACGCCTTCGAATACATCTGGGCGACGCCCGAAGGCTGGGACATGCAGGGCTGGCCCCGGGACAAGGCGGTGGTGGCCTAACGGGGCGCTGGGGGCGTTTCGTCGTTACAGGCATCTCGTCGTCCCGGGCTCGACCCGGGACCGCTGGCCTCATCGACGGACCGTTCTGCCCGGATCGCAGCGGTCCCGGGTCGAGCCCGGGACGACGGGTCACATTGTCCTCACCAGACCGGCCGCCCTTCCGGCCAGCCGACGAACTTCCAGGCTTCGGGGCTCTTCCAGGTGAACTCGACGTAGTGGCCGAGCGAGGCGCGCCCGTCGAGGTAGACGAAGATCAGCGGCGGAATGTCCGCCTCGCTGGTCAGCGGCCCCTCGAAGGCGAAGGGCAGCCCGAGTTCGGCGATCTCCCTGCGCATTTCCGCCTCGTCGTCGCGGCGCAGCGAGATGTGGTGGAAGCGCGGCACGCAGTCCGACTTGTCGGCCGGCAGCATGGCCAGATAGTCGTCGACATAGCCCGACACCGGCTGGATGACCTCGATGTTGAGCCCGCCCGCCCAGTACGAGGCGACCCGGTTCGCCATCGGCTGGTTGCCTTTGGGCGTCTTGATCGTCAGCACCGGATCGATCCGCTGGAACGGCTCCATGCCGTACTGGTTGCCGATGATCTCCATCGCCTTGTCGAGATCGTGGGTGACATAGGCATTCTGCATGTGTCCGCGCAGGAACATCGGTCTTCTCCCTATTTGCCGCGCCATTCCTCGGCGACCGGCCCGAAGGCCTCGGCGATCCTTTCCTCCGACCAGCCGTAGTCTTCCAGGCTGTAGCCGTAGGAGCCCAGCTTGTGGCGCGGATTGGCGATGTCCCACTGGCGCATCGCCGCCTCGCCCTGCTGCGTCCAGGGCAGGCCGTGCGCCGCATAGACTTCGCGCGCGACGCTGAGGCCGTCGTCGACGCAGGTGCTGTAATCCACCTCGATCAGCCGGACTTCGGGGCCCATCGCCTCGCGCTGCGCGAAGTAGCGCTTCAGCTCGTGCGCCCAGATGTCGATCGTGTAGCGGCCGACGAAAGCCGGATCGAGATCGTCGAAAGTGTTCTGCAGGATCTCGGTGCCCATCCGCATCGACGAGCCCATGGTCTTGTAGATATCGCGCCGCGAGATGACGAAGGTGGCCCTGGGGAAGACTTCCAGGACTTCGAGGAATTCGCCGGTGTTGCAGGGGTTCTTCAGCAGCCACGGGCCCTTCTTGCCGCCCTGCTGCCACTGCAGGTACTTGAGCATCTGCTTGAGGTAGGCCTGCGACGGCACCCGGCTGCGCGAGCGCAGCCAGTCGAGGTACTGGTAGTCGGGCGCGGTGATGAACTGGCCGATGTTGTCGAAATTGGCGATCGGGATGAAGCTCGACTCCTCGGCCTCGTCGGCGGCGAACTCGTGCATGATCTGGTAGGTGTCGCCGGTGTTGGTCACGGCGTTCATCATGGCGTTCGCCCAGTCGCGCCGCGGCGTCGGGTCGCCGCGCTGCTCGCCGGGGAACGGCGCCGGGTTCCACATCGCCCAGGCCGGCGTTGCCTGCAGCGCGGGATCGGCCGAGAGGAAGCGCTGCAGCTTGGTCGTCCCGCTGCGCGGCAAGCCGAGCACGACGATCGGATCGTCGACGTCCTCGTCGAGGATCTCGGGATGCTTCGCCACGTCGGCTTCCCAGCGAAGGCGATTGACCAGGAAGCGCAGCGAGTTGACGTGCATGATCCGCACGCCACCGGGCGAGATGTCGATGTTGTGCGGGATCTCCAGGACCTTGTTCAGCCCGGCGAAGAAGCTCTCGTCGCGGAACGCCTTCGCGCCGGTGCCCGATTGCGCGAAAGCCTCGTCGAGCAGGGGCTCGAGCGTGAATGCCTGCTTGAGGCTGGTGAGGTCAGTCATCGGGTCGCTCTCCAGTCGATCCTCCCGTGTCAGGGGAGGGGGACCACCCGCAGGGTGGTGGAGGGGTGTCGCCGATCGCCGGACACCCCTCCGTCAGCGCTTCGCGCTGCCACCTCCCCTTCCAGGGGAGGATCGTGGAGCGCACGGCCGCCATCAGAAATCGCTGAACCGGCGCCGGTAGACCGACACCAGCCGCTGCTCCATCTGCGCCTGCCGCTCGGCCTTGCCGATGCGCGGCATGTCCGGCGCGACGTGCCGGTCGAGCTCGGCCAGCGGCACTGTCCTGACTCGCGGCTCGGCGTGCTCGGACCTGGTCTCGAAGAAGCGGAAGCCGATCAGGTGCAGGTTGCGGCCCGAGCAGTCGAACCAGTTGGGCAGGCCGGGATCCTTCCAGCTGGCGACGAAGCGGACCGAGCCGTCGGCCTCGTAATGCACCTGCGCCAGGTTGTAGCTGACCAGCCGCGCCCAGTAGTCGCCGGGCTCCCACTGCAGCTGCGCCAGCTCGACGTTCCAGTACTCGCAGTCGGGCTTGCCGATCTCGATGATCACCGCCTCGTCGGGCGCGCAGCGGAACCAGCCCGAGAAATAGTCGGTTCCGGCGAAGGCGCCGGGCACGACGAAGCGCGCGATGCGGTCCGCCGGCGAAGCCAGGTGGGACTTGACCCCGGCCTCGCAGAAGTCGGCATGGACCCGGAGAAGGTCGACAAGCCGCTTGAAGCGCGTCTCGGAACTGTCGCGGTCGAGCAGCGGCGGCGGGAAGGACTGGCCCTCGCAAGTGAGCATCAGGTCGGCCGGCTGCTCGGTGAGCCAGTCGGCATAGTACTGCCGGAGATGGAGCTCGCAGCGGCCCTCGGGCAATTCCAGCCAGACCTGGTCGGGCCCGAGGTCGTCGGGCTTGCCGTGGCTGAGCACGACGTCGATCTGCCTGCCCGGCGCCAGCTGCGGGGTGTCGAGGTGATTGGCGTTGCCGATCATCTTCCAGCCGTCGGCGAAGTCGCAGCTGTGGCCGTTGAACGTGCTCATCTGGAACACCGCGCAAGTGCCGCGATAGCCGCGCAGGCGGTAGCGGTAGGCGCCGTGCAGGATCGCCGAGTGATAGTTGCAGTCGGTCGACTGCAGCTGGAACTGGATGCGGTTGGTGCCGCCCATCTTGGTCAGCGTCGGGTTGCCGTAGTCGCCCTCGACATGCGCGGCATGGCCGAAGCTCATGTTGCGCAGCAGGTGGCGCAACGCCTCGTAGGTGTTGAGCTCGCGGTCGTCGCCGGGCCAGCCGACGATCTGCTTCTTCAGCGAATAGCGCATCGCCTCGACCAGTCGGTCGAGCTCTCCGTAGGCATAGGCCAGGGCACCTTCGTCGGTCGAGAAATCGGCCTCGGCGCGCTCGCGCCGGTCGGCGGCGTCGACGAAATTGTCCTGCGCCATCGTCGGGGGGGAATTGCTCATCGCGGGTCCGCCTACTTGTTGATTGCGCCGGGGATGACCTTGGCCGCGCCGGTGGCCGGGGCGAGCAGGCCGGTGCCGACCACCGCGCCGCCGTCGGCGACCAGGGCGTGGCCGTTGACGAACGATGCCGCGGGCGAGACCAGGAACTCGATGACGCTCGCCATCTCGCCGGGCTCGGCCCAGCGCTGCAGCGGCACTTGCCGCTTGAGCAGGTCGTAGTGCGCCGGGGCGACGTCCTCGATCATGCCGGTCATGCCGGTCTTGGTCGGGCCGGGGCAAAGCGCGTTGATGCGGATGCCTTCCCAGCCCAGCTCGCGCGACAGGCTGCGGACGAGCCCGATCAGCGCGTGCTTGCTGGTGCCGTAGGCCCAGTTCTCCGAATCGCCGGCGATGCCCATGGTCGAGGCGGTGACGACGATCGCCGCATCCCCGTTCCCGCCCGCGGCTTCGCGCTTGCGCCGGCGCAGCAGCGGCAGCACCGCCTTCACGCCGAGCACGGGCCCGAACAGGTTGACGGCGATGACGTTCTGGAATGCGGCGAAGGGCAAGTCGTCGATGCTGCCGCCGCCGGTGATGCCGGCATTGAACACCGCCGCGTTCAGGCCGCCGAAGCGCGCTTCCGCTTCCGCCGCCATCCGCGCGTTGTCCGCCTCTGTGGAAACGTCGGCGGCCATCGTCGCGATCGCGGCCTCGCCCTCGGCCCAGGCCAGCTTCGCCGCGTCGCGATCGACCGCGAGCACTTGCCAGCCGTTGCCCGCCAGCCGCTCGCAAGTCGCCCGGCCGATGCCGCTCGCCGCCCCGGTCACCAGCACGCTTCTGCTTTCGCCTGCCATGTCGCTCCTCCTCAGCCCGCGGCGATCTGCCAGCCGCCGCTTGCGTCGATCACCTGGCCGGTCACCCACGAAGCCATGTCGCTGGCCATGAAGGCAATGACCTTGGCGATGTCCTCCGGCTCGCCCATCCGGCCGAGCGGCGTGACCGAACGCACCCAGGCCTGGGTTTCCTCGTCGTCGAACGAGCGGCTGCCGTCGGCATATTCGCCGCGGGTCAGGCCCGGCGCCACCGCGTTGATGCGGATGCCCTTGGGCCCGAGCTCGGGCGCCACCGACCGCGTGAAGTGGTTGAGCCCGGCCTTCGACGCGCCATAGACCGAGAGCCATTGCGACGGGCTCAGCACGTAGCGCCCGGCGGTCGAGGAGACGATGACGATGTTGCCCTTGCTCGCTTCCAGGTAGGGCACCGCCTGCTTGACGAAGCGGACGGTGGAGGCAAGGTTGGTGCGGTAGATCTCCTCGATCTCCTCGTCGGCGGTATCCTCGAAGCTCTTCCACAGCTGCGCCCCGGCATTGGAGACCAGCACGTCGAGCCGGCCGTGCCGGTCGACAACCGCCTGCAGGGCACCGGCGCGGTCGTCGTGCACGTTGAGATCCATGCGCACCCACGAGATGCTGTCCGGCGCCAGCGCGCAGGTCTCCTGCAGCTTTTCCTCGCGGCGCGCGGCGATCACCACTTTCGCGCCTTCCTGGACGAAGCGCAGCGCGGTGCCCTTGCCGATTCCCGTGCCGGCCCCGGTGATCAGCGCCACCTTTCCTTCCAGCAATCCCATGGTTCGTCTCTCTCCCGAACTTGTCTTTTAATCTGTCTGCTTTATTCCGGAAGCCATATTCACTTCGTGCAGGCCGGCGTACAGTTCGCGCAGAACCGCAGCCCCGCGATCGAGCGGGTCTAGCGCGCAATTCCGCCCGGCAGCAAGGTGGTGGGGAGAGCGACATGAAAGTCGGAATCACCTGCGGCGGCATCGGCGCCTATGCCGGCGGGGCATTCGTCCGCAGCTCGGCACGGGCGGCCGAGGATGCGGGCTTCGCGCACTACTGGATGCCCGACCATGTCGTGCAGTTCGCCGCATACCCGGAATCGGCCTATCCCTATGCCGAAGGCTCGGGCCAGGAGCTGCCGGAGCAGAGCGACGACGCCCCGCTTCAGTTCGGCGACGATACCTACGCCAACGTCGATCCGCGCAATCCGCTGATCGACCCGGTGATCGGCATGACCTGGGCGGCGGCGGCGACGACGACGCTGGAAGTCGGCACCAACATCCTGGTGCTGCCGCAACGCAACCCGGTGGTCCTGGCCAAGGAGCTGGCGACACTCGACAGCTTCGCCCTGGGGCGGGTGCTGCTCGGCGTCGGCGTCGGCTGGGCGAAGGAGGAGTTCGACGCCTGCGGCGTTCCCTTCGCGGAACGCGGCAAGCGCACCGACGAGGCGATCGCCGCGCTGCGGGCCTTGTGGAACCAGGAAGCCTCGTCGTTCGACGGCGCGTTCAGCTCCTTCGCCAAGGCCTACAGCTATCCCAAGCCGGCGCGCGCCGGCGGCGTGCCGATCCTGATCGGCGGCGAAAGCAGGCCGGCGCTGCGGCGCGTCGCCCGGCACGGCGACGGCTGGCTGCCCTACAACCTGCCCGTCGAGGACGCGCCCGGCGTGATCGCCGAGCTCCGGGAGATGACTCGCGGCTACGGCCGCGATCCCGACGCGCTGCGGATCATCAAGATCGTCTACAGCAATGCCCGGCTCGACGATCTCAAGCGCTTCCGCGACGCCGGCGTGACCGAGTTCAACATCGCCTCGAGCGGAGAGATCCCGCTCGACGCGGCGGGCATCGCGGCAAAGTTCGCGGAATTCCGCGAGACGCTGGTCGAGCCGATCGCCGAGCTCTAGGCAGTGATTTCGAGCCGGATGGAATCGGCTGGCAACTCGGAATTCACGGCAAAAACAAAGTGCTGGAGTGCCGGCTTTGCTGCAATCACAGTCGGAAGCACGCTAGAGGACCGACCGCACCGTGCGCGATGACGGCGCCAGCGGCGCCCGGCTCGGCATGCGGCGCCCGAACTGATCGACGAACTCGCTGCCCTTGTAGGTGCTCGGCGCGCGTCCGCCGGTGAGCAGGTGTGCCAGCACGGCGGCATGCAGGGGCTGCTCGAATTCGATCCCGGCAGCTTCGCCCAGCAGCCATTTGACCCGGCCGGGCAGCCCTTCGATCCCCTTCGGCTTGATGACCACGTACTGGTCCTGCGCGATCAGCCCTTCGCGCACGAGGATCTGGCATCCCGTCACCGAGATCTCGGTGAGCCAGACCTCGGGGGACTGGCCCGGCGCGAGGCGGCAGCGCACTTCCGTCAGCAGCCGCTGCCGGCCTTCGCGCCTGCGATCGGGAATTGTGTTGCTCATCAGCACTTTCGCGACAGGTCGTGGGGGCCGACAATGCGCCCCGAGACGTTAACCGATGGTTATGCCGCAAGCGCCCGCGAGACGCCGGGCCGCGGCAGGCGCCGGGCGGAAAATCCGATACAACTATCTGATTCTACGTCTTTATGGTCCCATTCCGCGGCCGATCCTACGGACTTTACCCATCCGTGGAAAACCACATTCGCCAGGACACCGGGCCATAAGAGAACCGCGATAGGCAGGCAGTCCCACCAGGAGGCCCACGGCTTTGCTCAGAATCTATGCCTGTCTCGCCAACGAGCACGACATTCGCTTCGTGGCTTTCGCCGTCGGCATCTGCCTGCTGTCCTCGCTGACCGCGCTTGGCCTCGCGAAACATGTCCAGCAGCTGGAAGCGGCCCGGCGGCTGCGCTGGCTGCTGCTGACCGGCTACGTCACCGGCGTCGGGATCTGGGCGACCCATTTCGTCGCCATGCTCGCCTATCAGCCGAACTTGCCCACCGCCTATTCGCCGCTCGGCACCACCGTCTCGGTCGTCGTGTCGATCGCCATGGCTGCGCTCGGCTGGCTGCTGCGCTTTTCCGGTCGCCGGCACGCGCGCTTCGAAGCTCCCCTGGTCATGGCCGCCGGCATTGCCGCGATGCACTACATCGGCATGTCCGCGCTGCAGACGCAGGGGACCCTGGCCTACGATCCCCGCTCAGCGGTCCTGGCGCTCGGCTCGGCCGGCTTGCTCACGGCCCTGGCTCTCGGCTGGGACGGCAAGCGCCCGCTCCGCCATGGACTGCTGCGTGCCATCGCGCTGACGCTGGCGATCTGCACGCTTCATTTCGGCTCGATGGCCGCCGTGACGAGCATGCCGGCCAGCGGCATCGCCATCCCCGCCCAGGCCCTGCCGCGCGAACAGCTGAGCCTGGGCGTCGCCGCCGCCGTGCTGATCCTGCTGTGCATTGCGGTCTTCGCCGTCACCATGGACGTCCGGGTCCGCAACACTGCCGACGAAGTCTCGCGCATGCTGTCGCGCGACCCGCTGACCGGCGTCCTGAACACCTCCGCCTTCGACCGCACGATCAAGGCGATGCTGAGCGAGACGCCCGGCCGCAGCCTGGCCATCCTGCGCATCGAACCCGGCAACATCGTCGATTCGGCCGATCGCCGCCAGCCCGGGATGAAGGACCGGCTGCTGGTCAAGCTTGCGCGGCTGCTCGAAGGCTGCAGCGGGGTGGAGCTCGTCAGCCGGTCGAGCGGCAGCGACTTCACCGTGCTCCTCAGCGCCGGCGATTTCCGCCAGGATCTCGGCGCCGCCATCCGCAACGTCTACAAGACGCTGATGGCCCCGATCTTCGTCGGCGGCGAAACCTTCCGCCTGACGCCCTGCATCGGCACCTCGCGCTTCCCCGACCATGGCTCGAACTGGGAAGAACTGCATCACCGCGCTGGCTTCGCGCTTTACCATGCCCGCATGTCCGGCCGGCAATCGCTGGTCGAATACGATCCGCGGATGGAGCTGCGCTCGATCGAGCGCAACCAGCTGGGAATCGCCTTGCGCGATGCCCTGGCCCGCAAGGAATTCTCGCTCGCCTACCAGCCGATCGCCTGCGCGGTCACCGGCGAAGTGCTTGGCTTCGAGGCCCTGCTGCGCTGGCAGCGCACCGGCGTCGGCCTTGTCCCGCCGACGACTTTCATCCCGATCGCCGAAGCCGAAGGGCTGATGCCGGAAATCGGCCAGTGGGCGCTGTTAGAGGCATGCCGTGCCGCGGCCGGCTGGCCGCAGGCGCTGAAAGTGGCGGTCAACCTCTCCGCCACCCAGTTCTCCGACGGCGAACTGGCCGGCAAGGTTCGCGCCGCGCTCGCCGAGACCGGTCTTCCGCCGTCGCAGCTCGAACTCGAGATCACCGAGGGGCTGCTCATCGAGGACGCCGACCAGGCCGTCGACATCCTGCAGGAACTGAGGAGCGTGGGAGTCCGCATTGCGATGGACGACTTCGGCACGGGCTTTTCCTCGTTCACCTATTTCCGCAAGTTCCCCTTCGACAAGGTCAAGATCGATCAATCGTTCGTGAAGGACATGATCGGCAGCCGCCAGGCCATGGCCATCGTTTCGGCGATGATCGACCTCAGCCGCTCGCTCGACATCGTCGTCGTGGCGGAGGGAGTCGAAACCGCCGAGCAGCTCGAGGTCCTCGCCGAACTGGGTTGCCACCAGGTGCAGGGCTTCGTCATCGGCATGCCGCGGCCGGACCGTCAGAACGCGCACCTGACCGCGAAGACCGGCCTCCCCCCGCTGCAGTGCCACGGCATCTGCGGCGACTGCCGCGATCGCGTGCCCGCGCTGTCGGCCTGCCGTCCGCCGGACCTGCAAGCGACCATCAACGTCGGACCCAGGCCCATGATCCGTGCGGCCTAGTCCTGGCGGCTGGGCCGAAGGTTTCCCTAATCGTCACCCTGAAATTGCTCGTCACCCTGAACTTGTTCGTCACCCTGAACTTGTTTCAGGGCCCATTTCTCCTCGAGGCGCCGGAGCTTTGCACGGGCGGGCAACGGCACCGTTGCGTTTCAGTCGCGAGCTTCGGGGCTTGGGGAGAAATGGGTGCTGAAACAAGTTCAGCATGACGGGTGGGGTGTGGGAGGCGAACAAACCCCGTCGTACCCCGGCACAACCCGGAACCCCGCGTTAAGTGGGGGGACGAAACGCGAAAGAGCCCCCGGAACC
>CAUJJI010000061.1 GCA_963205265.1 Pseudomonadota bacterium
TCTGGGGAGGATTGATCGGAGTTCGTTTTCATCCCCCCTCCGTGCCAGATCGCCGCCCTGTAGGACAGTCTATCCATCCAGCAGCGCCCGGGTCGCCGCGGCGACGTCGGCCTGGCGCATCAGGCTTTCGCCGACGAGGAAGCAGCGCGCGCCGCAGGCGGCCAGGCGGACGAGGTCGGCGTGGCTGTTGATGCCGCTCTCGCTGACCAGCAGCGTGCCTTCGGGCATCAGCGGGGCGAGGCGTTCGGTCGTGGCGATATCGGTGACGAAGCGCTTGAGATCGCGGTTGTTGACGCCGATCAGCCGCGAGCGCAGCCGCGCGGCGCGCGCGACCTCGGCTTCGGTGTGGACCTCGCCCAGCACGGCCCTGCCGCGTTCGATCGCCGCGCTCTCGATCTCGGCCATGAGCCCATCGTCGAGCGCGGCGACGATGATCAGCACGGCATCGGCGCCGATCGCGCGGGCTTCGGCGACTTGCCAGGGATCGACCATGAAGTCCTTGCGCAGCACCGGCAGCGCGCAGGCGGCGCGAGCCGCGACGAGGTAGTCCTCGTGGCCCTGGAAATAGGGCGCGTCGGTTAGCACCGAGAGACAGGCGGCGCCGCCTTCGGCATAGGCGCGGGCATGGTCTGCGGGACGGAAATCATCGCGAATCAGTCCCTTGGACGGGGAAGCTTTCTTGATTTCTGCGATCAGCCCGAAGCCGGAGGCAGCCTTGGCTTCCAGCGCGCGCCGGAACCCGCGCGGCGCGGACTGCCCGGCGGCGCGGGCATCGAGCTCGGCCAGCGAGGCAGCCTGCTTGCGCGCGGCGACTTCCAGCCGCTTGGTGTCGCAGATTTCGGTGAGCTTGTCGGTCATGGCGCATCCCTTGCCGCCGGTCGGGGCGAAAGTCGAGAGGGTGGTGGAAGGGCAGGGCCTTCAGCCAGCGGTGCATCGATGAGGATAGCTTGGATGGGCCCCTGCCTGCGCAGGGGTGACGAGATGCCTCGATAACTAGCTTCGTCACCCTGAACTCGTTTCAGGGCCCATTCCTCCCCACGCGCCAATGGTCTGCTGGGACGGATGGGTGCTGAAACAAGTTCAGCATGACGACCGGGGTCTACTTGACGGGGCCTTGCTCGTCGTCCCGGGCTCGACCCGGGACCGCTGGCCTCTGGGCAGGACGTCCCGTCGACCAACCGGGCGCTAACCCAGCGCCGCGATCCAATTCGCCAGCAATCGCTCCGCGCGGCCATCGTCGATTGCCTCGCCCGCCAGCTCGACGCCGGCGCGCCAGCCCGCTGCCTGGTCCGCCACGATCAGCGCGCCCGCCGCGTTGAACAGCACGGCGTCGCGGTAGGCGCCGCGCTCTCCCGCCAGCAGGCGCCGCAGGGCGGCCGCGTTGTGGGCGGCGTCGTCGCCGCGGATCGCTTCGACCGGCGCCGTCGCCAGCCCGGCATCGGCGGGAGCGACGCGCTGCATGACGAAGCCGCCGTCCTTCACCACGGCCACTTCGTTCCCCCCGGCGAGGCTCAGCTCGTCGAGCCCCTCGTCGCCCGAGACGACCATCGCCCGCTCGCTGCCCAGCCGCGCCAGGGCATCGGCATAGATCGGCACGTAGGCGGGCCGGGCGATGCCGACGAGCTGGCGGCGCACGCCGGCTGGATTGGCCAGCGGGCCCATCAGGTTGAAGATCGTGCGGCGGCCGATGGCGCGGCGGATCGGCATGATCCGGCCCATGGCCGGGTGATGCTTGCCGGCGAAGAGGAAGCAGATGCCGATCTCGGCCAGCGTTGCCTCGGCGGTCTCCACCGCGCGGTCGAGATCGAGCCCGAGCGCCTCGAGCGTATCGGCCGCGCCCGCTTTCGACGAGGCCGCGCGGTTGCCGTGCTTGGCGACCGGCACGCCGCAGGCGGCGACGACCAGCGCCACGGCGGTCGAGACGTTGAGCGTATGCAGGCCGTCGCCGCCGGTGCCGCAGACGTCGATCGCATTCCCCGGTGCGCGGATCGGGATCAGCCGCGCGCGCATCGCGCGGGCAGCGCCGACGATCTCGGCCGCGGTCTCGCCGCGATCGGACAGGTCGGTGAGGAAGCGGGCGATCTCCTCGTCGGCGACCTTGCCGTCGAGCATGGCGCCGAAGGCATCCTCGGCCTCGTCCTCGGCGAGTGGAGCGGCGATGGAGGGCAGCGCGCTCATGCCGGCAGGCGGGCGTCGATCCCGCAGAGGGCAAGGAAATTGGCGAGCATGGCGTGGCCGTGCTCGGTGGCGATGCTTTCGGGATGGAACTGGACGCCGTGGATCGGCAGGCTGGCGTGGCGGAAACCCATGACGTGGGCATCGTCCGAAGTGGCGTTGACGATCAGCTCGGGCGGCGTGTCTTCCACCACCAGCGAGTGATAGCGGGTGGCGATGAAGGGGGAAGGCACGCCCTTGAACAGCCCGGTGCCGTCGTGCGTCACCGGCGAGGTCTTGCCGTGCATCAGCCCGCCGCGCACGACCTTGCCGCCGAAGTGCTGGCCGATCGACTGGTGCCCCAGGCAGACTCCGAGCAGCGGCAGCCCGGCATCGGCGCAGGCGCCGACAAGCTCGAGGCTGATGCCCGCCTCGTTGGGCGTGCAGGGTCCGGGCGAGATGAGGAAGCCCTGCGCCCCGGTCGAGATCGCCTGGCCCGCGGAAATCGCGTCGTTGCGCACCACCTCGACCTCGGCGCCGAGTTCCATCAGGTAATGGACCAGGTTCCAGGTGAAGCTGTCGTAATTGTCGATGACGAGGATCATGGGGAGCCTATTGCCCGAATCCGGGCTCGGCCGCCACCCGCACCGCCTCGCGCGCGGCGGCGAAGAGCGCGCCGGCCTTGGCCTCGCATTCGCGCTGCTCGTAGGCCGGGTCGGAATCGGCGACGATGCCGGCGCCGGCCTGGACGTGCATCGTGCCGTCCTTGAGCACCGCGGTGCGCAGCACGATGCAGCTGTCGACCGAGCCGTCGGGCGCGAAATAGCCGACGCCGCCGGCATAGGCGCCGCGCGTCTCGGGCTCCAGCTCGGCGATGATCTCGCAGGCGCGGACCTTGGGCGCGCCGCTGACCGTGCCCGCGGGGAAGCCGGCGAAGACCGCGTCGATGGCGTCGTGCCGCGCTTCGTCGAGCCGGCCCTCGACGTTCGAGACGATGTGCATGACGTGGCTGTAGCGCTCGATCGTGTAGCTTTCGGTGACGCGCACCGTCCCGGCGGCGGCGACGCGGCCGACATCGTTGCGGCCGAGGTCGAGCAGCATCAGGTGCTCTGCCCGCTCCTTCGGATCGGCGAGCAGGCTGATCTCGTTGGCCTTGTCCTCCTCGGGCGTCTTGCCGCGCGGGCGGGTGCCGGCGATCGGGCGGATGGTCACCTCGCCGTCGCGCACGCGCACCAGGATCTCGGGGCTCGAGCCGATCAGCGCGAAGCCCGGCAGGTCGAGGAAATAGAGGAACGGCGAAGGGTTCACCCGGCGCAGCGCGCGGTAGAGGGCCAGCGGCGGCAGAGTGAACGGGCAGGTGAAGCGCTGCGCCAGCACCACCTGGAAGATGTCGCCCGCCTCGATGTAGTCCTTCGCCCGGCGGACCATGCCGGCATAGCTTTCGCCCGGCATGGTCGGCGTTAGCCGGGGCTCGGGCAGGGTGGCATCGGCGATCGCCAGCGGTGCCGGCCGGCCGAGCCGCCGCAGCGCACGATAGAGCGCGAACGGCGGCAGCGGGAAGGGGCAAGTGAAGCGCTGCGCGAGCACGACCTGGAATATGTCGCCTGCTTCGATGTAGTCCTTGGCGCGCTGCACCATCGACTCGTAGTTCTCGGCCGGCTTCGTCGGCGTGAGCTGCGGTTCGGGCAGCGTAGCCCTTGCGGCGACGGCAGGGATAGGACTGGCGAGACGGCG
>CAUJJI010000062.1 GCA_963205265.1 Pseudomonadota bacterium
GTACTGGTCGATCAGCACCGGGCTGTCGCCCGACACCTGCACGGCCGTCGCGATATAGTCGTCGAGCTGCTGCTGGCTGTCGACGATCTCCATCGCCCGCCCGCCGAGCACGTAGCTGGGCCGCATCAGCACCGGGTAGCCGATGCGGCTGGCGACCGCGACCGCTTCGTCGCGGCTGCGGGCGATGCCGTTCAGCGGCTGCTTGAGGCCCAGCTTCTCGACCAGCGCGGCGAAGCGCTCGCGGTCCTCGGCAAGGTCGATGGCATCGGGCGAGGTGCCGAGGATCGGGATGCCCGCATCCTCCAGCGCCTGCGCCAGCTTGAGCGGCGTCTGGCCGCCGAACTGGACGATGACGCCGACCAGCTCGCCGTTCTGCTGCTCGACGCGCAGGATTTCCAGCACGTCTTCCGCCGTCAGCGGCTCGAAATAGAGGCGGTCCGAGGTGTCGTAGTCGGTGCTGACCGTCTCCGGGTTGCAGTTGACCATGATCGTCTCGTAGCCGACCTCGGCCAGGGCGAAGCAGGCGTGGACGCAGCAGTAGTCGAACTCGATGCCCTGGCCGATGCGATTGGGGCCGCCGCCGAGGATGACGATCTTCCTGCGGTCGGACGGCGCCGCCTCGCACTCCGGCGCGCCGAACATCGGCGCCTCGTAAGTCGAATACATGTATGGCGTCACCGCCTCGAATTCGGCGGCGCAACTGTCGATGCGCTTGAAGACCGGGTGGACGCCCAGCTTCTGCCGCAGCTCGCGCACTTCCTGCTCGCTGGTCGCCCCGGCCATGGCGCGCAGCGCGTCGTGGAGCAGCCCAGAGCGGCGCGCCTGCGTCTCGGCCAACCCGCCGGCGACATGCACCGAGCGCACCGCCAGGATGGCGAGCCGCTTGTCCGAAAAGCCCATGGCCTTGAGCCGGCGCAGCTCGGCCGCGTCGAGCGGCAGGCCGTTGTCCATGATCTTCGCCTCCTCGGCGACGATCTCTTCGATGTGGCGCAGGAACCAGGGGTCGTAATGGGTGATCGCGTGGATCTCGTCGACGGTGAAGCCCTCGCGCATCGCCTGGGCCGCGACCAGCAGCCGGTCGGGCGTGGTCCGCGACAGCGCGGCGGTGATGGCGTCGCGATCGGCGCCTTCCAGCTCGACCACGCGGTTGAAGCCGTCGAGCCCGGTCTCGAGCCCGCGCAGCGCCTTCTGCACCGATTCCTTGAAATTGCGGCCGATCGCCATGACCTCGCCGACCGACTTCATCGCCGTCGTCAGGATCGGCTCGGCGCCCTTGAACTTCTCGAAGGCGAAGCGGGGAATCTTGGTGACGACATAGTCGATCGTCGGTTCGAAGCTGGCCGGGGTGGCGCCGGTGATCTCGTTGGTGATCTCGTCGAGCGTGTAGCCGACCGCCAGCTTGGCGGCGACGCGGGCGATGGGAAAACCCGTCGCTTTCGAAGCCAGCGCCGACGAGCGCGAGACGCGCGGGTTCATCTCGATGACGATCAGCCGCCCGTCCTTCGGATTGACCGCGAACTGGACGTTCGAGCCGCCGGTCTCGACGCCGATCTCGCGCAGCACGGCGATGCTCGCCGAGCGCATGATCTGGTATTCCTTGTCGGTCAGCGTCAGCGCCGGGGCGACGGTGATCGAATCCCCGGTGTGGACGCCCATCGGATCGACGTTCTCGATCGAGCAGATGATGATGGCGTTGTCGTGCCGGTCGCGCACGACTTCCATCTCGTATTCCTTCCAGCCGAGCAGGCTCTCCTCGATCAGCACCTCGGTGGTCGGCGAGGCGTCGAGGCCGG
The DNA here is from genome assembly GCA_963205265.1 of Pseudomonadota bacterium. Classification (GTDB taxonomy): domain Bacteria; phylum Pseudomonadota; class Alphaproteobacteria; order Sphingomonadales; family Sphingomonadaceae; genus Novosphingobium. The sequence goes on from CAUJJI010000062.1 coordinate 1,794, forward strand.
AGCGGACGATCTTCTCGAACTCCGCCTTGTTGTAGGCGATGCCGCCGCCGGTGCCGCCCAGGGTGAAGCTCGGCCGGATGATCGCCGGCAGGCCGGTGGTCTCCAGCACCTTGAAGGCTTCGTCGACGGTATGCGCCACGCCCGAGCGCGCGCTTTCCAGGCCGATGCGGTCCATCGCCTCGCGGAAGCGCTGGCGGTCCTCGGCCTTGTCGATCGCGTCGGCATCGGCGCCGATCATCTTCACGCCCAGCCGGTCCAGCGTGCCGTCGTTGAACAGCGCCAGCGCCGTGTTGAGCGCGGTCTGGCCGCCCATCGTCGGCAGCACCGCATCGGGGCGCTCCTTCTCGATGATGCGGGCGACGACTTCGGGAGTGATCGGCTCGACATAGGTGGCGTCGGCCATGTCCGGGTCGGTCATGATCGTCGCCGGGTTGGAGTTGACGAGGACGACGCGGTAGCCCTCCTCCTTCAGCGCCTTGATCGCCTGCGTGCCCGAATAGTCGAACTCGCAGGCCTGTCCGATGACGATCGGCCCGGCGCCGATGACGAGGATCGAGGAGATGTCGGTGCGCTTGGGCATGGGATCCTACGTTCAGGAAGCGGTGAGTGCGGAGAAAGCCTGGTCCCAGTAGTCTGGGCCGCCGTCCTTCGCCTTGAGGATGATCGGGTCGCTTTCCTGCTCCTGCTTCAGGAATGCCTTGTAGGCATCGGCCTGGAACTGGTGCATCGAGCCGCCGAAATCGTTGGTCTTGGTCGAATAGGCACCCGCAGCGATCAGCCTATCGAGTAGGGCGGCGGCGACGGAATTAGCCTTGGCCGTCGCCTTGCGGCCGAACTTGCGGGTCGCGACCTGGATCTTGTCGGCCAGGATCAGCGTCAGTTCGCCATAGGGATAGAAGCGCGGGGCGGCGCTGAACTGCGCTGCATCGCCGGCGACGTAATAGGCGTAGACGTGCTGCTCGAGATCGGTGAGGCTCATTTCAACATCTCCAGGAAGCGTTCGAACAGGTAGAAGCTGTCCTGCGGGCCGGGGCTCGCCTCGGGGTGATATTGCACGCCGAAGGCCTGCTTGCCCCTGATGGCTATGCCGCAGTTCGACCCGTCGAACAGCGAGACATGGGTTTCGAGGACATTGTCCGGCAGCGCCGCATTGTCCACGGCAAAGCCGTGGTTCATCGAGGTAATCTCGACCACGCCGTCGATCAGCCGCTTGACCGGGTGGTTCGCGCCGCGGTGGCCCTGGTGCATCTTGGTGGTCCGGGCACCGGCGGCCAGCGCCAGCATCTGGTGGCCCAGGCAGATCCCGAAGATCGGGATGTCGCGTTCGAGCAGGCCCTGGATCGTCGGCACGGCATAGGCGCCGGTCGCCGCCGGGTCGCCCGGACCGTTCGACAGAAACACGCCGGCGGGCGCGAGCGCGAGGATATCGGCGAGCGAAGTCTGCGCCGGCACCACCGTCACCCGCGCCCCGGCCTTCACCAGGTTGCGGAAGATGTTGTCCTTGGCGCCGTAGTCCAGCGCGACGACATGCGGCCGTTCGTCGTGCGGGCTGCGGGCATAGCCCTTGCCCAGCGCCCAGACGCCGCCTTCCCAGCTTTCCTGCCCGTGCCGGGAGACGACGCGGGCAAGGTCCATGCCTTCGAGCCCGGGCCAGTCCTGCGCGCGCTTGACCAGCGCCGGGATGTCGAACCTGCCGTCGGGATCGTGCGCGATCACCGCGTTGGGTGCGCCCGACTGCCGGATGCGGCGTGTCAGCGCGCGCGTGTCGATGCCGGCCAGGCCGATCTTGCCCTTGGCCTTGAGCCAGTCGCCGAACTCGCCCCGCGAGCGGAAATTGGACGGCGCGGTCACGTCCTCGCGGACGACGCAGCCGATCGCGCCGTCGACATGGGACTCGAGATCCTCGTCGTTGACGCCGACGTTGCCGATGTGCGGAAAGGTGAAAGTGACGATCTGCGCCGCATAGGACGGATCGGTCATGATCTCCTGGTAGCCGGTCATCGCGGTGTTGAAGCAGACTTCGCCCACCGCGCTGCCGACAGCCCCGAAACCACGGCCCCAGGCGACTTGACCGTCGGCAAGGACGAGAACGCCCGTCGCGCCCTTCGGGGAGAGCGCGTGCGAAGATGCGGGGTCGGCCATGGTGGCGCTCCGTTGGCAAGGTTGCAGCGATGGGTGCTAAGGTTCGCCCGCTAGACCCCGTGGTGCAGTGCGTCAACCTAGGAAAACCGGAAATTCCCGGCTAACCTCCACGCTTTCCGCGCCCGAGGGCGCTTTTCCACGGGAATCAGACGAATATGCTTCGCGACTCGATCAAGGCTGCCCAGGTTGCGGCGATGAAATCCGGCGACAAGGCCCGCCTCGCGGCCGTGCGCCTGATCCTTGCCAAGCTCAAGGACCGCGATATCGAGCTGCGCACGGCCAGCAGCGTGCCGGACGACGATACCCTGGTGGTCGAAGTCCTGCAGAAGATGGCCAAGCAGCGCCGCGAATCGATCGAGCTCTACGTCCAGGGCGGCCGCCAGGAGCTTGCCGACGCCGAAAGCGCCGAGCTGGCGGTGATCGAGGAATTCCTGCCCGCCCAGATGAGCGAGGACGACACCCGCGCCGCGATCGAGGCGATCAAGGCCGAAGTCGGCGCCAGCTCGGTCAAGGACATGGGCAAGGTCATGGCCGAGCTCAAGGCCCGCCACGGCAGCCAGCTCGACATGAGCAAGGCCAGCGGGCTGGTGAAGGCGGCGCTGGCATAGCCGTCAACACGGCGAAAGCCGGGATCGCTTTCGGCCTCGCCGGTCGGCGAGGAGAGCAATCCCGGACCAGGCCCCGGTGACGAGAGATGACGAGAATGTGGCGGCGATGATCATGCGAACTTTCAGGAACCGGCGCTTCCGCAACTCCGCCCCCCAGCGGGAGGGCTGATTTGAGCCTGTCCCCGCAATGGCTGGACGAGCTGCGCGCGCGAGTTACGCTGTCGGGCGTGATCTCGCGGACGACGCGGCTGACCAAGGCGGGGCGGGAATTCAAGGCGTGCTGCCCATTCCACAACGAGAAGACTCCCAGTTTCACGGTCAACGACGAGAAGGGCTTCTACCACTGCTTCGGCTGCGGCGCGCATGGCGACGTGATCCGCTGGATGACCGACCAGCGCGGACTGTCGTTCATGGATGCGGTGAAGGAGCTTGCCGCCGAAGCCGGGATGGACGTCCCCGCTCCCGATCCCCGCGCCACCAAGGCGGCGGAGCAGCGCGATTCGCTCCACGATGTCATGGCGGCGGCGCAGAAGTGGTTCGTCGCCTGCCTGGAATCCCCCGAAGGCGAGCAAGCGCGCGCCTATCTCGCCGGGCGCGGCTTCGATGCCCATACCGTCGCGCGCTTCGGCTTCGGCTATGCGCCGGAAGGGCGGCAGGCGCTGAAGGCGGCGCTGGCCCAGTTTCCGGAGGAACAGCTGATCGAAGCCGGGCTGAGGATCACGGTCGACGGGAAGGAGCCCTACGACCGCTTCCGCGGCCGCCTGATGCTGCCGATCGAGGATGCGCGCGGCCGCGTCATCGCATTCGGCGGGCGCATCCTCGACAGCGCCAAGACAGACGCGCCGAAGTACCTGAACTCCCCCGACACGCCGCTGTTCGACAAGGGGCGCACGCTCTACAACCTCCATCGCGCCGGGCCGGCAGCGCGGCAATCGGGCCGCCTGGTCGTCGTCGAAGGCTACATGGACGTCATCGCGCTGGCGGCGGCGGGCATCGCCGAATGCGTCGCCCCGCTCGGCACGGCGCTGACCGAGCGGCAGATCGAGATGCTGTGGCGGCTCGTCGAAGTTCCGATCCTCTGCTTCGACGGCGATGCCGCCGGCCGCCGCGCCGCGATGCGGGCGGTGGGACGCGCCCTGCCCCTGCTGCGGCCGGCGCACAGCCTCGGCATCGTGCGCCTGCCGGCCGGGCTCGATCCCGACGATCTGGTGAAGCGCGACGGAGCCAAGGCGATGGAAGCGCTCCTCGCCGGTGCCGGCAGCCTGATCGAGACGCTCTGGGAGCACGAGCGCGATGCCGCCCCGCTGCGCACTCCGGAAGACAAGGCCGGGCTCAAGGCGCGGCTCCTCGCCCATGTCGAGACGATCGCCGATTCGGACATCCGCGCGCTGTACCGCCGCGAACTGCTCGACCGCTTTTCCGCCTTCGCCTATCCGGCGCGCGAGCCGCGCCAGCGCCAGGCCGGTCGCGGCGGGAGATCCGAACCGAGCCCCACTCCGCCCGATCATGCCGACCGCCTGCGCCGCATGGCCAACGGCGGTTCCCGCGACGCGCTGAGCGCGGCCGTACTGGCCGGGCTGATTCGCTGGCCGGACGAAATCGCACGGCATGCCGACACCCTGGCACGGCTCGTCACGCTCGATCCCCGCTTCGCGCTGATGCTCGATCAATTGGACAGCGGCGAACCGCTTGAAAGCGAAGCTCTTGTCACCATATTGGCGCATCAAGGAATGGCTGTACCCGCACCGGAGGAATATTCCGGCCTGCGTTTCGGCTTCCTGGGTGCGGAGGCCGAGCGCGATCAGGCGGCGGCCGCTCTTGCCCAGGCAGTCGGATTGCTGGTCGAAAGACCGGCCCTGGAAGCGGCTCTGGCAGAAGCGACGATCCGCTATGAACGCGAGTTCACTGAGGAAGCCTATGCCGAGCAGCAGCGTTTGTTGAAGAGAAAGCTGGAATTCGATGCCCGTCTCGGGCAAATGGCGAATGCACAGCCTGTGTTATAATTGGGTCACGGCCCAACAACGATGGCAGACTGATGGACGAAGAAACCACTGGCGGCGACAAGGGTGACGGCAGCGATGCTCCGCTCATCGATCTCAACGAAGCCTCGATCAAGAAGCTGATCGCGCGTGCCAAGCGGCGCGGCGTGATCACTTACGACGAGCTGAACGAAGCCCTGCCGCAAGACCAGATGTCGTCCGAGCAGATCGAGGACATCATGGCCGCGATCTCCGAGATGGGCGTCAACATCGTCGAGAGCGACGAGGACGCGGTGGACCAGGACGAACCCCCGGTCGACGAGATCGAGGAAGCCGACGGCATGGCCGGCCGGCCGCTGCCCGAGAAGAAGAAGGAAGCGATCGAGCGCACCGACGACCCGGTGCGCATGTACCTGCGCGAAATGGGCGCGGTCGAGCTGCTCAGCCGCGAGGGCGAGATCGCCATCGCCAAGCGCATCGAAGCCGGTCGCGACACTATGATCCTGGGCCTTTGCGAAAGCCCGATCACTTTCCATGCCATCATCCAGTGGTCCGAAGCGCTGAACAACGGCGAGATGCAGCTGCGCGAGATTCTCGATCTCGATGCCATGCTGTCGAAGGAACCGGCGCCCGAAAGCCTGACCGACGATGCCGAGGACGACGACGGCGAGATCAGCGAGGCGACTGCCGGCCCCTCCTACAAGGACGAGGAAGAGGTCGAGGAAGAAGAAGAGGAAGTCGACGAGGACGAGGACGAGGACGGTGTCGAACGCCGCGCCCGCCGCCCGGTCGAGGAGGACGAGGACGACAACACCCTCAGCCTCGCCCAGATGGAAGCGGCCCTCAAGCCCGAGGCGCTGGAGAAGTTCGCCAACATCACCGAGCTGTTCCGCAAGTTCGAGAAGATCCAGGCCGAACGCCTCCAGGCGATGGGCCTCGGCATCGATTTCCCGGCCGGCAAGGAAAAGCAGTACCAGCAGCTGCGCGAAGACCTGACCGCCCAGGTCGAGAGCGTGCAGTTCCACGCGACCAAGATCGAATACCTGGTCGACAATCTCTATGCCTTCAACCGCCGGCTCACCGCGCTCGGCGGCCAGATGCTGCGCCTGGCCGAACGGCACAAGGTGCCGCGCAAGGACTTCCTCGACAGCTACGTCGGGCGCGAGCTCGATGACCAGTGGCTGCAGGACATGTCGCGCAAGGACAAGCGCTGGGCCGCCTTCTCAGAGAACGAGGCCGATTCGGTCGAGCGCATCCGCGCCGAAGTGTCGGACATCGCTTCCGCCACCGGCATGTCGCTTCCCGAGTTCCGCCGCATCGTCAACATGGTGCAGAAGGGCGAGCGCGAGGCCCGCATCGCCAAGAAAGAAATGGTCGAGGCCAACCTGCGCCTGGTGATCTCGATCGCCAAGAAATACACCAACCGCGGCCTGCAGTTCCTCGACCTGATCCAGGAAGGCAACATCGGCCTGATGAAGGCGGTCGACAAGTTCGAGTACCGCCGCGGCTACAAGTTCAGCACTTACGCCACATGGTGGATCCGGCAGGCGATCACCCGCTCGATCGCCGACCAGGCGCGCACGATCCGCATCCCGGTCCACATGATCGAGACGATCAACAAGCTCGTGCGCACCAGCCGCCAGTTCCTCCACGAGCAGGGCCGCGAGCCCACGCCCGAGGAAATGGCCGAGCGCCTGTCGATGCCGCTCGAGAAGGTCCGCAAGGTGATGAAGATCGCCAAGGAACCGATCTCCCTCGAAACGCCGATCGGCGACGAGGAGGATTCGCACCTGGGCGACTTCATCGAGGACAAGAACGCGGTGATCCCGGTCGACGCCGCGATCCAGGCCAACCTCAAGGAAACGGTCACCCGCGTCCTCGCCAGCCTGACCCCGCGCGAGGAACGCGTGCTGCGCATGCGCTTCGGCATCGGCATGAACACCGATCACACGCTCGAGGAAGTCGGCCAGCAGTTCTCGGTGACGCGCGAACGCATCCGCCAGATCGAAGCCAAGGCGCTGAGGAAGCTCAAGCACCCGAGCCGGTCGCGCAAGATGCGCAGCTTCCTGGATCAGTAAGGGGCGTCGGCGCGGGCGAGACGTTCCGTCGACGAGGCCAGCGGTCCCGGCTTTCGCCGGGACGACGAGTTCCACTCCCGTCGTCCCGGGCTCGACCCGGGACCGTTCTCCTCCTGGCAGGCCGTCTATCGACAAAGCCAGCGGCCCGGCTTTCGCGGGGATGCGGGAACCAACCAAGCTGCCACTGGCTTATCGCCGCAACACGCCCTATGGGGGCGCTGACACGATTCACCCGCAAGCAGTAGTACGGGCCGCCCACTCCATGCGCATCGCCATCGCTTCCGATCACGCCGCCGTCGATCTCAAGGCGGAGCTGCGCGACTACCTGGTTTCGCTGGGGCACGAGGTTGCCGATCTCGGGCCGGAGACGGCCGATCGCGTCGACTATCCCGACTACGGCTACAAGCTGGCCCAGGCCGTGGCCGACGGCGATGCGCAGTACGGCGTCGCGCTGTGCGGATCGGGGATCGGCATCTCGATCGCGGTCAACCGCCACCCGGCGCTGCGCTGCGCGCTGGTGTCCGAGCCGCTGTCCGCCGCCCTGGCGCGCGAGCACAACGATGCCAACGCGATCGCCATGGGCGCCCGGCTGACCGGCGTCGACATGGCCAAGGCCTGCCTCGACGCGTTCCTTTCCACCGCATTCGGCGGCGGCCGCCACGGCCCGCGCGTCGACAAGCTATCCAACCCCCAGACCATCCTTCAGACCAACCTCCAGACCTCAGGGCAAACCGCATGAGCACGAGTGCCGATACCGTGACCGACATCCGACCCAAGGGCTTCTTCACCGGCAGCCTCGCCGAGACCGATCCCGAGATCGCCGGCTGGATCGGCAAGGAACTCGGCCGCCAGCGCGACAAGATCGAACTGATCGCCAGCGAGAACATCTGCTCGAAAGCGGTGCTCGAGGCGGCGGGCTCGATCCTCACCAACAAGTACGCCGAAGGCTATCCGGGCAAGCGCTATTACGGCGGGTGCGAATATGTCGACGAGATCGAGAAGATCGCGATCGAGCGCGCCAAGCAGCTGTTCGGCGCCGGCTTCGCCAACGTCCAGCCCAATTCGGGCAGCCAGATGAACCAGGCGGTGTTCCTGGCGCTGCTGCAGCCGGGCGACAGCTTCATGGGCCTCGACCTCGCCGCCGGCGGCCACCTCACCCACGGCTCGCCGGTCAACATGAGCGGCAAGTGGTTCCACCCGATCCCCTATACCGTGCGGCCCGACGACCACCTGATCGACATGGACGAGGTCGCCCGCATCGCGTGCGAGAACAAGCCCAAGCTGATCATCTGCGGCGCCACCGCCTATTCGCGCGAATGGGATTTCAGGCGTTTCCGCGAGATCGCCGGCTGGATCGGCAAGGAACTGGGCCGCCAGCGCGACAAGATCGAACTGATCGCGAGCGAGAATATCTGTTCGAAGGCCGTGCTCGAAGCGGCCGGTTCGATCCTTACCAACAAGTACGCCGAGGGCTATCCCGGCAAGCGCTATTATGGCGGCTGCGAGTACGTCGACGAGATCGAGACCCTTGCGATCGAGCGGGCCAAGGCGCTGTTCGGCGCCGGCTTCGCCAATGTGCAGCCCAATTCGGGCAGCCAGATGAACCAGGCGGTGTTCCTTGCCCTGCTCCAGCCGGGCGACAGCTTCATGGGCCTTGACCTTGCGGCCGGCGGCCACCTCACCCACGGCTCTCCCGTGAACATGAGCGGCAAGTGGTTCCAGCCGATCCCCTATACGGTGCGGCCCGACGACCACCTGATCGACATGGACGAGGTCGCCCGCATCGCGCGCGAGAACAAGCCCAAGCTGATCATCTGCGGCGCCACCGCCTATTCGCGGTTCTGGGATTTCAAGCGCTTCCGCGAGATCGCCGACGAAGTGGGCGCTTACCTGCTCGCCGACATGTCGCATTTCTCCGGCCTCGTCGCGGGCGGTGCCCACCCCTCGCCGGTGCCGCATGCCCATGTCACCACGACCACGACGCACAAGTCACTGCGCGGCCCGCGCTCGGGCATCATCCTGTCGAACGACGAGGACATCGCCAAGAAGATCAACAGCGCGATCTTCCCCGGCATGCAGGGCGGCCCGCTGATGCACATCATCGCCGCCAAGGCCGTGGCCTTCGCCGAGGCGCTCAGGCCCGAGTTCAAGGCCTATGCCCGCGCCGTCGCCGAGAACGCCAAGGCGCTCGCCGCGAGCCTGCAGGAGCAGGGTCTCGACATCGTCTCGGGCGGCACCGACAACCACCTCATGCTGGTCGACCTGCGCCCCTACCAGGCCAAGGGTAAGCATGCGGAAAAGGCGCTCGATCGTGCCTCGATCACCTGCAACAAGAACGCCATCCCCAACGATCCGGAAAAGCCCTTCGTCACCTCGGGCATCCGCCTCGGGACGCCGGCGGGCACGACGCGTGGCTTCGGCCCTGCGGAATTCCGCCAGATCGGCCAGCTGATCGCCGAAGTCGTCGAAGGCCTGCGCAAGAACGGCGAGGAAGGCGACGCCCAGGTCGAGGCGAGCGTCCGCAGCCGGGTCGAGGATCTTTGCGCGCGCTTCCCCATCTACGAAGGAATGTGAGCGCTTGCGCTGTCCTTTCTGCGCCCATGACGACAGCCAGGTAAAGGACTCGCGGCCGACCGAGGACAACACGGCGATTCGCCGACGCCGCCAGTGCGAAGGCTGCGGCGCCCGCTTCACCACCTTCGAGCGGGTCCAGCTGCGCGAGATCACCGTGATCAAGAGCGACGACAGCCGCGAGCCGTTCGAGCGCGCCAAGATCGAGCAGTCGGTCGCCCTCGCCTGCCGCAAGCGCGGAGTCGCGCAGGAACGCCTCGACCAGCTCGTCTCGGGCATCCAGCGCCAGGTCGAGACGCTCGGCGACAGCGAAGTCACCTCCAAGGCCATCGGCGAGATGGTGATGGAGGGGCTGCGCCAGCTCGATTCGGTCGCCTACATCCGCTTCGCCAGCGTCTATCGCGATTTCAGCGAGGCGCGCGACTTCGAGGAATTCGCCAGCTCGGTGCGCGATGTTGGCGGCAACTGACCGCGCCCCGCCGATCGTCCTCGTCCGGCCGCAGCTGGGCGAGAATATCGGCAAGGCGGCGCGGGCGATGCTCAACTTCGGGCTGACCGAGCTGCGCCTGGTGGCGCCGCGCGACGGCTGGCCCAACCCGAGTGCCGGGCCCGCCGCCGCGGGGGCCGACCTCGTGCTGGAACAGGCACGGATCTTCGACACGCTGGCCGATGCGGTGGCGGACTGCGCCCATGTCTATGCGACGACCGTGCGCAAGCGCGGCGTGACCAAGCCGGTGGTGACGCCCGAGGAAGCCGCCCGCGCGATCCATCGCGATGCCGGACGCTCGGCGATCGTCTTCGGTCCCGAACGGTCGGGGCTGGAGACCGAGGAAGTCGCCCTGGCGCGCACGATCCTGACCGTGCCGATCAATCCCGACTTCGGCTCGCTGAACCTGGCCCAGGCCGTGATCCTCTGCGCCTACGAATGGTCGAAGCTGAAGGCCCTCGCCCAGCCGACCGAGGAGGAATTGCTCCCGCCCGCCCCGCAGGACGAGCTCGAGGGACTGATCGCCCATTTCGAGGCGCTGCTCGAGCCGCGCAACTACTTCTTCCCCGAAAGCCGCGCCGCTGCCTCGCGGCGGACGCTGCGGACGCTCTTGACCAAGCCGGGGTGGAACCACCTGGAAGTGCGGACCTTGCGCGGGGTGCTGAGCACGCTGGAGCGGGACAGGGAAAGATGATCCCCGGCGAAGGCGGGCAAGCGGGGAGCTGGGATCACGCCCCTTTCAGCCGGTCCCACGCGTCCAGTTCGTAGTCGATCGACGTTTCGACCAGTCGCTCCCACAAATCGGCCACGACATGCTCCGGCGCTCCTCGCCCTGCCGCCTGCCTGCGCGCGTTGGCGATCACTTCGGCTTTCCGCGCCTCGTCGCGGACCTGGCTGCGCTCCGGCTTGATCCGGGCGGCGGCGCGCATGTAGGCGAAGCGGCGGGCGAGCAGCGCGACCAGCTCGGCATCGAGCGCGTCGATACCGGCGCGGACTTCGGCCATGGTCTGGCACTGTTCGGGAAGCGGGGGCCCATCGCTCATGCGCCGCCCCTACCCGCTCTGGGCCCCGGCGTCGAGCTTGACTTTCCGCGCATGTCCGGCCATGGGCGCGCCTTCGCAATTGACCCCGCACCCCGGTGAAGCGGCGGTCGCATCCGGCAAGATGGCCGGTTGGTGCGGTTCCGGGCCTGAAGCGCGGGCGGCCTGCCCTCGCAGCGAATTGGAGTGACTGCGCATGTCGAAGCGCAAGACGTCGAAGTACAAAATCGATCGCCGCCTGGGCGAGAACATCTGGGGCCGTCCCAAGAGCTCGGTCAACCGCCGCAGCTACGGCCCCGGCCAGCACGGCCAGCGCCGCAAGGGCAAGGTGTCCGACTATGGCATCCAGCTGCGCGCCAAGCAGAAGCTCAAGGGCTACTACGGCGACGTGACCGAGAAGCAGTTCAAGCGCACCTACCAGGAAGCGTCGCGCATGAAGGGCGATACCGGCCAGAACCTCATCGGCCTGCTCGAGCAGCGCCTCGACATGGTCGTCTATCGCGCCAAGTTCGCGCCGACGATCTTCGCCGCGCGCCAGATCGTCAGCCACGGCCACATCCGCGTCAACGGCGTGAAGTGCAACATCGCCAGCCGCCGCGTCCGTCCGGGCGACATCGTCAGCCTGGGCAACAAGGCGAAGGAAATGGCGCTGGTGCTCGAAGCGCTGTCGCTGCCCGAGCGCGAAGTGCCCGACTATGTCGCGCCCGACGGCGTCGACAAGGTGACTTTCGTCCGCGTCCCGTCGCTCGACGAGGTTCCCTATCCGGTGCGGATGGAACCGAACCTGGTCGTCGAGTTCTATTCGCGCTGATCGGTTTTCCGATATCGGCCAAGTGGTTCGCGTCGTCCCGGGCTTAGCCCGGGACCGCTGCCACTTGGCTCAACGTCCGGTCGACAAGGCCGGCGTTCCCGGCATCCGCCGCGACCACGCGCCGATCCCCCGCGCTTTACCGTCTATCCGACGCGTTTCATGGGGAAATTTCGTCGAAATGGCGGAACCGTAAAGGACGATCGGCATTTTGCGGAAGTATGTTCCGCTATCGCTTCGTTACGCCCCATCGCCGGGGCAAATGGTATCCCGACCTTCGAACCGCCCAGCGCTTTGCCGGCGCGATCGGCGCTGGCTTCCTCGAACGGCGCAGCGGCCGCTTCGTGCTTTACCGCGGCGCCAAGCTGGAAGTCGAGCTGACGACCGGCTGAGCGCCGCAGGTGCTGCGCATCGTGCGGGCGGCATTGCCCGAACCGGTCAGGTCGAAGGCAAAGACCGGCTGCCGCTGGCTGTTCAGCACCACGAGGCTGCGCCCGCGGGCGAAGGAATCGAGGAATACCGGCGCCAGGCTGCCGGCGATCGCCCAGGAACGGCTGCGCGCCGAATAGCGCAGCTGGACCGCGAAGGCATCCTTCCATTCGTCGCCGCGCACTTCGAACAGGACCCGCTCGGCGGCACCGTCGACCTGCTGCAGCCCGGCACCGGCGTAGCGGATGAAGACGCCCGCGAATCGCGGCCCGCCCTGCCGGCTGCAGCTGCCGATGAACTGGGTGCTTCCATCGACCGCCGTCTTGCCGATGCGCACTGCCGGCTGGCGCTCGTCGACGGAGACCGTCCAGGCTTCGGGGGCGGGCGCGGGCATCTCCTGCGCGACGGCGGCTGGCCCCGCCGTTGCCAATGCCAGCGGCGCGAGCATCTTCGACACCGATGAAGCTGACGGCATGATCACGTTCCAATCCTAGCGGGCGAAATAGTCTCGGCGGAAATCGGCGGCAAAGCCGGCCAGGCGCCCCGTGCCGATGGCATCGCGCAGGCCCTGCATGAGCTGCTGGTAGAAGCTCAGGTTGTGTTCGGTAAGCAGCATCGCCCCCAGGATCTCGCCGGACTTGATCAGGTGATGGAGATAGGCACGGCTGTAGCTGCCGCAAGTGGGGCAGGAGCAGCGCGGGTCGAGCGGCCCCTGGTCCTCGGCGAATCGCGCGTTGCGCAGGTTCAGGGGGCCACCCCAGGTGAAAGCCTGGCCGTTCCTGCCCGAACGGGTCGGCAGCACGCAGTCGAACATGTCGACGCCGCGCTCGACCGCGCCGACGATGTCGTCGGGCTTGCCGACACCCATCAGGTAGCGCGGACGATCGCCAGGAAGCTGCTGCGGCGCGAAGTCGAGCGTGGCGAGCATGGCCTCCTGCCCCTCGCCCACGGCCAGCCCGCCGATGGCATAGCCGTCGAAGCCGATCTGGGTCAGGGCGTCGGCACTTTCCCGGCGCAGGCCTTCGTCGAGCGCGCCCTGCTGGATGCCGAACAGCGCGGCGCTTTCGGCTTGCTCGCCGCCGGCATCGAAGGCGGCGCGGCTGCGCCTGGCCCAGCGCATGCTCAGCGCCATCGAGGCGGCGATGACCTCGCGCGGCTGATCGGCCTTGGGGCATTCGTCGAAAGCCATGACGATGTCCGATCCCAGCAGCCGCTGGATCTCCATCGACCGCTCGGGGCTGAGCAGGTGGCGCGATCCGTCGAGGTGGCTGGCGAAAGTCACGCCTTCCTCGGTGATCTTGCGCAGGTCCGACAGGCTCATCACCTGGTAGCCGCCGCTGTCGGTCAGGATCGGCCGCGGCCAGTTCATGAAGCGGTGCAGGCCCCCGAGCTTGGCGACTCGCTCGGCGCCGGGGCGCAGCATCAGGTGGTAGGTATTGCCGAGAATGATGTCGGCCCCCGTCGCGCGGACGCTTTCCGGCTTCATCGCCTTGACCGTCGCGGCCGTGCCCACCGGCATGAAGGCCGGCGTGCGGATCTCGCCGCGGCGCATGCGGATCGTGCCGGTGCGGGCCTTGCCCTCGGTGGCGTGGATGGTGAAGTGGAAGCGGGTCATCGGAGGAGTGCTATAGAGCGATGGGCACCGAGCGCTAGCCCGCGGGCAGCAGCAGGCTGGCGTCGCCGTAGCTGTAGAAGCGGTAGCCCTCTGCGATCGCATGGGCATAGGCCGCCTGCATCCGCTCGAGCCCCATCAGCGCGCTGACCAGCATGAACAGCGTCGAGCGCGGCAGGTGGAAGTTGGTCATCAGCCCGTCGATCGCGCGAAAACGGTAGCCCGGCGTGATGAAGATCGCGGTGTCGCCTTCGAAGGGATGGATGATTCCCGCCTCGTCGCTCGCGCTCTCGAGCAGGCGCAGGCTGGTCGTGCCGACCGCGATGATGCGGCCGCCTGCGGCTCGGGCAGCGTTCAGGCGGCTGGCGAGCGCCGGCTCGATGCGGCCCCATTCGGCGTGCATCGCATGGTCGGCGGTGTCATCGGCCTTGACCGGGAGGAAAGTGCCGGCACCGACATGGAGCGTCAGGGTCTCGCTGGCGACACCCGCCTCGGCGAGCGCCGCCATCAGTTCCGGCGTGAAGTGGAGCGCCGCGGTGGGTGCGGCGACGGCCCCGTCCTTCGCCGCGAACATGGTCTGGTAGTCGCTGCGGTCGGCCTCGTCGGTCGGGCGCTTCCCGGCGATGTAGGGCGGCAGCGGCATCTGGCCTGCACGCTCGAGCAATACCTCGACCGGCTCGTCGCCTGCGAATGCGAGCGTCCAGCTGCCGTCGGCATGCCGTGCCTCGGCCAGCGCCGAGACATCGGCGGCGAAAGCGATGCAGTCGCCCTCGCGCAGCCGCTTGGCATTGCGGACGAAAGCCTGCCAGCGGCGCAGGTCGAGCCGCTTGTGCAGCGTGGCGCCGATCCGCGCCTCGCCGCGCCGTCCTTCCAGCTGGGCAGGGATGACGCGGGTGTCGTTGAATACCAGCACGTCGCCCGCGCGCAGCAGTTGCGGCAGGTCGCGGACATGGCGGTCGGACAATGGCGCGTCGCCCGCGACGACCAGCATCCGCGCCGCATCGCGCGGGCGCACGGGGCGCAAGGCGATGCGCTCGGGCGGCAGGTCGAAGTCGAAGAGGTCTACGCGCATGGGTCAGGTCTAGCGGATGGCGGGGTGAGTGTCGCTAAACTCCCGGCGTCGCGGGCTCGACCCGGGGCCGTTCTCCTGCGGGCGGAAGGTTCCGGCGACGGGGCCAGCGGTCCCGGCTTTCGCCGGGACGACGGAACATGCGCGTCGTCCCGGGCTCGACCCGGGACCGCTCTCCTCCCGTCGGAACGTTCCGGCGACGAGTGGGCTTGCCCTTTGCGCAAGCCGTCACGCTGCACCCGTTTCAGGGCCCACTTTTCCTGAGTCTCGCAAGTTCGGCACGACGCGCCGGCCGCCTGCCCACACCCAAGGCTCAATTCGCCAGGGGCGCGTTCAGCTGGTCTACCGATACTGGCGCCGGGGCGGCCGCCTGCACCGGTGCCGGGACATTGTCCGAGCCGAGCGTCGCACGGACGATCTTGGTCGGGTTGGCCGGCGGCTCGCCGCGCTCGATGCGGTCAACCGTGTCCATGCCGGCGATCACCCGGCCGAAGACGGTATATTTCCGGTCGAGCGAGAAGCGCGGGTAGAAGACGATGAAGAACTGGCTGTTCGCCGTGTCCGGCTGGTCGGTGCGGGCCATCGACACGGTGCCGCGCAGGTGGGGCATGGAGTTGAATTCCGCCTTCAGGTCGGGAAGTTGCGACCCGCCCCCGCCGGTGCCCGTGGGGTCGCCGGTCTGGGCCATGAACCCGTCGATCACGCGGTGGAAGATGACGCCGTCGTAGAAGCGCTGGCGCACCAGCGTCTTGACCCGCTCGACGTGATTGGGCGCCCATTGCGGCATCAGGCGAATGGTCACCCGGCCGCCGCTGGACAGGTCGAGGTTGACGACATTCTCCGCATCGTGCGTCGGGTCCATGTCGACCACGGTCGGCAGCACCGGTTGCGCGGGAGCCGGCTTGGGCTTGTCCTTGGCCGCGGCCGGTACCACCGCCAGCAGGCAGGCGGCGATCGCGGAAACAATCAGGCTGGATTTCATCAGCTACTCACAGGGGAAGACGACCGGCCGCAGGGATAGCGGCCCGGCGCTGTCGTGACAATGAACGGACCGAGAGCGCGGTGGATCAATATTCACCCTGGCGTCCGATTCGTTCGACCCGCGCAATCACGTCGTCGCGCACCGCCGGGCTGACGAAGCCCGAGATGTCGCCGCCGAAGATGGCGATTTCCTTGACCAGCTTGGACGCGATCGGCTGCAGCCCGACGTCGGCCATCAGGAAGATCGTCTCGATCCCGGAGTTGAGATGCTGGTTCATCCCCGCCATCTGGTATTCGTATTCGAAGTCGGCGACGGCACGCAGGCCGCGGATGATCACGCTCGCGCCCTGCTTCTCGGCGAAGCGCATGAGCAGCGCGTTGAAGCCCACGACGCTGGCATTCTCGATGCCCAGCGCCTCCACTTCGCGTTCCACCATGGCGATGCGCTCTTCCGGCGAGAAGATCGGGCTTTTCGACATGTTGGTGGTGACGCCGATGACAAGCCGGTCGACAAGCTTCGCGCCGCGCCGGATGATGTCGCTGTGGCCCAAGGTGATGGGATCGAAGGTGCCCGGATAGACCCCAACTCTTTCGCCCCCCGCATTGCCCATCAATGATCCCTTTCGACGATGTAGCGGGCCAGCGCCCGCAGCAGGTCGGCCTCGCGGCCGTGCTGCTTGAGATGGGTTATCGCCTGCTCCACCAGCATTTCGGCCTGCGAGCGGGCGCGTTCCGGACCGAGCAGCGAGACGAAAGTCTGCTTCCCGGCCTCGGCGTCCTTGCGCAGGGCCTTGCCGGCGGCGGCCTCGTCGCCTTCATGGTCGAGCAGGTCGTCGACGATCTGGAAGGCGAGGCCGATATCGCGGGCATAGCCGCGCAGATGGGTGCGGCCTTCGGGCTGCACATGGCCGAGAATCGCGCCCATTTCCACGGCCGCGCCCAGCAGCGCGCCGGTCTTGAGCTGCTGCAGCCGGGTGACGGTCTGCAGGTCCATCGAGGCTTCGGTGGCCAGCATGTCCATCATCTGCCCCCCGGCCATGCCCTGGAAGCCGCTTGCGGTGCCGAGCGTCTGGACCAGCTCGGCGCGGATGAAGGGGTCGCCGCTGGTCGCGACATCGGCCAGCAGCTCGAAAGCGAAGGCGTGCAGCGCATCGCCCGCCAGCACCGCGGTCGCTTCGTCGAAGGCGCAATGGACGGTCGGCTTGCCGTGGCGCAGCGCATCGTCGTCCATGCACGGCAAGTCGTCGTGGATCAGCGAATAGACGTGGATCGATTCGACCGCGACGGCCGCCCGCAGCGCGGCGTCGCGATCGACGCCGTACATCTCCGCGGTCGAGGTCAGCAACAGCGGGCGCAGCCGCTTGCCGCCGCCGATTGCCGCATAGCGCATGGCTTCGACCAGGCGCCGGCGAGAATCCTGCGGCAAGGGCAGCAGACTGTCGAAGGTAATGTCGATCTCGCGCGCGATGCGCTCCAGACTTTCGGCCAGCAGGGTGTCGGCGACGCCGGTCACGGCCATGGTCACCCCTGCGGATCGTCGAAGGGCTGCGTCCCCGTGGCCGTGTTGCCCGGCCCGGTGACGATCCGCTCGATCCGCGCCTGGGCGGCATCGAGCCGCGCCTGGCAATGCTTGCGCAGTGCCTCGCCGCGTTCGTAGAGCGAGATGGAATCGTCGAGCGGCACTTCCCCGCTCTCGAGCTTGCGCACGACCTCTTCCAGCGCGCGCAGCGCATCCTCGAAGCTCAGGCTGGTGATCTCGGCTGCGGGGTCGTTCATCACCGCCGAGCTTTGGCGGGGCAATCGCGCGGGGTCAAGCCGCTGACTGCCGCCAGCCATGGGCGCTCACCCTCACCCGTCCTGGTTAATGTGCTTTTCGAAATTGGCCATGATCGTCGTCCACCATTCGACATTGTCTTCGAACAGCGCCGCGCTCATGCCGCCGTCGTCGAGATCGAGGTCCATCTCCAGCCGCGCTGCGCCCTTGTCGGTACGGTAGGAGCGGCCGAAGTAATTCTTGGCGTTCCATTCGTTCAGGGCTTCGAGCGAAGTGTTCTTGTAGCCGGTGAAAGTCACGACGAACTGGATACGCCCGCAATTCCTGTGCTCGGTACAGCCGTAGAACAGCACTGCGAAATTGGTGCCGGAAGCCGCGCTCTCGATCATCGGATCGCCGGCGCTGTCCTTGTTCAGCTCGGCGCGAAAGCCGGCCTTCTGCAGGGCCTTCACCACCGAATCGGGATTCTGCGCGATGACGGCATCGGCATGGGCCATGCCGGTCGTCGCCACGGTCATTGTCGTCGCCAGCGCCAGCGCCAGGAACTTGCGCATTCTTGCCCCCTCCACATCGAGCGTTACGGTTCGCGACGATATCGGGCCGGCACCGGCTTGTCCCGCAAAAATTGGCGCAAAGCCGGGAGCGGGCTAGCGAACGGGCAGCCTTGCGGCTAAGGGCCCCGCATGGAAACCGCGACCGCCAAAATCACCCCCGAGATCGTCGAGGCCCATGGCCTCAGCCCCGAGGAATACGAGCGCGTGCTCAAGGCCATCGGCCGCGAGCCGAACCTCGTCGAGCTGGGCATCTTCTCGGTCATGTGGTCCGAGCACTGCTCCTACAAGTCGAGCCGCATCCACCTGAAGAAGCTGCCGACTGAGGCGCCCTGGGTGATCTGCGGGCCGGGCGAGAACGCGGGCGTGATCGACATCGGCGATGGTCAGGCGGCGATCTTCAAGATGGAGAGCCACAACCACCCCTCCTACATCGAGCCCTACCAGGGCGCGGCGACCGGGGTCGGCGGCATCCTGCGCGACGTCTTCACCATGGGCGCGCGGCCGGTCGCCAACATGAACGCGCTGCGCTTCGGGCGGCCCGACCATCCGAAGATGAAGCACCTCGTCCAGGGCGTCGTCGCCGGGATCGGCGGCTACGGCAACTGCGTGGGCGTGCCGACGGTCGGGGGCGAGACCAATTTCCACAAGGCCTACGACGGCAACATCCTGGTCAACGCGATGACCGTGGGCGTCGCCGATGCCGACAAGATCTTCTATTCGGCCGCCACCGGCCTCGGCAATCCGATCGTCTATGTCGGCTCCAAGACCGGCCGCGACGGCATCCACGGCGCGACCATGGCCAGCGCCGACTTCGACGAGAATTCGGACGAGAAACGCCCCACCGTCCAGGTCGGCGATCCCTTCACCGAGAAGCTGCTGATCGAGGCCTGCCTCGAGCTGATGGCCACCGACGCGATCGTCGCGATCCAGGACATGGGCGCGGCGGGGCTGACCTCGTCCTCGGTCGAGATGGCCAGCAAGGGCGGCGCCGGCATCCGGCTCGACATGAACAAGGTGCCCTGCCGCGAGGAGGGCATGACTCCCTACGAGATGATGCTCTCGGAAAGCCAGGAGCGCATGCTCATGGTGCTGAAGCCCGGCAAGGAGCCGATGGCCGAGGCGATCTTCCGCAAGTGGGAGCTGGACTTCGCGGTGATCGGCGAAGTCACCGACACCGGGCACATGGTGCTGGAGTTCGACGGCGAGGTAGTCTGCGACATCCCGCTCGCTCCGCTGGCCGACGATGCCCCGCTCTACGACCGGCCGCACGTGCCGAAGCCCAGGCCGGCGCCGCTGGCCGAAGTGCCGGGAAGCGCGGACCTGGGGGCCGACCTGGTCAAGCTGATCGGCTGCCCCGACCTCGCCTCGCGGCGCTGGATCTGGGAGCAGTACGATAGCCAGGTCGGCGCCGACACGCTGCAGAAATCGGGCGGCGATGCTGCGGTGGTGCGCGTACACGGGACGCGCAAGGCGCTGGCGATGAGCACCGACTGCACGCCGCGCTACTGCTTTGCCGATCCCTTCGAGGGCGGCAAGCAGGCGATAGCCGAGTGTTATCGCAACATCAGCGCGGTCGGCGCGCTGCCGCTCGCGGTCACCAACTGCCTCAACTTCGCCAACCCGCAGCGGCCCGAGATCATGGGCCAGATCGTCGGCTGCCTCGAAGGCATGGGCGACGCCTGCCGCGCGCTCGACTTCCCGATCGTGAGCGGCAACGTCAGCCTCTACAACGAAAGCAAGGCCACCGGCGGCGGCAGCGCAATCCTGCCCACCCCGGCAATCGGCGGCGTCGGCCTGATGCAGGACCATTCGGTCATGGCGACGATCGCCTTCAAGGCCGAGGGCGAGGCGATCTTCGTCATCGGCCGCAACAACGGCCACCTCGGCCAGTCGCTCTGGCTACGCGAATGCCACGGTCGCGAAGACGGCCCGCCGCCGCCGGTCGACCTGGCGGCCGAGCGGGCCCATGGCGAATTCGTCCGCAAGCTGATCGCCGAGGGCAAGGTCAGCGCGGTCCACGACGTGTCGGACGGCGGCCTGCTGGTCGCGCTCGCCGAAATGGCCATGGCCGGCGGCCTGGGCTGCGAGCTGGAGCAGATCGGCGACCACTTCACCGCCTTCGGCGAGGACCAGGCGCGCTACGTCGTGACCAGCGCGGTGGCGGACACGATCCAGGCGGCGGGCATCCCGATGACGCGGATCGGCACGACCGGCGGGACCTCGGTCAAGGGGCCGGGCTTCGACGTGCCGGTGGCCACGCTGCGCGAGGCGAACGAGGCGTTCTTCCGGGACTGGATGGAGGGCTGACCGCCGGCCTCATCGAGGGAACGTCCTGCCAGGAGGAGGGATGGCTTTCTCCAGCCGTTACCCTGAACTTGTTTCAGGGCCCGTTTCTCCTTGGGCGCCCGGGCTCTGTACGGAAGGATAACGGCGCCGTTGCGCTTCCGCCTCGAGCTCCGAGCTCCGGGCACGATGGGTGCTGAAACAAGTTCAGCATGACGGCTTGTGAACTACCCCCTACTCCCAGACCCACTCCTCGCGCGCGATTCCCAGCAGCTGCAGCACGCTGGTCAGATCCCCCCGGTCGACCCAGCCGTCCGCCGCGGCGCGCGCCTTGGGCTTGGCGTAGTAGGCCAGGCCATAGGTCGCCGCTTCCAGCATCGGGATGTCGTTCGCTCCGTCGCCGGTCGCCAGGCTCGTCGCGCCTTCGCCGAGGTCCGCCATCTCGGCCAGCAGCGTCGCGCGCTTGACCGAGCTGTCGGTGATCGGGCCGACCAGCCCACCGGTCAGCCGGCCGTCGCCGATTTCGAGGCGGTTGGCCACGACGCGCTCGAAGCCGAGCTGCTCGGCCACCGGGTCGGCGAACTGGTGGAAGCCGCCGGTCACCAGCACGGTGCGGCAGCCCCTGGCCTTAAGCGTCTCGACCAGCACCCTTGCCCCGGGCATCGGCGAGATGCGCGTCGCGAGGCATTCGGCGATCGAGCCTTCGGACAGGTCGCGCAGCAGCAGCACGCGTTCGCGCAGCGCGCTTTCGAAATCGAGCTCGCCCTGCATGGCGCGCTCGGTGATCGCGGCGATCTGGTGCTTGATCCCGGCGAAGTCGGCGAGCTCGTCGATGCATTCGGCCGAGATCATCGTCGAATCCATGTCCGAGACGAAGACTCGCGGCACGACCGGCTCGTGATCGGCGATCAGCAGGTCGGACGGCGCGAAATGGGTGTCGAGGATTTCGCGCAGGATACCGGCGTCGCCTTCGGGCAGGCCGATCTGCAGCACTTCGCTGCAATGCTCGAGCATGGCCGCCGAGGCGAGGCGCAAGCCCGCCGCGTCCATCGCCGCCTTGGCGCGATCGAGACTTTCCGAAAGTGTGGCCGGTTCTGCTATCAGCCGGGCAATGAGCACGCGAATTTCCTCTGAAGCCTCTGAAAACGGGGGCGCCCCGCGCCCGCCGCTTGCGCTCATCGCAGGGCCGACCGCCAGCGGCAAGAGCGATCTCGCCGTGCGGCTCGCCCTGGCGCTGGCCGCCGGTGGACGCGAAGCGGTAGTGGTCAACGCCGACAGCGCGCAGGTCTATGCCGACCTTCGCGTGCTCAGCGCCCGCCCCTCCCCCGAGGACATGCGCGGCGTCGACCATCGCCTGTTCGGCGCATGGGACGGGGCGGTCTCCTGCTCGGCGGCGGACTGGGCGCAGGCGGCGCGGCGCGAGATCGCCGAGGCGCAGGCGGCGGGCAAGGTGCCGATCCTCGTCGGCGGCACCGGGCTCTACATCCGCACGCTGCTCGACGGCATCGCGCCGGTGCCGGCGATCGACCCCGCAGTCCGCGCCGAAGTGCGCGCCCTGCCGCTCGCCGAGGCCCATGCCGCTCTGGCCCGCGAGGATCCCGAGCGCGCCGCCGCGCTGGCGCCTGCCGATGCCTCGCGGATTTCCCGCGCGCTCGAGGTGGTGCGCTCGACCGGGCGCCCGCTCGCGCACTGGCAGGCCGTGCGCATCGGCGGGATCGGCGATGCGGTCGACCTCCACCCGGCAGTGCTGCTGCCCGACCGGCCCACGCTTTACGCACGCTGCGACCGGCGCTTCGCCGTGATGGTCGACAGCGGGGCCGTCACCGAAGTCGAGGCGCTGTGCGCGCGCGGGCTCGATCCGGCGCTGCCGGTGATGCGCGCGATCGGCGTGCCCGAGATCGCCGGATACCTGCGCGGCGAATGGGGACTCGACGAGGCTCTGGCCCGCGGCGCCCAGGCGACGCGCAACTACGCCAAGCGCCAGTTCACCTGGCTGCGCCACCAGCCGCCGCCCGCCTGGCTGCGCGTCGCAGCGACAAGTTTCGATGAGGCGGTCCTATTTGAAAGATTATTACACACATAGCGCTTGACGAGACATTTTTATCTGCCTAGAGGCGCGACCCTGTCATCCGCCGGCTCTCGTGCTATGAAAGAGATCCGACCCGGTACGGCGATTGCCGTGCCGGGTCCGTTCTTTTAGAGAGCGCCCGGCATGCAAGAAGGATCGAGACGGTGAGCGAGGAGCGCAGCGGCGCAAGCATCCTGGTCGAAAGCCTGGTCCGCCAGGGAGTCGAAGTCGTGTTCGGCTACCCCGGCGGCGCCGTGCTGCCGATCTACGACGCCCTTTTCAGCGACGAGCGCCTGCGCCACATTCTCGTGCGGCACGAGGCCGCCGCCGCCCATGCCGCCGAAGGCTATGCCCGTTCGACCGGCAAGCCCGGCGTCGTGCTCGTCACTTCGGGCCCGGGCGCGACCAATGCCATCACCGGCATCACCGACGCCTTCATGGATTCGATCCCGATGGTCGTCATCACCGGCCAGGTCGCGACCGGCCTGATCGGCACCGACGCCTTCCAGGAAGCCGACACGATCGGCATCTCGCGCCACTGCACCAAGCACAACTACCTGGTGAAGGACCCGGCCGAGCTTGCCGCGACGATCGACGAGGCGTTCCAGATCGCCACGACCGGGCGACCCGGCCCGGTGGTCATCGACATCCCCAAGGACGTCCAGGTCGCCTCGGCGCTGTGGCACGAGGGCGCGCCGCAGCGGCGCAACCGCTATTCGCCCAGGCTCGAAGGCAGCGCCGACGAGATCGCCGAGGCGGTCGATCTGCTCGCCCGCTCGCACGCCCCGGTGTTCTACACCGGCGGCGGCGTGATCAACTCGGGCCCCTATGCGACCGAGCTGCTGCGCAGGCTGCAGGCGCTGACCGGCGCGCCGACGACCTCGACGCTGATGGGCCTCGGCGCCTTCCCCGCCGATCATCCCGACTGGCTCGGCATGCTCGGCATGCACGGCACCTACGAAGCCAACATGGCGATGAACCGCGCGGACCTCGTCGTCTGCATCGGCGCGCGCTTCGACGACCGCGTGACCGGCCGGCTCGACGCCTTCTCGCCCGATTCGACCAAGATCCACATCGACATCGACCGATCGTCGATCAACAAGACCGTCGCTGTCGACCTGCCGATCGTCGGCGATTGCGCGCGCGTGCTCGAGCAGATCATCGAGCTCTGGGGCAACCGCAAGGCGAACGACCTGTCCCGCTGGAAGGCCGAGATCGAGACCTGGCGCGCGCGCAAGAGCCTGGCCTACCCGCGCAACAAGACCGCGATCATGCCGCAGCTCGCGGTCGAGCGGCTGTTCGAGCTGACTCGCAGCCGCAACCCGATCATCAGCACCGAGGTCGGCCAGCACCAGATGTGGGCGGCGCAGTACTTCCCGTTCTTCGAGCCGAACCGCTGGCTCACTTCGGGCGGGCTCGGGACGATGGGCTACGGCTTGCCCGCGGCGATCGGCGCGCAGCTGGGCAATCCGGACGACCTCGTCATCGACATCGCCGGCGACGCCTCGATCCAGATGAACATCCAGGAGCTCGGCACGGCGACGCAGTACCGGCTGCCGGTCAAGGTCTTCATCCTCAACAACCAGTGGATGGGCATGGTCCGCCAGTGGCAGGAGCTGACTTACGAGAGCCGCTATTCGAACTCCTATTCGGACAGCCTGCCCGACTTCGTGAAACTGGCCGAGGCCTACGGCTGGAAAGGCATCCGCATTGAGGACGAAAGCCAGCTCGACGCCGGTATCCTCGAGATGATGGCCTATGACGGCCCGGTGATCGTCGACTGCCAGATCCACAACGAGGCCAATTGCTTCCCGATGATCCCCTCGGGCGCGGCGCATACCGACATGATCCTCTACGGCGACACCGTCGCCGGGACGATGGACGACGAAGCGAAGGCGCTGGTGTAAGCTCATGATGAAGATCAAGCACGAGACATCCGAACGGCATGTCCTGGCCATCACGGTCGACAACGAGGCGGGCATCCTCGCCAAGATCGCCGGCCTGTTCACCGCGCGCGGCTACAACATCGACAGCCTGACCGTGGCCGACATCACCGAGAACCACTCGGTCAGCCGGATCACCATCGTCACCCATGGCCCGCCGGCGCAGATCGACCAGGTCCACGCGCAGCTCGAGCGGCTGGTGCCGGTGCACAAGGTCGTCGACCTGACCGAGGTCGGCCCCTACGTCGAGCGCGAGCTGGCGCTGGTGAAAGTCGCCGGCACCGGCGACATCAGGGTCGAGGCGCTGCGGGTGGCCGACATCTTCCGCGCCAAGGTGGTCGACACATCGACCAGGAGCTTCGTCTTCGAGATCACCGGTCCGCCCGACAAGATCGACAGCTTCGTCGCGCTGATGCGCGACCTCGGGCTGGTCGAGGTCGGACGCACCGGCATCGTCGGGATGATCCGGGGGGCCGAAGGGGCCTGAAAAAAATCCCGTCGTCCCGGGCTTGACCCGGGACCGCTGGCGGCTTGGTCCCGCCTGGAGGCCAGCGGTCCCGGCTTTCGCCGGGACGACGAACTAGCAGACAGCCCTGCTCCAGCGGGCGGACCAAGGGGAAATACGATGAAAGTCTATTACGACGCCGATTGCGACATCAACCTGATCACCGGCAAGAAGATCGCCATCCTCGGCTACGGCAGCCAGGGCCACGCCCATGCGCAGAACCTGCGCGATTCGGGGGTCAAGGAGGTGGCCATCGCGCTGCGTCCCGGCTCGGCGACCGCGGCCAAGGCCGAAGGCGCCGGCTTCAAGGTGCTGTCGAACGCCGAGGCCGCCAAGTGGGCCGACATCCTGATGATCGTCGCTCCCGACGAGCACCAGGCGGCGATCTACAACGACGACCTCAAGGACAACCTCAAGCAGGGCGCGGCACTCGCTTTCGCCCACGGCCTCAACATCCACTTCGGCCTGATCGAGGCGCGCCCTGACCTCGACGTCATCATGATCGCGCCCAAGGGCCCGGGCCACACCGTGCGCAGCGAATATGTCCGCGGCGGCGGCGTGCCCTGCCTCGTCGCCGTGGCGCAGGACGCCAGCGGCAATGCCCACGACATCGCGCTGGCCTATGCCTCGGGCGTCGGCGGCGGCCGCTCGGGCATCATCGAAACCAACTTCCGCGAGGAATGCGAGACCGACCTGTTCGGCGAGCAGGCGGTGCTCTGCGGCGGCCTGACCCACCTCATCCAGGCGGGCTTCGAGACGCTGACCGAAGCCGGCTACGCTCCCGAGATGGCCTATTTCGAGTGCCTCCACGAAGAGAAGCTGATCGTCGACCTGAGGTACGAGGGCGGCTTCGCCAACATGCGCTACTCGCTCTCGAACACCGCGGAATACGGCGACATCACCACCGGCCCGCGCATCATCACCGCTGAGACCAAGGCCGAGATGAAGCGCGTGCTCGCCGACATCCAGTCGGGCCGCTTCGTCAAGAACTTCGTGCTCGACAACCGCGCCGGCCAGCCCGAGCTCAAGGCCAGCCGCAAGGCCGCCGCGGCGCACCCGATCGAGGAAACCGGCGCCAAGCTGCGCGCCATGATGCCCTGGATCGGCGCCAACAAGCTGGTGGACAAGGCGAAGAATTGAGGCGCAGCCTGATCCTCCCCTGTAAGGGGAGGTGGCAGGCGCGTAGCGGCCGACGGAGGGGTGTCACCGCTGGTGGCGACACCCCTCCACCGCCTTGGCGGTCCCCCTCCCCCTATGGGGAAGGATCATTGCTTCACCGCATCAGCGCGAAGCACTTTCGCAGTTCCCCCACGAACAGCTCCGGCTGT
Organism: Pseudomonadota bacterium; assembly: GCA_963205265.1. Lineage (GTDB taxonomy): Bacteria > Pseudomonadota > Alphaproteobacteria > Sphingomonadales > Sphingomonadaceae > Novosphingobium. The sequence continues at coordinate 28,053 of CAUJJI010000062.1, forward strand.
TCCCAGGCTGCGAAGTGCCCTCCGCGGTCGAGTTCGTTCCAGTAGACGAGCTGCGGGTAGCGCTGCTCCATCCAGTGGCGCGGCACCGGCATGATGTCCCCGGGAAAGGCGCTGGCGCCGGCGGGGAGCGCAATGATACCGTCGTTGCCGCCCCCGAAGCTTTCCCAGTAGAGCCGCGCCGCCGATGCGCCGGTGCCGGACAGCCAGTAGACCATGATGTTGTCGAGCACCGCGTCGCGGCCGAGCGTGTCCCAGGCCTGGCCCGGATTGTCGCTCCAGACCTGCAGCTTCTCGTAGATCCAGCCCGCCAGACCGACCGGCGAATCGACCAGGCCGTAGCCGAGCGACTGCGGGCGCGTCGCCTGCTGCTTCGAATAGCCCGAATCCCAGTCGTAGTAGTAGCGGACGCGCTCGATCGTGCGGCGGTCCGCCTCGGTGGGGTTCTCGCGCACGGACTTCGGTGCGCGCGCGATCGGCATGTTGACGTGGATGCCGATGCAACCCGGCGGCGCCTGCTCGCCGATCGAGTTGGTGACGAAGGCGCCCCAGTCGCCGCCCTGTGCCACCCAGCGGGTATAGCCGAGCCGCCGCATCAGTTCCGCCCAGGCGCCGGCGATCTTCTCGACGCCCCAGCCGGTGGCGGCGGGCTTGGCCGAGAAGCCGTAACCCGGCAGCGAGGGTGCGACGACGTGGAACGCGTCCCCGGCCCTCCCGCCGTGGGCGACCGGATCGGTCAGCGGCCCGATCACCTCGAGGAATTCGACGACCGAGCCCGGCCAGCCGTGAGTCAGCACCAGCGGCAGGGCATCGCGATGCGGCGAGCGGACGTGGAGGAAATGGATGTCGAGCCCGTCGATCCCGGTGACGAACTGGTCGAAGGCGTTGAGCCGCGCCTCGCCCGCGCGCCAGTCGTAGCTCTCCCGCCAGTAGGCGACGAGCTCCTGCAGCACGGCAAGCGGCGTACCCTGCGACCAGTCGTCGACAGTCTCCTTCTCGGGCCAGCGCGTGAGGTCGAGGCGGCGGGCGAGGTCGTCGAGCTGCTCCTGCGGCACGGCGACGCGGAAAGGGCGGATCTCGGTCATGGGTCGAGGCTAGCCGATCCTAGCCGAACAACAACCAGAACGAGTTTTCCGGATCGGCCAGCAGCTTGACCGTCAGGGCAAAGGACACCACCACCAGCAGCGGCCGCACGCCCTTGCCGCCGTAGCGGATGGCGAGCCGCGCGCCGAGCTGGTTGCCGATGACGTTGGCCGCCGCCATCGACAGGCCGAGCAGCCACAGCACCTTGCCCCCGACGATCATCACGGTGAGCCCGGCCACGTTGGTGGCGAGGTTGAGCAGCTTGGCATTGGCGATCGCCCGCACCAGTGCCAGCCCGCCGAGCGCGACCAGCGCAGTGGTGAAGAACGAACCGGTGCCGGGCCCGAAGAAGCCGTCGTAGAAGCCGATGCCCGCCGCCAGCAGCGAAAGCCCCGGTCGGCCCAGCCGGGCGTGCCGCTCGACTTCGCCCAGGCTCGGCGCGAGCAGCAGGTAGATCCCCATGGCGATCAGCAGGAACGGCACGATCGCCGAAAGGAAACCGGGGTCGACGAACTGCACCGCCGTCCCGCCCGCTGCCGAGCCGACGAAGGCTGCGGCGACCGGCATGGCGAACCAGCGCAGGTCGACGTGCCCGGCCTTGAGGAAGGTATAGACCGCCGATGAGGTCCCGATCGTGCTCTGCAGCTTGTTGGTGGCGAGCGCCGAGACCGGCGGCACTCCCGCCGCCATCAGCGCCGGGATGGTCAGCAGCCCCCCGCCCCCCGCCAGGGCGTCGATCGCGCCGGCCAGGAAAGCGGTGGCGGACAGCAGCAGCAGCACTTCGCCGGTCAGTTCCATGCCGCAACCTTCGCCTTTCCTGCGCCCCGCGCAAATACGCTTTCCTACACCCCCCGTTTCGCGCGAAGAGCAATCCGAATCGAGCGAAGCGATTCGCCTTTCCCCAGCAGAACCACCCGCCAGCCCCCCGGCCCAGACCGAAAGCGCGCCCATGATTCGACCGATCGCCCCCGCCCCTCCGCCCTTTACAAGCGCGGCGCGAATCCCCATAGGCTTGGCCATGACCGTTCGGCTTGGCCTTCTCCTGCGACTTATCCGCCCTTGGGCGTGAGCTGAGGCGTCGTTTCTGCGGCGCCGGTGGCGCCCAAGGGGTTCTTCACCGCCAACCAGCCGCAGACATTCCAAGCGAGATTCCATCATGACGATGCTGACAGACCCTTCGGTCAAGTACCGGCCGTTCCAGCCCATCAACCTGCCCGACCGCCAGTGGCCGAGCCGCACGATCACGCAGCCGCCGCGGTGGCTTTCCACCGACCTGCGCGACGGCAACCAGGCGCTGATCGACCCGATGGGCGCCGAGAAGAAAAGCCGGTTCTTCGACCTCTTGATCAAGGTCGGGCTCAAGGAGATCGAAGTCGGCTTCCCCAGCGCGGGCGCGACCGAATTCGATTTCATCCGCGGCCTGGTCGATTCGGGGCGGATCCCCGACGACGTCCTGGTCCAGGTGCTGACCCAGTCGCGCCAGGACCTGATCACCACCTCGTTCGAAAGCCTCGCCGGCGCGCGGGCGGCGATCGTCCACCTCTACAACGCGGTGTCGCCGCTGTGGCGGCAAGTGGTGTTCGGGCTGGAGAAGTCGGAGATCAAGGACATCGCCACTGCGGGCGCCAAGGTGCTGCGCGACCAGGCGGCGCGCTTCCCGCAGACCGACTGGCACTTCGAATATTCGCCCGAGACCTTCTCCACCGCCGAACTCGATTTCAGCCTCGAATGCTGCGAGGCGGTGATGGCGATCCTCAGGCCCACGCCCGATCACCCGATCATCCTCAACCTGCCCGCGACGGTCGAGGCGGCGACGCCCAACATCTACGCCGACCAGATCGAATACTTCTGCCGCAACCTGCCCAACCGCGAAAGCGCGGTGATCTCGCTCCACACGCACAACGACCGCGGCACCGGCGTCGCCGCGGCCGAGCTGGGGCTGATGGCGGGCGCCGATCGGGTCGAGGGCTGCCTGTTCGGCAACGGCGAGCGCACCGGCAACTGCTGCCTGGTGACCGTCGCGCTCAACCTGTACACCCAGGGCGTCAACCCGAGGCTCGACTTCTCGGACATCGACGAGGTGATCCAGACGGTCGAATACTGCAACCAGCTGCCCGTGCCCGAGCGGCATCCCTACGGCGGCGAACTGGTCTTCACCGCCTTTTCAGGCAGCCACCAGGACGCCATCAAGAAGGGCTTCGCCGCGCAGGAACAGCGCAACGACCAGCTCTGGTCGGTGCCCTACCTGCCGATCGACCCTGCCGATCTCGGCCGCAGCTACGAGGCGGTGATCCGCGTCAACTCGCAGTCGGGCAAGGGCGGCTTCGCCTGGGTGCTCGAGCAGGACCAGGGCCTCAAGCTGCCCAAGCGGATGCAGGCACATTTCTCCAAGCACGTGCAGGAGCTCGCCGACGAGCTCGGCCGCGAGCTGCAGGCGAACGACATCTGGGAAGTGTTCCAGCGCGTCTACCGCCTCGGCGGCGCACAGCGCTTCCAGCTCGATGACTACGAGGAAACGCGCGCATCGGACGGTTCGCGCGTCTTCGCCGGCAAGATCGCCGTGGACGGCAAAGTGCAGTCGGTCTCGGGCCGCGGCAACGGCCTGCTGTCGTCGGTGGTGGCGACGATCGACGACGCCTTCGGAGTGAAGCTCGAGATCCGCGACTATTCGGAGCACGCACTGGCGAAAGGCGCCGACGCCCGCGCGGCGGCCTATGTCGAATGCGTCACGCCCGAAGGCAAGGTGATCTGGGGCGTCGGCGTCGACGAGGACGTCGCCACAGCCGGCGTCCGCGCAGTCCTGAGCGCCGCGAACGCGGTTTAGCTGCTAAATCCTCCCCAGAATGGGGAGGGGGACCGCCGCCGCAGGCGGTGGTGGAGGGGGCTATCCTCCTGGCACCGCGTCAATGAGGAGAGCCCCCTCCACCACGCCGCTGGGCGGCGCGGTCCCCCTGCCCGGGCGGGGGGGGATTTGGCGTTCTTGGGCAGTGCGAGTTCGGCCACGCCGGTGCACATCGTCGTGCCCTTCTGGTTCTTCCTCAGGTGCTTGACCTGGACGAGGTGCCGGCCTTCCTCGTCGACCATCTTGTCGACCACCTCGGCGGTCTGGATGGTCACGTCGCCCGACAGGGCCGGGCCGCGGTAGGCGGCGGTGGAATGGACGACCATGCCGTGCTCGCCGGCCCAGCCGGTCAGGTAGTCGGTCACCCAGGCGCCCATCGAGGCGCCGTAGCCGTAGGCGCGCGGCATGCCGATCTTGCGGGCGTACTTGGGGAACAGGTGCCCGCGCGACGGGCCGTAGTAGGCGCCGTCGGTCAGCTCGGGATTGATCCGCTCCATCACCGGGTCATTCTCGTGACCGGCCATCTCGGGCGTGAAGCCCAGCGCCGCGAGGTCGAGGTCGCGGCGGTCGAGCGTGCCCCAGGTGGTGAACAAATAGGCGCGCCATTCGGTGGTGAAGCTGGCGATGGTATGCGGGCCGAAGACGCGCTCGGGCAACTGGTCGCCCAGGTTGACGTCGTCCCACCAGCGCTCGTCGTGGCCGAGGTCGTGCATCATCTGGACCCAGGCGAACTTGCGCTCCTCGAGCTGCTCCAGCTCGGCGTCGGTCCATTCGGGTTCGTCGAACTCGGCCTTGTTGACCGTGTCGCCGCCGGCGGCCGCGCGGTAGCGGATCGCGGTCGAGCGCTGCTTGGAGACCAGTTCGCCGGCCTGGTTGCGGTAGTAGTTGTCGCCGCGCTGGAAGCAGGTCGGGCCGAAGCCGGTGTTCTTGACCACGTAGTCGAAGGGAATGCGCTCGTTGGTCACCACTTCGCCGCCGAAGATGCGCGGGCCGTAGTGCCAGAACTCGTCGCCGCCGAACAGCAGGTGCGAATCCGGGATGCAGCCGACGCAGGACGGCGCCGTGCCGTGGCCGTCGTCCATGACGATCGGGAAGCTCTGCGGCGCGACCAGCCTGCCCCACTTGCTCGCCGCGGCATAGGCCGGGTCGAAATGCAGCAGGTTGGGGTAATGCATCGCATGGACCCAGCGCCGGATGTCGTTGTTGCCCAGCGGCTCGCGGATCGGCGAGGAATCGATCGGCTTGCCGAGGTACTGGTCGATGTCGGAACAGTCGAGCGTGTCGGTCTGCGTGGCCATGGCGTGGTCTTCCTTATTATGCCGGCTTCTTGGGCAGCGCGATCTCGGCGCTGCCCGTCGCCATGATGGTTCCCTTCTGGTTCGCCATCTTGTGCCGCACGTGCACGAGGTGGCGGCCTTCATCATCGATCGACTTGTCGACGACTTCGGCGGTCTGGACGGTGATGTCGCCGGTCAGGGCCGGGCCGCGATAGTTGGACACGCAGTGGACGACCATGCCGTGCTCGCCCGCCCAGCCGGCCAGGTAGTCGATCCCCCAGGCGCCCATCGAGGCGCCATAGCCGTAGCCGCGCGGCATGCCGATGCGCCGCGCCCAGGCGGGGAAGAGGTGCCCGCGCGAAGGCCCGTAATAGGCCCCGTCGGTGAGGAACGGATCGATCTTCAGCATGTCGGGATCGTTCTCGTGGATGCCCATGGCCTCGGAGAAGCCCATGCCGGCAAGGTCCTGCTTGCGCAGGTTCATCGTACCCCAGTTGTTGACGAGATAGGCGCGCCATTCGGTGGCGAAGCTGGCGATCGAATGCGGGCCGAAGACGCGCTCGGGCAAGTCGTCGCCGACCTGCACGTCGTCCCACCAGCGCTCCCGGTGGCCGAGGTCGTGCATCATCTGGACCCAGCCGAAGCGGCGCTTCTCGATCGCCGCGAATTCCTCGTCGGTCCAGACGGTTTCCTCGAACTCCTCGGTGTTCACCGTCTCGCCGCCGGCTTCGGCGAGATAGCGAATCGAAGTCGAGCGCTGCTTGAGGATCAGCTCGCCGTTCTGGTTGGTGAAATTGTTGTCGCCGCGCTGGAAGCAGGTCGGGCCGGCGAACTTGGTTTCCTTGACGACGTAGTCGAAGGGAATGCGCTCGTTGCTGATGATGTCGCCGGGCTGGACGCGCGGGCCGTAGAACCAGTGCTCGTCGCCGCCGAACAGCAGGTGCGAATTGGGGATGTTGCCGACGCAGGCCGGCGCGGCGCCGTGGCCGTCGTCGGTGGCGATGCAGAAGCTCTGCGGCGCGACGATCTTGCCCCAGCGGCTGGCGGCGGCGAAATCGGGATCGTAGTGCAGCAGGTTGGGATAGTGCATCGCATGCACCCAGCGCCGGATGTCGTTGGTGGCGATCGGCTCGCGCAGGGTCGAGGAGTCGACCGGCTTGCCGAGGTACTGGTCGATGTCCGAGGTATCGAGTGTCTGTGCGGTCATCGGCGCGTTCCTTTCCCTGATTTGCCGGCGGCCGTCTGCCGCCGTGCCCTGCCTTTCGCCCTGCCTGCCGCCGGGCGCGCTAATCAACGCCATTGTACAGTTGTTCAGCAAAGGCAACTCCCCTCTTGCCCCTCGACACCCGGCGGAGGCACGATTATGGCGATTTAATCGCTTGATTAAACGGACCGCAGATGCCCCTTCCCCGCCCTTTCCAGCACCTGAGACTGCCCGTCATCGCCGCACCGATGTTCATCGTGTCCACGCCCGAACTGGTGATCGCCCAGTGCCAGGCGGGGATCGTCGGCAGCATCCCCGCGCTCAATGCCCGGCCCGCGGCGCTGCTCGACGAATGGCTGGAGCGGATCACGCGCGCGCTTGCCGATCACGACCGCGCCCACCCCGAAGCGCCGGCCGCGCCTTTCGCGATCAACCTGATCGTCCACAAGACCAATAGCCGCCTCGATGAGGATCTCGCCGCCTGCGCCCGGTGGAAAGTGCCGATCGTCATCACCTCGCTCGGCGCGCGCGAGGACGTGAACCGCGCGGTGCACGACTGGGGCGGACTGGTTCTGCACGACGTGATCGACGATACGTTCGCGCGCAAGGCGATCGACAAGGGCGCCGACGGGCTGATCGCGGTGGCGGCCGGCGCGGGCGGCCATGCCGGCTCGCTCTCGCCCTTCGCGCTGGTGCAGGAGATCCGCGAGTGGTTCGACGGCTGGCTGGCCCTATCGGGCGCGATCGCCTGCGGCCGTTCGATCCTCGCTGCCCAGGCCATGGGCGCCGACTTCGCCTATGTCGGCAGCCCCTGGATCGCCACTCACGAAGCCAACGCGCCCGAGGCCTACAAGCAGGCGATCGTCGCCGGCCGGGCAAGCGACATCGTCTACAGCAACCTGTTCACCGGTGTGCACGGCAACTACCTGCGCGGCTCGATCGCGGCGGCGGGGCTCGATCCCGACAACCTGCCCCACAGCGATCCCAGCAAGATGGACTTCGGCGCCGGCAGCCTGACCGCGGCCAAGGCCTGGAAGGACATCTGGGGATCGGGCCAGGGGATCGGCGCGGTCAAGGCGGTGGAAAGCGTCGCCGACCGGGTCGCCCGGCTGCGGCAGCAATATGCCGATGCCCAGGGCGAGCTTGCCGCGCGGGCCCGGCTCTACATCAGCTGACCGGCTCGCGCGAGGCCCTGCCCGGCCCGCCAGACCCGGATCAGCCTGCGGTCGTGGGTGGGTTCGGCCAGGATCGTCTCGCCGGCGGCGCCCTGCAATTCGCACAGCCGGTCGAGCGGGCCGTGGCGCACGACGTAGTCGATCACGCGCACGGCCAGCTTGACCTTCTCCGCCGTCGGCACTTCTGCCGGCATCTCGACGACGACTTCCTGGCCGGCGAAGAAAGCCAGCCCGCTGCTGACGACCCTGCCCGCCTCATCGGGTTCGACGGCAGCCAGCCCCAGCGCCGGGAAGCCCCCGCCGGCAAGCCAGTTCACCGCGATCCGGCTGAAATAGTCCGGCTCCATCCAGCAGCCCGCCGGGTTCCAGCACACTGCCGAGACCGGCAACGGCAGCGCCAGTCCGGCGGCGATGCCGATCATGGTGCGAACCAGCGGCACCATCGCCCGGCCACCGGCGATGTGCGCGCCCGGCAACAGGGTTATCGCCTCGCAGCCGCCGGCAATGCCCGCGCGCGCGAAGCCGAAGGCATGCGCCAGCGGCGGCAGCGCCTCGCCCGGGCCCGGAGCCAGGCCGGCAAGCTCGAAAGCCAGGCCGCCGGCGAGCAGTTCCAGCCGGCCGTCGTCGCTGCGGCAGCCGATGGCGACGCGCTGGCGCGAAACCCCATCCGCGGCGAGCAGCCGCTCGACCTCGTCGGCGCCCGGCCTCTTCCCGGCGGCGAACAACAGCGACAACCCCGCCGCCGGCGCCGACACATGGCGCCCCCGCACGAGATCGGTTGATAGGCCAGCAGCTTGCATCGTCGTACCCCCGCCTGCAGAGAATGATCCGTATCGGACCAGTCTCAGAATATGCCGAGGCGCAAGCCCTCGCCAAGCGCCGCCCCCAGCTCACGACAGCGATGCAGGTCGTTGGGAGCAAGGGCTTTTTCGGCCAGGATCGCCTCGGGCGTCTGTGCGCCGAGGTTGATTATCATCGGTTCCGCGACCCGACGCAAGCGCCAGCCGGTGACGATCCGGTCGATCTGCGCCTGCGCGCCCCGACCGTCTGAGCCGGCGGCGACGGCGGTCGCATAGGCCCGCCCCTCGACCCGGCCGAGCAGCGGGTAATAGCAGCGGTCGAACATCTCCTTCATCATGCCGGTCATGCTCCCCAGGTTTTCCGGGCAGACGAAGAGATAGGCCGCGGCGGCAAGCAGCGCGTCGGGCGTCGCCTCGGCGGCGGGAAGCAACGCGGCGACATCGCCGGCGCCTTCGCACGCGGCCTGCGCCATCGCTCGCGCCGCGCCGGTGCGGCTATGCCAGACGATCGCGAGCAAGCGTCAGCAGCCTCCGCCGCCGCCGCCCATCATGCCGCCCAGCATTCCGCCCAGGCCGCCACGCGGGCGGCACTCCTGCTGCTGGCCCTGGCTGCCCTCGGCGCCCATCGACATGCCGGGCATCTGCATCCAGCTGGTCGACGAACGGTGGCGGATGCGCGCCGTCCATTCCAGGTTCCACGCCGCCCTGGGATCGGCCGGGCGCGGCGGATAGGAAAAGGCTTCCTCCGGCCCATAGGCGGTCAGCGTGCCGAAGCGGAAATCGGGCCCGTCGCGCTTCACTTCGGCCGGCACGATGCAGCTCGTCGTCGCCGGGGCCATGACCGTGCGGTCGCGGATCAGCGCGGCGACCTGCGACGGCGAGATCCAGTCGCCCAGTCCGCCGCCGAACTGGCGCGTGCTGCTGCTCGACCACATCACCATGTCGCCCATCTCACCGCCCGGGCCCTGCTTGCCGCCGAAGACGACGGCGAGGTAGCCGGTGGCCCCGGGAATGCCGGTCCAGCGCAGGATCGTCGCGCCGCTCGGCATGCTGGTGTTCCGGACCGAGAGCGGCGCCATGAAATCCTTGGTCAGAGTGAAGGAGATCTCCGGCGAATAGTTGCCGGCGATGCGATGCGGCCCCGGCAGGGCGCTGTCGGCCTTCACGAACTTGCCGTCCTCGGCCGGCCAGCGGCCGAACGTGCGGCTGTTCTGCAAGGTCGGCCCCCAGTCGCGCAGGATCGTCGAGCTCCACAGGCCTTGCGGCATCTGCCCCGCGGCGAGGCGCGAGAAATCGATGACGACCGGCTGTCCCTTCGGCGCATGCTCGCCGCAGCCCCAGTAGATCAGCAGGCGCCCCTTCGGCTTCTGCGGCATCTCCTCGGGCACCTTCTCCTCGCGCGGAGTCACCAGCGCGACCGACTTGCCCAGCCTGGCGCTGGGCGGCATGAAATGATCGGCCTTGGGACTCCCCTTGGCCGGGCTGCTGGAGGAACCGAGGCGGAGATAGAGCTCGTGCTGGACACTGTTGCCGCGGCCGCCGCCGAACATCATGCCCATCGCCCCGCCCGCGCCCATCGCGCCCATGCCCGAGATCGTCCCGGCCCGCATGTCGTAGCGGGCGATCGGCCCGCTCGCCGGCTTGGTCTGGGCGGCAAGCTGGGCGACTGTGGATAAAGCAATCCCGCAAGCGGCAGCGATGACGAGCGAACGACGCTTGGGCATGGCGATTCTCCTCCTGTTTGTCGCCACATAGCGACAGATTCGCAGGCAGATTGCAATCACTCGCTGCCCGCCGAGGCCTTTGCCGGGGGGAGCGGATCGGCTAGCGCGGTGGAATGACTTCGCGACCGGCGCTCACATTCGGCATCGAACGATCGCTCAGCGGCAAAAGCTGGCGCTGGCGCGGCGGCAACATGGACCTGGGCGAAGACCTTGCCGACCTGGGAGAAGACATCGTCACCCAGCTCCTGCTGTCGCGCGGCGTCCCGCGTGACGACGTCGATCGCCACCGCACGCCGTCGCTGCGCGCATTCCTGCCCGACCCCTCGCAGTTCAGAGACATGGATGCTGCGGCGGAGCGCCTGGCCCAGGCCGTCCTCACCGGCGAGACGATCACCGTCTACGGCGACTACGACGTCGACGGCGCGACCAGCGCCGCGCTGCTGATCCGGCTGATCCGCCTGCTCGGCCACGATGCCCGCTACTACATCCCCGACCGGCTGCTGGAAGGCTATGGGCCGTCGGGCGAAGCGCTGGTCCGCCTGGCCGGCGAAGGCAGCAGCCTGATCGTCACGGTGGACTGCGGCGCCATGGCGCACGATGCCCTGGCGATGGCCCATGCCGCCGGCGTCGACGTCATCGTCGTCGATCACCACAAGTGTTCGTCCGACCTTCCCAGGGCGGTGGCTCTGGTCAATCCCAACCGGCTGGACGAGGGCGAGACCGGCGCCGCGCACGGCCACCTCGCCGCCGTCGGGGTCGCCTTCCTCCTCGCCGTGGCGACCGTCCGGGCGCTGCGGCATCGCAACTACTTCGAAACCCGCCGGGAGCCGGACCTGTTCAGCCTGCTCGACCTCGTCGCGCTGGGCACGGTCGCCGACGTCGCGTCGCTGCACGGGTTGAACCGGGCCATGGTCGCCCAAGGCCTGAAAGTCATGGCGCGCCGCGACAACATCGGCATGTCGGCGCTGATCGATGCGAGCAGGCTTAGCCGCTCGCCCACCTGCAGCGACCTCGGATTCGCGCTCGGCCCGCGCATCAACGCCGGCGGGCGGGTCGGCGAATCGACGCTCGGCGTCCGCCTGCTGACCACCGAGGATCGCGACGAGGCGCGGGCCATCGCCGAACAGCTGTCCCAGCTGAACGAGGAACGCCGCGCGATCGAGGCCGCGGTCCAGGAAGCCGCCGAGGCGCAGATCGACGCCCAGCACAACCGCGCCGTTCTGGTGCTCGCCGGCCGCGGCTGGCATCCCGGCGTGATCGGCATCGTCGCCGGACGGATCAAGGAGAAGACCGGCAAGCCCGCGGTGATCGTCGCGCTGGACGCGGACGAGGCCGGCCACGGCAAGGGCTCCGGCAGATCGATCGCCGGCGTCGATCTCGGCGCGGCGATCATCGCCGCGCGGGAGGCCGGGCTGCTCGTCGCCGGCGGCGGGCACGCCATGGCGGCCGGCTTGACTGTCGCCCCGGGCAAGCTCGACCACCTGGCGGACTGGCTCGACGAGCGGCTCGCCGCGGCCGTCACCGCAGCGATGTCGCGGCAGTCCTTGCTGCTGGACCTGGCGCTGGCCCCGGGCGGATTGACTCCCGATCTCGTCGATACCCTGGAAAGCGCGGGTCCCTTCGGCCTCGGCTGGCCCGGCCCCCGGGTCGCGGTCGGTCCGCTGCGGCTCGTCAAGGCGGACACGGTGGGCAGCAACCACGTCCGCCTGATCGTGCGCGGCGACGACGGCGCCCGGTTCAAGGCCATCGCCTTTCGCGCCGCCGAAAGCGAACTGGGCCAGACCCTGCTCCACGGCGTCCACGATCGCCGCATCTGGCTGGCCGGCCGCGCCCGGATCGACGACTGGGGAAGCCGGCCGCAAGCCGAACTGCACATCGACGATGCCGCCTGGGTCGATTGAAATTTTGCGCGACAAGCGGGCTTGACCCTCCGCCCCGCCTTGCCTAAACGCGCGGCCTGCCATCGGCGCTTGCCGGCATGGCCCCTTCGTCTAGCGGTCAGGACGCGGCCCTTTCACGGCTGAAACACGGGTTCGATTCCCGTAGGGGTCACCATCTCTCTCTTGCCTGCCTTGCCGGCGAAGGATAGGTTAATGCCGTTACCAAGTGGCCCCTTCGTCTAGCGGTCAGGACGCGGCCCTCTCACGGCTGAAACACGGGTTCGATTCCCGTAGGGGTCACCATCCGGCACCGGTAGGCTAGCCTTGCCAGGGCCCGCCGGCGATATCGCTGAGATCCGGCAATAGACGCCGTAGAGAGCGGCGCTTGATGTCCGCAGTAATCTCATCCCGAGTTGTCAAAGCAGGGCCTTGTCCGGTCGCGCATAGCCTACGCGTCGGGCTCTCAAAGTCGGAAGGCAGCCCGTCGCGCACGGGTGCCTGTCCGGTTTTTCCGCAGTAATCGGATGACAGGGCAACCCGGCGTAGGCATTATTGCCGAATGCTATTCGACTTCTACGATCGCGTTCGGATCATCAGCCTGAAGCATCGCACCGATCGCCGGGCCGATATGCGCCGGCAGTTGGCAAAGGTCGGCAGGCTGAATGACCCGAAGGTTTCCTTCTTCGATGCCATCTCCGCCGATGAGCCCGGCCTGTTTGCCAGCAAAGGTTGCCACGGCTGTTTTCTCAGCCATATGAACGTCCTGATCGAGGCTGCTGCCGCGGGGGAATCGGTCCTGGTTCTCGAAGACGACTGCGACTTTGCCGTTCCCGCCGCGCTTGACGTCAAAGTTCCCGCAGATTGTGACGTATATTGGGGCGGTTACGTCGCCAGCGATCCGTCGAACCCTCACGACAGCGATATCATCGGAGCGCACTGTGTCGGCTTCTCGGCGCGCGCCGCAGCGGCCTGCGCCGCCTACATGCAGACTTTCTTCGATCCGGATTTCGTGGGTGATCCTCGAGCTGCGTCGGAACCGGGCTACGACCCCAACAAGCGGCCCGTCTCGGACGGCGCCTATGTCTGGTTTCGCCGAGCCCATCCCGAAATGGTCACGGTCTTCGACCAGGTCGCCTATCAGCGCCCTTCGCGCACCGATATCGGCGATCAAAGGTGGTTCGATCGCACGCCCATTCTGCGAGACCTTGCCGACATGGCCCGGCGTGCCAAGCACCGCATTCGACCAAGCACCCAGATGAAGAACGCCAGCTTCGACTAGCTGCCGGCGTTCGGACATGTGAAGTTCCGCGGGTCCGCCCGGCGGCGGGGTTGGAGCAGCGCATTCCCGATAGGACTTTGCTTTTGCGGCCAGTCGTCGGGAACAACTTTCGTGAGCCGTAAGTTAATCCATCCGCTTGCAAGAGCACCGCGCTGCGTCCGGGTGCTCCTTAGCGCATGTAGGAGCAGCCGGACGCGGCCAATGACAAGGGGAAGTCCATGAAGGGAATTATCAAGCCAGCCTTACTTGCCTCAGCCGCCGTCTTCAGCATCAGCTTGGCCGGTTGCGACAGCAAGCAGGAGAACGCTGCAGAAGACAAGGCCGAGGTGGTTCGCGAATCTGCCGACCAGAAGGCCGACGCCATGGAAGCTGCCGCAGATGCCAAGGACCCCCAGGTCGACGGCGTCGATTCCGCGGCCGAAAACGCCCAGGAAGATGCAGCGGCGGCCGTCCGGGCTTCGGGCGACGCCAAGGCCGATGCCATGGAGGACCGCGCCGACAAGGCGGACAAGGCTCTCGAATAACGGCATTACTATCGAGCGGAAATGGGCGGCGTCACTGCCGCCCATTTCCGTTCGGGGCATTGGCGCCTTGGGCACGCACCCGTCGTCCCGGGCTCTCCCGGGGCCCGCTGTGATTTTGGGCGGCCGTTCCGTGTATGCGGCTCGGGGCCCGGGGACAAGCCCGGGACGACGAATGGGGCTGGCCAACGATTTCGCTTGACAATATGAACCACATTGGTTATTTGCCCCACACCCTCGCGGGATGCAGGGAGCGGAACCGGTTCGCTCGCCGCTACCCCAAGGGCCGGCGCCTGTCAGGGTGACCACTTATCCGGATGCGGGGAATTACCCCACGTAAGGCAGGGCATGGGAGCAACCCGACCCGCCGACGCCTCGCACCGCAGGGCTCGCAACCAGCCAAGCCTGTCGCGCCAGGCAAACCACAAGCGCCGGCCGTCCCGT
>CAUJJI010000063.1 GCA_963205265.1 Pseudomonadota bacterium
GCCAGCGGGGGTTGAGCTGTGCCTAAGATCCTCCCCCGTAGGGGGAGGGGGACCGCCGGCGCAGCCGGTGGTGGAGGGGTGTCCCCCTTCGATCGAACGCTGACACCCCTCCGTCATTCGCTACGCGAATGCCACCTCCCCCTATGGGGAGGACCCTTTTGGCCGCACTCCGGTTCCTCCCAAACCCAATCGGGACTTGGCGGCGCGGCGCCCACTGGCTACCGGCAGGGAAGCCGCCCAATGCCTGAAGGACCGCCATGCCATCCGCGCCACAGACCCTGACTATCCGCCGGCCGGACGACTGGCATGTCCACCTGCGCGACGGCGAGGTGCTGCGCGGGGTGGTGCCCCATACGGCCCGGCAATTCGCCCGCGCCATCGTCATGCCCAATCTCTCCCCGCCGGTGACCGGCATCGCCGCGGTGAGCGCCTACCGCGATCGGATCGTCGCGGCAGTGCCCGCGGGGCTGGACTTCACCCCGCTGATGACGGCCTATCTCACCGACGGCACCGAGCCGGGCGAGATCGTGCGCGGTCACGGCGAAGGCGCCTTCGTCGCCGCCAAGCTCTATCCCGCCCATGCCACCACCGGCTCGGCCCGCGGCGTTACCGACGTGGCCAAGATCCGCGGCGTCCTGGAAGCGATGCAGGACATCGGCATGCCGCTGCTGGTCCACGGCGAGGTGACCGACCACGACGTCGACATCTTCGACCGCGAGGCTGTGTTCATCGACCGCGTCCTGGCGCCGCTGGTCCGCGACCTGCCGGGCCTGAAAGTCGTCTTCGAACATATCACCACCGCCGAGGCCGCCGCCTTCGTCGACGGCGCAGGGCCGCAGGTGGCGGCGACGATCACGCCGCAGCATCTCCACATCAACCGCAACGCCATGCTGGTCGGCGGGATCCGGCCGCATGCCTACTGCCTGCCGGTCGCCAAGCGCGAGAAGCACCGGCTGGCGCTGCGCAAGGCGGCGGTCTCGGGATCGCCCAAGTACTTCCTCGGCACCGACAGCGCGCCGCATGCGGTGAGCGCCAAGGAATCGGCCTGCGGCTGCGCCGGCATCTTCAACGCGCCCTTTGCGCTGGAAAGCTATGTGCAGGTATTCGACGAGGAAGGCGCGCTCGACCGGTTCGAGGCCTTCGCCTCGGAGCACGGGCCGCGCTTCTACGGCCTGCCGCTCAACCCGGGGACGGTGACGCTGGAGCGCAGCGAAGTCGAGGTGCCCGCAGTGGTCGATGCCAACGGCACGCCGATCGTGCCGTTCCACGCCGGCGAGCGGTTGCAGTGGAAGCTGCGCGGCTGATTCGTCCGAGCATCACCCGCCCCTTTGCCGCCACAGCTCCCAGCTGAACAACGCCACCGCGGTCCAGATCGCCGCGAAGCAGGCGAGCTGGATTTGACGCAGCGGCTCGTGGAACACGAAGATGCCGAGCAGGAAGACGATCGTCGGCGCGAGGTACTGGACGAAGCCGAGCGCCGAGAAGTCCATGCGCCGCGCGGCGGTGGCATAGAGGATCAGCGGCGCCGCGGTCACCACGCCGGAAACGATCAGCAGCATGTCGACCGTCGTGTCGCCGCCGAGGCTGATGCCGGCCGGGCTCGCCGCGTACCAGCCGAGGATGCCGAGCGCGGGAAGCGTCATCACCAGCGATTCGGTGGTCAGGCCAAGCAGCGCGTTGACCGGGGCGAAGCGGCGGACCAGGCCGTAGCTGCCGAACGAGACGGCCAGCGCCAGCGCCACGCCCAGCATCTCGAGCGCTCCCCAGGCCAGCAGCGACACGCCTCCCGCCGCGATCGCGACCGCGGTCCACTGCCGCCAGGCCAGCCGCTCGCCGAGGAGCAGCGTGCCGGCGAGCACGTTGAACAGCGGGCTGATGTAATAGCCCAGGCTGGCGGCATAGACGTGGCCCTCCTGGATGGCGATCGCATAGATCAGCCAGTTCCCGCCGATCAGCACCGCGCTCAGCGTCAGCAGGCCGAGCAGGCGCGGATTGCCGAGCGTGCGCAGCAGCTCTTTGCCCTGGCGAGTCGCCAGCACCACGGCGAGGCAGACGAACACGGTCGAAGCCATGCGCCAGCCGACGAACTCGAGCGCCGGCACCCGCTTCAGGTAGAGCAGGTACAGCGGCAGCAGTCCCCAGATCAGGTAGGCGCCGACGGCAAAGGGCATGCCGCCGGTGCGTTCGGGCTCCGGCGTGGTCATCGGCCTGGGTGCCCGGCTGCGATCCCTCGCGAATTTCCGTCCAGTCGTCGCAATGTCGTCTCCACTCGCCATTCCTGACGGACAGGTTGTGATCGGTTCAGTTTCAAAACGTTAGCCCTGAACACATCGGTGAACGCAGGAGATAACGTCATGACCAAGCTCTTCAAGCCCGCAGCGCTTGCGGCAGCCGCTGCCGCCAGTTTCCTGGCCGGTGCCGTTCCTGCCGCGGCCGTGCCCGCCTTCGTCGGCGATCGGCCGGTCTTGGCCCAGGATGCCGCCGACAGCTGGCAGCACTCGCGCCATGATCGCGGCAACCGCCACGGCCACTATCGCGGCAGCCGCTACTACGGCGAACCGGTCTATCGCAACACCCGGGTGTGGCGCGGCAATGACGGCCGCTATTACTGCCGGCGCGGCAACGGCACCACCGGCCTGATCGTCGGCGGCGCCCTGGGTGCGCTGCTCGGCCGCGAGATCGACGGCGGCTATCACCGCTCGACCGGCACCATCCTGGGTGCGGCCGGCGGCGC
Organism: Pseudomonadota bacterium; assembly: GCA_963205265.1. GTDB lineage: Bacteria > Pseudomonadota > Alphaproteobacteria > Sphingomonadales > Sphingomonadaceae > Novosphingobium. The sequence goes on from CAUJJI010000063.1 coordinate 2,735, forward strand.
ATTGCTGGGCCGTTCGATCGACCGCAACAACGCCCGCTGCCGCTGACCGGCCGAGCCCGCACGGAGCGGCGACGCGCGGGCGGCGCGGCATCGCGGGTCGCGTGCTGCGCCAGGGGGCGTTCCCGGCTCGCGCCGGGAGCGCCCTCTTCACGGTGATTTAAAGGGTCTTGCGCTAGACCCCTCGCCATTGAGTTCTGCTCGTGACGAGGGGCCTGGCGATGAGGATATCAACCTGGCTGGTGGTGGCCGGACTGCTGGCGACTGCCGCCTGCAGCAAGGACGACAAGCGCGGCGAAGCGAAGCGCGATGACGATCCGGTGGCGAGCGGCGCGCTGGGCGACGAGATCATGGTCGATCCCGAACTCGCCGGCCAGAAAGGCGGCGCAGGGGCTGCGGCGATCGAGCTGCCGCCGGAGCAGCGCACGCCCGAGGCGATCGCGGCTGCGAAAGCCGAGGCACTGAAGCTCGCAGGGGGCACGATCGAATCGGCGCCCGCGCCCGAGACGGGCGACGCGGACCATCTGGTCGACAGCGCCGTCACCGCCGCGCAAGTCGCCGCCGCCGCCAAGGCAGGCAAGGCGGACTGCGCCGGCAAGGTCGAATATTCCTCGCGGTGGGCCAATGCCCTGCCCGAGGCCCTGGGCGTCTATCCGCAAGGCGCGGTCAGCGAGGCGGCGGGGACCGACCGCGACGGCTGCAAGCTGCGCGTGGTCGGCTTCGTCACGCCGGTGGCAGTGAGCGACGTCGTAGACTTCTACTACACGCGCCTGCGTGCCGCCGGCTACCAGGCCAGGCACATGATCGAGAAGGACGTCCACGTCCTGGGCGGCAGCAAGGGGGCCGCTTCCTACCTGGTCTATGCGCGCCAGCGCGAGGACGGGCTGAGCGAAGTCGATCTGGTCGCCAGCGGCGGATAGGCTTTCGCCGCATCGCATCGGGCCGGGCCCGACGGGAAGTTATTTCTCCCGCAACCCCAGCCCGATCACCGCGCGGGGCTGCTCGAGCTCTGCCGAGGAGACCGGATAGGCGCAGTAGTCCGCCGCATAATAGCCGCTCGGCCGGTGGTTGCCCGACAGGCCGATGCCGCCGATCGGGGCGGCGGCGGAAGTGCCGATCGTCGCGCGGTTCCAGTTGACCACCCCGGCGCGGACATGGGCCCAGAAGCGGTTGTAGTCCTGCGGGCTGCCGCCGACGAGCGAGGCGGCCAGGCCGAAGCGAGTGCTGTTGGCCTCGGCAATGGCATGGTCGAAGTCTTCGGCGCGGATCACTTGCAGGATCGGGCCGAACAGCTCGACGTCGGGGCGGTCCTTGACGCCGGTGGTGTCGATGATCGCCGGGGTCAGGAACGGCAATGTATCGTCGGGGCGGACGAGGTGCTTGATCGCCTTGCCGCCGTTGCTGAGCAGGTAGAGGAAGCTTTCGGTCAGGCCGTCGGCGGTGGGATTGTCGATGACCGGGCCCATGAACGGCGCGGGCTCGTCGAACGGCTGGCCGAAGATGATGCGGTCGGCCAGCGCCTTCACTTCGCCGACGATCGTGTCGTAGATCGAAGACTTGACGATCAGCCTGCGGGCGGCGGTGCAGCGCTGGCCGGTACCGGCGAAGGCCGACTGGACGATCAGTGCCGCGGCGTCAGTCACTTTCGGCGTGTCCCAGACGACCATCGGATTGCTGCCCCCCATCTCCAGCGCGACGATCTTGTCGGGGCGGGCGGCAAGCTTGCGGTTGATGGTGATGCCGGTGTGCGCCGAGCCGGTGAACAGCACGCCGTCGATGCCGTCGTGCACGGCAAGGTCCTGGCCCTCGGCCGGGCCGCCGGCGAGGAACTGCACGACATTGGCGGCAATGCCGGCCTGGGTGAAGCAGCGGATCAGCATCTCGCCGCTGGCCGGCGCCTTCTCGCTCGCCTTGAAGACCACGGTGTTCCCGGCGATCAGCGCGGGGATGATATGATAGGCGGGCAATTCCGCCGGAGCGCAGAACGGGCCGATCACGGCCATGACCCCGTGCGGCTTGTGGCGCAGCGCCATCATGCCCTGCAGGGCGTTGTCGAACTTGCGCTGGGCGGTGCGCTCGGCATAGGCGCGGATCGAGATCTCGACGAGGTTGATCACCGTCTCGACCTCGGCGCTCGCTTCCCACAGCGGCTTGCCGGTCTCGCGCGCGATCGTCGTGGCGAGCTTCTCGTGCTCCTTGCGCAGCTCGTTGGCGAAGCGGCGGACCAGTTCCATGCGCGTCGTCAGCGGCTGGGCGGCCCAGGCGGGCCAGGCCCGCCGGGCGCGGCTCACCGCCTCGTCGACGTCGCCGATCCGCCCCCGCCACAATTCCGCGCCGGTCGCCGGTTCGTAGGAAATGATCTCGGAATCGCTCACGTCAGATGCGTCGGTCTCGGTTCCCGGCCGCGGGATTCAGCCGTTTTCCCCGTATCGCCGGATTGGCGCGGTGGAAAGAGCCTTGCGTTAGCGCGATCAGGTTAATTTCCGGTTGGCGGCGGCTCGCCCAGAGCGTCGCCAAGCCGCCGAATTGCGGCGATCTTGTCGTTAAGAGGCTGCCAGTCGTCGCTCGCGTCGATCGCCGACCAGATGCGCTCGACCTCATCGATGACCAGCGTCGGCGGCGCGTCCTCGTGCCACAAGGGATGATCGCCTGCCTCGGCCGGGCGGTAGCCGCGCAGCAGCTTGCCGAAGTCGTCCCCGGGCAGGCGCCGGGCCTGGCGATGGGCGAAGAAGAATGCGTCGGGAGCGATCCCGGCTTCCTGCATGTGGCTCTCGGCGGCGGTGATCAGCGCCATGTCGGCGTCCACGCCCTGCGACTCCACCCCCAGCCGCCAGCAGAAGCGCCGCGCGATCGCCTGCTGGTAGAGCGGCCCGAAGCGGTCGAGCGCGGCGACCAGCGGCTCGGTCTCGGCCAGCAGCCGCAGCGCGATGCCGAGCTGGCCGCAGTTCCACAGGATCGCCTCGGGCTGGCGGCCGAAGCAGTAGAGCCCGGCATGGTCGAAATAGGCGGCGGTGAATTTCGCGTCCCAGCGCGGCAGCCAGCGCCAGGGGCCGTAGTCGAAGCTCTCGCCGGAGACGTTCCTGTTGTCGGAATTGAGCACGCCGTGGACGAAGCCGGCGACGACGTAGGAGGCGGCGAGGTCGGCCAGGCGCCCGACCACTTGATGCAGCAGGATCACCGCCGGCTCGTCGCGGCCGGGCGCGTCCGCCGGCGGCGGCGGGCCCGGGAAAGTGGCCAGGCAATAGTCGACCAGCTGCGCCATGTCCTCGCGCTGCTCCAGCATGCGCAGCCGCTGGAAAGTGCCGATGCGGATATGGCCGTGGCTCAGCCGCGTCAGCACGGCCGAGCGGGTGGGCGACGGTTCGTCGCCGCGCCACAGCGATTCGCCGGTCTCGACCACCGAGAAGGTCTTGCTGGTATCGGCTCCCAGCGCCTCGAGCATCTCGGTGGCGAGAATCTCGCGCACCGCGCCCTTCAGCGTCAGCCGCCCGTCGCCGTCGCGGCTGTAGGGCGTGCGGCCCGATCCCTTGGTGCCGAGGTCGAGCAGCCGCCCGCGCGAGTCGCGCAGCTGGGCGAAAAGAAAGCCGCGGCCGTCGCCGATATCCGGATTGTAGTGGCGGAACTGGTGGCCGTGATAGCGCAGCGCCAGCGGCTGCGGGAGATTGTCGGCCAGCGGCTCGAACCGCCCGAAATGGGCCAGCCATTGCGCGTCGTCCAGGCCGTCGAGCCCCACCGCCCGGGCCCAGCGGTCGTTGCGGAAGCGCAGGACGTGCCTGGGGAACTCCGCCGGCGGCACCGGATCGCCGAGCCAGCCGGCAAGCTGCGCAATACGCGGATCGGGACGATAGGCTGTTGCTTGCGGTTCGCTGCGCATCCGGCGATAGTGGGTACTGGATGGACGCCGCGCAATGGGCGAACTGGGGCCAGGGTTTCCGATGAGCGAATATGCGGACTGCTATTGGACGAGCCGGGACGGGCTGAAGCTGCACTATCGCGACTATCCCGGGCGGGCCGAGCGGCCGCCGGTGGTCTGCCTGCCGGGCCTTACGCGCAACGCCCGCGACTTCGCCGCGCTGGCCGGGCGGCTGGCGGGCGAGTGGCGGGTGCTGTGCCCCGAGATGCGCGGGCGCGGCGACAGCGACTATGCCAAGGACCCGGCGACCTACAACCCGCTGCAATATGTCGACGACGTGGCCGCCCTGTTCGAGCAGGCCGGGATCGACCGCTTCGTGGCGATCGGCACCTCGCTGGGGGGGTTGATGACCATGGTCATGGCGATGACCATGCCCGAGCGGATCGCCGGCGCCGTGCTCAACGACATCGGGCCCGTGCTCGATCCCGCCGGGCTGGCCCGCATCAAGGGCTACGTCGGCCTGGGCCGCAGCTTCCCGACCTGGATGCACGCCGCGCGCGGGCTCGAGGAAAGCCAGGCGATCGCCTATCCCGACTATGCGATCGACGACTGGCTGGCCATGGCCAAGCGGCTGATGCTGCTGTCGAGCAACGACCGCATCGTCTTCGACTACGACATGAAGATCGCCGAGCCGCTGGCGGCGGTGGAGGATTCGCAGGCGGATCTCTGGCCCGGTATCGACGGGCTCGCCGGCAAGCCGGTGCTGCTTATCCGCGGCGAGCTGTCGGACATCCTCAGCCCGGCGACGCTCGCGGCGATGCAGGCGCGGCTGCCGGCGGCCGAGGCGGTCACCGTGCCCCGCGTCGGCCATGCCCCGACGCTCGACGAGCCCGAAGCCGTCGCGGCGATCGCGCGCCTGCTGGCCAGGATCGGCTGACTTGCGGATCCTGCATCTCCATTCCAGCTTCAACGCTGGCGGAAAGGAACTGCGCGCCGCGCAGCTGATGAATGCCTTCGGCCCGGGCGGCAACGCGGGCGGCAACGCTGGCGGCAAGGAGCCGATCGAGCACACCATCGTCTCGGCCGAGCCCGGCGCCTTCGGTGCCCTGTCGGCCGTCGACAAGGGCATCGCGGTGCGGACGCCCGACGATTTTCCCGCGCTGGCCGGGTCGCCCACCCCTGGCCGGTTGCGCCTGCTCGCCCAGGCGATGCGCGGCTTCGACCTGATCCTCAGTTACAACTGGGGCGCGATGGACGGGGTCATGGCGCATACCGTGTTCGCCCAGTTCTACCGCCTGCCGCCGCTGGTTCACCACGAGGACGGCTTCAACCAGGATGAGGCGGGCGGGCTCAAGAGCTCGCGCAACTGGTACCGGCGCATCGCGCTGGGCCGCACCGCCGCGCTGGTGGTTCCCTCGCAGCGGCTCGAGGCGATCGCGCTCGACGCCTGGCAGCAGCCGCGCGCGCGGGTCCGGCGGATCACCAACGGCATCGCGCTCGCCGCATATCGCCGCAAGCCGAAGCCCGATGCGCTGCCGCGGATCGTCAAGCACCCCGGCGAGAAGTGGCTCGGCACCCTGGCCGGCCTGCGCGCGGTCAAGAACCTGCCGCGGCTGGTGCGTGCCTTTGCCGGCCTGCCCGACGAATGGCAGCTGGTCATCGCCGGCGAGGGCCCGGAGCGCGAGGCGATCCGCGCCGAGGCGATGCGCCTCGCCGTCTCGCATCGCGTCCACTTGCCGGGCTTCGTCGCCGAGCCGGCGAAAGCGGTCGGCCTGTTCGATCTCTTCGCCCTGTCCTCGGACAGCGAGCAGTTCCCGATCTCGGTGGTCGAAGCGATGGCGGCAGGCCTCGCCGTCGCTTCGCCCGACGTCGGCGACATCGCCGGGATGGTCGCGGAGCCCAACCGGCCCTTCATTTCCCCGCGCGGCAACGAGGCCGCGCTGGCTGCCGCGCTCGAGCGGCTGGCCGACGATCCGGGGCTGCGCCAGGCGATCGGGCAAGCCAATCGCGAGCGGGCCCTTGCCGAATACGACGAGGCCAGGATGGTCGCCGCCTATCGCGCGGTCTATGCCGAGGCGATGGGACGGCCGGATTTCCCCTGAATTCGGCCTTTCATTCAGTCTCGCTTCACCCGCGCGGGTTGAAATGCGGCCTCCATCCGCTAAACAGCGCCGCAATCATCTCGCAATCTGCAAAAGGCGCCCGCATTGGCCCTGCGTCCGGAAAGTCCCCCGCCGAAGAACGACAAGGCCGCCACGCGCGAGGCCGCGCAGCAGGACGTGTTCCTGCGCGAAGTCGACGACGCCCTGCGCGAGGACGAGATGCTCGGCTTCTTCAAGCGCTACGGCAAGCCGGTCATCGCGCTGGTCGTGGTCGGGCTCGCCGGGCTGGGCGGCTATCTCTGGTGGGACTCCAGCCGCAAGCAGGCGGCCGAGGAACACGGCGAGAAGCTGGTAGTGGCGCTCGACAAGATCGAGGGCAGCAACCTGGCCGGCGCCGACAAGGATCTCGCGCCGCTGGCCGAGGGGTCGGGCGGCAATGCCGCCGCCGCCAAGCTGACCCGTGCCGCCATCGCCTTGCAGCAGAACCGCAAGCCGGAAGCGCTCAAGCTCTTTGCCGAAGTCGCGGCCGACGGCGATGCGCCGCAGCCCTATCGCGACCTTGCCCTGGTGCGCGAGGTCGCGGCCAATTTCGATGCGATGCCGCCGCAGCAGGTGATCGACCGCCTCAAGCCGCTGGTGACGCCGGGCAACCCCTGGTTCGGCAGCGCCGGCGAGCTGGTCGGCATGGCCTATCTCAAGCAGGGCAACGAGAAGCTGGCCGGCCCGCTGTTCGCCCAGATCGCCCGCGATACGAAATCGCCCGACACGCTGCGCCGCCGCGCGCGCCAGCTTGCCGGACTGCTGGGCGTCGATGCCGTCGACGATACGAAAACGGCGATCGGCGCATTGCCGCAGGTCGAGGCGGCACTGCCGCCCGCCGGACAATAAGAATCAGATGGTGAGGGATGCACGCATGAAGCCCAAGACACTCTCCGCAAGTATCGCCTTGCCGCTGGCCGCAGCCCTGGTGCTGGGCCTCTCGGGCTGCGGCGTGCTCGGCGGAGGCAAGGGGCCGCGGAAGACCCCGACGCTGGGCGAGCGCGTTCCCATCCTGTCGCGGATCGAATCCGGGGCGAAAGTCGACCCGGCGCTGGCCTCGGTCGCGGTGATCCTGCCGCCCGAGGAAAACAATCCCGAATGGCCGCAGGCCGGCGGCACCGCTAGCAAAAGCAACGGCCATCACGTTCTGGCCGCCTCGCCGCGGCGCATCTGGACCGTGTCGGTCGCCGGCTCGACCAACAAGCAGCGCCTCGCCGCCTCGCCGGTGATCGGCGCAGGCAAGCTCTTCGTCATGGACACCGAAGGCACCGTCAGTTCCTTCGATGCGGCGACGGGGGCCAAGCGCTGGACGAAGAGCTTCCGCATCTCGGGCGACGGTTCGGCTTCGGCATTCGGCGGCGGCGTCAGCTACGACAGCGGCCGCGTCTACCTGACCACCGGCACCGGCTTCGTCGCCGCGCTCAATGCCGATACCGGCGAGCAGTTCTGGAAAGTCCAGCCGGCGGGCCCGCTGCGCGGCTCGCCGACGATCGCCTTCAACGCCGTCTACGTGATGACGCAGGACAACCAGATCATCGCGCTCGACGCCGCGGACGGCAGCTCGCTGTGGAACGAGTCGGGCTCGGTCGGCCAGGCCGGCGTCTTCGGAGTCGCCGCTCCGGCTGCCGGGCAGGGCACGGTGATCGCCGGCTACAGCTCGGGCGAGCTGGTCGCCTACCGCTACGAGAACGGCCGCTCGCTGTGGTCGGACGCGCTGGCGCGCACCTCGATCTCGACCGAGGTCGGCAGCCTCACCGACGTCGACGCCGATCCGATCATCGACAGCGGCCGGGTCTATGCGCTCGGCCAGGGCGGCCGCATGGCGGCCTACGAACTGGTGACCGGCCAGCGCATCTGGGAACTCAACCTGGCCGGCATCTCGACTCCCGCCGTCGCCGGCGAATGGATCTTCACGCTGACCGACGACGCCGAGCTGCTGTGCATCGCCCGCAGCAGCGGCCGGGTGCGCTGGAAGACCCAGCTGCAGCGCTATCGCAACGCCGAAAAGCGCAAGGATACGATCTACTGGGTCGGGCCGGTGCTGGCCGGCAACCGGCTGTGGGTGGCGAACACCCGCGGGCTCGTCGCCTCGGTCGACGTCACCGACGGCAAGCCGACCACTTTCACCGAACTCGACAACAGCGTCTCGCTGGCGCCGGTGGTAGCGAACGGGACGCTCTATATCCTCGACGACGGCGGCACGATCACGGCGTTTCGGTAAGGGCATGGATCCTCCCCCGTTACCGGGGAGGATTTCCAACCAAGGTTAAGACGATTTCGTCAGTCTTAACCTTTTCCCGCTAATCCCGCCGCATGCGCAGCGACCAGCAAGGCGCCGATCCTCGGCCCGTCAGCGATGTTTCGTCCGGGGTCGGCCTGGCCGGGCTGTGCGGCCTGTTCGCCTGGATCGCCGTCTGCCGGAACTGGCCGGCGATCGCCGAGGCATTCGCGCTCGAAGGCCCCCGCGAAGTCCTGTCCGGGCCCTATGCGGCGCTGGCGGCGCTGCTGTTTTCCGGGACGCCGATGGTGCTGTGGTCGATCCTGGTCGACAAGGTCCATCTCCGGCCATCGACCGGCATCGACTGGCACAGTCCCCGGCCGCTGCAGGCTGCGCTCGACGTGTCGATCACCAAGCTGGCCGGCCTTTGGGCGACCTGGGCGGTCATCGGCTTCCTCTATTGCATCGCCCGCTGGTACTGGCGCGGGCAATACCTCTTCGCCATGGACGTGCTGGCCACGGCGGCAGTGCCGCTGTTCGTCCTGTCGATCCCCTACGTGATCTGGCTCGACCGCTTCCTGGTCAATCCGCGCGACGGCGCCTGGCACTTCGGCGCCATGCTGATCGGGCGCGAGGCCTGGGACGCCGAGGAGGTGAAGGCCCACTTCCGTTCCTGGGCGGTCAAGGGCTTCTTCTGCGCCTTCATGATCTCGATCCTGCCGCCCGGGTTCAACGGCATCGTCTCGCTCGACATCGCCACTCTCGGCCGCGACCCGGTGCAGATCGCCGGCTGGCTGATCGAGACGCTGTTCCTGGTCGACGTGCAGATCGCCATGGTCGGCTACCTGGTGACGATGAAGCCGCTCGACGCGCAGATCCGCAGCGCCAACCCGCATCTCGGCGGCTGGCTGGCGGCGCTGATCTGCTATCCGCCGTTCATCCTGATGGGCGACGGCGGGCCGCTGTCCTATCACCAGAACGCCGCCGACTGGGCTTACTGGATGCAGGGCCGCGAGGCGCTGCTCTGGGCCTGGGGCGCGCTGCTGGTGTTCCTCACGGGAATCTACGCCTGGGCGACCGTCGCCTTCGGCCTGCGCTTCTCCAACCTGACCTATCGCGGCGTGGTGACCAACGGACCCTACCGCTTCACCCGCCATCCCGCCTACCTGTCGAAGAACCTGTTCTGGTGGACCGCGACCTTGCCCTTCCTCGCCACCAGCGGCTCGATGGTCGACGTGGTCCGCAACACGACGATCCTGGCGATGGTCAGCGCCGTCTACTTCTGGCGCGCCAAGACCGAGGAGAAGCACCTCCTCGCCGAAGATGCCAAGTACCGCGAGTACCACGCCTGGATGGCGCGCAATGCCGTGATCACGCGGTGGCTTTCCAGCCTCGGCCGGAGATTGAGGCCGAGAGGGGCGCAGGTGCAGCCGGCGGGGTAAGCCTTCGAGCGCGCGCTCCATCTCCAGATCCTCCCCGGAACG
>CAUJJI010000064.1 GCA_963205265.1 Pseudomonadota bacterium
CGGGCCCCCCCTCCGCGGTGGCGTCCCCCCGGGGCGGGCCGGGGGCGACGCTCGTTCCAGCTCAGGCTTCGCCTTGCGGCTTGGACTCGTTGTCGCCTTCCTCGCTCTTCAGCGCGGAGGGAGCGACGATCGTGGCGATCGTGAAGTCGCGGTCGGTGATACCGCTGGCCGTGCCGGCCGGCAGCTTCACATGGCTGATGTGGATCGAATCGCCGACGTCGAGGCCGGTCACGTCGATCGCGATCTCGTCGGGGATCTTGTCCGCGTCGCAGAGCAGGTCGAGGTCGTGGCGCACGACGTTCAGCACGCCGCCGCGCTTGAGGCCCGGCGAGGCCGCTTCGTTGACGAAGACCACCGGCACGTTGACGTGGACCTTGGCGTCCTTCGACAGGCGCAGGAAGTCCGCGTGCAGCGGGCGGTCGGAGACCGGGTGGAAGGCGACGTCCTTGGGCAGCGTCCGCACTTTCGCGCCGCCGACTTCAACCTCGACGATGGAATTGAAGAAGTGGCCGGTGCCGAGCTGGCGGACCAGTTCCTTCTCTTCCACGTGGATTGCCAGCGGCTCTTCATTGCCGCCATAGACGACGGCGGGGACGCGGCCGGAACGACGCAGGGCACGGGAGGCTCCCTTGCCTGCCCGTTCGCGCGCCTCGGCCGGCAGGGAAAGCGTATCGCTCATCTTCACTACCTTTCGAAAACACTTGGATTGCACATCTTCGCCGTCACGCCTCCAGGGATGACCATGACGGGAAGCGCGGGCCGTTAGCGGTTCGCGGGCGGAAAGGCAAGGATAGTCCTCATCCCCGGCTCGCTGTGCAAGCGGCTCGTGCGAGAATCCGTCGTCCCGGGCTCGTCCCGGGACCGCTGGCCTCGTCGAAGGAGCGTTCAGTCAAGATCGCAGCGGTCCCGGGTCGCGCCCGGGACGACGATCAGGTCGAGCGAGCGGGCGTCACTGGACCCGCTCCACCGTCCATCCCTGCGCGCGCAGCATCGCCGGCAGGCCCTGCGGCCCGGCCATGTGCGCCGCGCCGACGGCGACGAAGGGGCGGGCGCCGCCCTGCAGCATGGTCCCGATCCGCAGCGCCCAGGCGCGATTGCGGCCGACGAACAGCGCCTCGCGCAGCTCCGGGTCGGCCAGCAGGCCGCGGCGAGTCTCGGCCTCGATCGCGGGCATGTCGCCCTTGCGCCAGGTCTCGGCGAGGCGGGCACCTTCGCCCGCGACCGCGCCGCCGTCGGCCACCACTTCGGCGAGCAGGTCGCGCTGCTCGGTCTCGGGAAGCGTATCGAAGATGCCCAGTTGCGCCTCCGCGCCTTCCAGCTCGACAAGCGGCTTGCCTTTCGCGGCGGCGATCACTGCGCGGTCGATGCCGTTGGCGGCTTCGTCGGGCTTCTGGCCGGCCCGCGCCAGCATCAGGGCCGCGGCCCAGGTCTCGACGTCGGAGAAGGCGCTCTCGCGCATGCCTGCCTTCGCCAGCAGGTGGTCGAGCTGGCCGTGCAGCGCCGGGCGCAGCCGCTGGCGCAGCGGCGGCAGGCCGGGCGAGCGCGACAGGCGCGCGAAGATCGCCGCCATTCGTTGCGCGTCGGCCAGGTCGTCGACTTCGACGACGATCCGGTCGGCTCGCGCCAGGCCGTCGTCGACCGCGGCCGAGCGCCACTGCACCGGGCGCGGCAGGGCATGGATGGTGCCGAACAGCCAAGCCTGCTCGCCTCGCGGCCCCGAGACCTTCCACAGCGCCGGATGCGCCGGCTGCGGCTCGGGCGCGCAGGCAGCCGCGGCCAGCGCAAGGACCGCGAGCAGCCAGCCCCCGCGCATCGCCTTCTACTGCACCCGCTGGCTGGCAAGGCCCCTTGCGGCGAGCTGCTCCTGCACGCTGCCGGGCCCGGCCAGGTGACCCGCGCCCACCGCGACGAAGACCGTCCCCGGCTGCTTCATGCGATCCTGGATCCAGGCGGCCCAGGCCTTGTTGCGGTTGGTGAGCAGCGCTTCGAACATGCCGGGATAGTCCTCGTCGGCATTCATCAGCCGGGCCAGCGTGTCGGCATCGCCGCGCTCCCAGGCCCCGATCATCGCCTTGATCTCCTCGCCCACCGTCGGCAGTCCCTTCACCACCTGGGCGAGGTAGTGCTTCTGCGTCTCCAGCGGCAGCGAATCGAACAGGCCGAGCTGGTATTCGTAAGTCTCGAGCCCCTCGTGCCTGATCCCGCGCGCCTTGGCCTTCGCGCCAAGCGCGACGTCGACGCCGTTGTCCGGCGCAAAGCCCGCCCGGGTCAGCGGCGTCACCGACAGGATCATGGCGGCAAGCCAGGGCTCGTAGGCGTCGAACGACTGCGGCGGCAGGCCGAGGCCGGCGAGAGCCGCCTCGTAGCGCGCACGCTCCTCTTCCGGCAGCATCGCCCGCAGCGTCTGGCCCTGCGGCAAGGCCGCGCGCCGGATCATCGCGCCGCGATTGGCCGATCCGTCGGTATCGAGGATCTCGGTGACCAGCTCGCCCGAACGGTCGAAGGCTTCGGCGACCTTGCCGCCGTACCAGGCGACGCCGGTGGGCAGCACGTGCACCGTGCCGAACAGGTAGATCGTCGTGTCCTGGTCGGCCACTTTCCACAGGGCCGGCCGCACCGCCGCTGACGGCGGCTTCTCGGCAGGGGTGGCGATCGGCATCAGCGCCAGCAGGGCGGCGGCAAGGCGGGTCAGCAGGCGAAGCAGGCGGTCCATGGCCGCATATATAGGGCTGCAATCTTCTCAGTCGATGAACGTCTTGAGGTTGACCCCAAACCGGCCATCCGCCAAATGCGCGAGCCATGTCCGCCCCAGCCAAGTCCGCGAACGCCGCACCGCTCAGCTTCCAGGAGATGATCCTGCGCCTCCACAGCTTCTGGAGCGCGCAGGGCTGCCTGATCCTGCAGCCCTACGACATGCGCATGGGCGCCGGGACCTTCCACCCGGCGACGACCCTGCGCGCGCTCGGCCCCGAGCCGTGGAGCGCGGCCTATGTCCAGCCCTCGCGCCGGCCGACCGACGGGCGCTACGGCGAGAACCCGAACCGGCTGCAGCACTATTACCAGTACCAGGTGATCCTGAAGCCGAACCCCGATAACCTGCAGGAACTCTATCTCGACAGCCTCGCCGCGATCGGCGTCGACCCGCTGGCCCACGACATCCGCTTCGTCGAGGACGACTGGGAAAGCCCGACGCTGGGCGCCTGGGGACTGGGCTGGGAAGTGTGGTGCGACGGCATGGAAGTGACCCAGTTCACCTATTTCCAGCAGGTCGGCGGCTTCGACTGCAAGCCCGTCGCCGGCGAGCTGACTTACGGGCTGGAGCGCCTGGCCATGTACATCCAGCAGAAGGACTGGGTCTACGACCTCGCTTTCAACGATGCCGGCGTGACCTACGGCGACGTCTTCCTCGAGAACGAGCGCCAGCAGTCGAAGTACAATTTCGAAGTGGCCGACACCGACCAGCTGTTCCGCGGCTTCCAGCACGCCGAGGCCGAGTGCCGCCGCTGCATCGAGGCGGAGATCCCGCTGGCGGCCTACGACCAGGCGATCGAGGCGAGCCACCTGTTCAATCTCCTCCAGGCGCGCGGGGTGATCTCGGTGCAGGAGCGGGCCAGCTACATCGGCCGGGTGCGCGACCTCGCCAAGGGCAGCTGCCAGGCGTGGATCGACAAGAACCAGGCGCGATGGGCCGAACAGTTCCCGGGGTGGGGGGTATGATGTAGGTGGGCAAAATCCTCCCCGGTACGGGGAGGGGGACCGCTCGAAGAGCGGTGGAGGGGGCTGGCCTTGCGGCACGTCCTATCGCAGACAGCGCCCGGGCGAGAGCCCCCTCCACCGCCGTTCCGGCGGTCCCCCTCCCCATTCTGGGGAGGATGCCATGACCGACTTCCTGCTCGAACTCCGCTCCGAGGAAATCCCCGCGCGCATGCAGGCCGGCGCGCGTGCGGCGCTGGAAAGGCTGTTCCGCGAGCACATGGCCGCGGCCGGCGTCGCCGTGGCCGGGATCACCGTCTGGTCGACCCCGCGCCGCCTCGCGCTGGTTGCCAGCGACCTGCCCGATGCCACCGAGGCCGTCAGCGAGGAGCTCAAGGGCCCCAAGACCGGCGCCCCGCCGCAGGCGCTCGAAGGCTTCCTGCGCAAGACCGGGCTCACCCAGGACCAGCTGACCGAGCGCGACGGCGTCTGGTTCGCCGTCACCGAGAAGCCCGGCCGCTCGACCCAGAGCGTGCTGGCCGATGCGATCCCGGCGATCGTCCGCGCTTTTCCCTGGCCCAAGTCGCAGCGCTGGGGCGCCGCCTCGATCAGCACCGAGAGCCTGCGCTGGGTGCGCCCGCTGTCGGGCATCGTCGCCATCTTCGGCGAGGACCTGGTCGAATGCGAAGTCGGCGGCATCCGCTCCGGCTACGCCACCAAGGGCCACCGCTTCCACCATCCCGGCGAGATCACCATCGGCGGGGCGAACGACTACAAGGACAAGCTCCGCGCCTGCCAGGTCATCGTCGACCATGAGGAGCGCGAAGCCATCATCCGCACCAAGGCCGCCGCCGCAGCGCAGGCCGCCGGGCTGGCGCTGGTCGAGGACGAGGGCCTGGTGATCGAGAACGCCGGGCTCACCGAATGGCCGGTGCCACTGCTCGGCCGCTTCGACCCCGAATACCTCGAGGTCCCGCCCGAGGTCATCCAGCTGACGGCCCGGACCAACCAGAAGTATTTCGTCTGCGAGAAGGACGGCGACCTGGCCAACGCCTTCGTCTGCACGGCGAACATCGAGGCCACCGACGGCGGCGAGGGGATCGTCGCCGGCAACCGCAAGGTCCTTGCCGCGCGGCTGTCGGATGCGCGGTTCTTCTGGCAGCAGGACCGCAGGAAGACCCTGGCCGACCATGCCCAGGGGCTCGAGCGGATCACGTTCCACGAGAAGCTGGGCACCGTGGCCGACAAGGTCGAGCGGGTGGCGCAGCTGGCGCGATGGCTGGTGGAACAGGGGATCGTAGCATCCTCCCCGGATCGGGGAGGGGGACTGTCCGCGACAGCGGATGGTGGAGGGGGCTCTCCCTCCACGCAGCGTCCAGTCGATAGCCCCCTCCACCCCCGGCCTGCGGCCGGCGGTCCCCCTCCCCGTTCCGGGGAGGAACTGGCCCAGCTCGCCGAACAGGCCGCGCGCCTCGCCAAGGCCGATCTCGTCACCGAGATGGTCGGTGAATTTCCCGAGCTGCAGGGCTTGATGGGCGGCTACTATGCCCGCGCCGAAGGCCTGCCCGACGCGGTCGCCGACGCCGTGCGCGATCACTACAAGCCGGTGGGGCAGGGCGACGAAGTGCCGACCGCGCCGGTCACCGTGGCAGTCAGCCTCGCCGACAAGCTCGACACGCTGCGCGGCTTCTTCGCCATCGACGAAAAGCCGACCGGATCGAAGGACCCCTTCGCGCTGCGCCGCGCCGCGCTCGGCATCATCCGCCTGATCACCGAGAACGGCCTGCGCTTCAGCGTCGCCGACGGCGAGCTGCTCGCCTTCTTCGCCGACCGCCTGAAAGTCCAGCAGCGCGAGGCCGGGGTGCGCCACGATCTGATCGATGCGGTCTTCGCGCTCGGCAACGAGGACGACCTCGTCCGGCTGCTGGCGCGGGTCCACGCTCTCCAGGCCTTCGTCGGTACCGAAGACGGCGCCAACCTGCTCGCCGGCTACAAGCGCGCTGCCAATATCCTGCGCAAGGAGGACTGGCGCGGCATCGAGGGCGAGATCTCCCGGACCGGCGAGGAAGATCCGCTGGCACTGGTCGACGATCCCGAGCTCAGGGACGTGATCGCCGCCAAGATGGACGAGCGCCAGGCGAATTCGCTGTCCTACACGCCCGAGCCGGCAGAAAAGGCGCTGATGGATGCGCTCGATTCGGCCGGCCCCAGGGCCGCCTCGGCAGTTGGAAACGAAGACTTCGCCGGCGCCATGGCGGCGCTGGCCTCGCTGCGCGCGCCGATCGACGCCTTCTTCGACAGCGTCACCGTCAACGATGCCGACCAGGACAAGCGCCAGGCCCGCCTGGCCCTGCTCGATCGCTTTCGTGTTGCGGTGCACAAAGTTGCTGATTTCTCAAAGATCGAAGGCTAGGGAATCTTTTCTCCTAGGGCACTGTCCACAGTGTCAACTTGTCAGAAAGTCGAGCGCTTAGATGAACAAGCAGGTCTACACCTTCGGCGGTGCTTCCGGCCGCGACGGCGACGAGCGGTCGCGCGACAAGACGATCGTCGGCGGCAAGGGCGCGAATCTTGCCGAGATGGCGGCGATCGGCCTGCCGGTGCCGCCGGGCTTCACCATCACTACCGAGGAATGCGTCCGCTATCTCGCGTCCGGAGCCGATTTCTCTCCCGAGCTGCGCGCCGAAGTGGCCCAGGCGCTGCGCCATATCGAGGAAACTGTGGGCAAGCGTTTCGGCGATGCGGCCGATCCGCTGCTGGTCTCGGTCCGTTCGGGCGCCCGCGTCTCGATGCCGGGCATGATGGATACCGTGCTCAACCTCGGTCTCAACGACGCGACGGTGCAGGGCCTCGCCGCGACTTCGGGCGACGAGCGCTTCGCCTGGGATTCCTACCGGCGCTTCATCCAGATGTATTCCGACGTGGTGCTCGGCATCGAACACCACCTGTTCGAGGATGCGCTGGAAATCGCCAAGGAAGACAAAGGCTTGTTCACCGATGTGGAGATGCAGGCTGAAGACTGGCAGGCGCTCGTCAAGGAATACGAGGACATCGTCGAGCGCGAGCTCGGCCGCCCGTTCCCGCAGGACGTCGAGGAACAGCTCTGGGGCGCGATCCGCGCCGTGTTCGATTCATGGGATTCGGACCGGGCCAAGGTCTATCGCCGGCTGAACGACATCCCCGGCGACTGGGGCACGGCGGTCAACGTCCAGGCCATGGTCTTCGGCAACATGGGCGATACCTCGGCGACCGGCGTCGCCTTCACCCGCGATCCGGCCACCGGCGAGCGCGCCTACTACGGCGAATGGCTGGTCAATGCCCAGGGCGAGGACGTCGTCGCCGGCATCCGCACGCCGCAGTACCTCACCCGGCGCGCGCGCGAGGCGGCCAACGCCAAGCCGCTGTCGATGGAAGAGGCGATGCCCGAGGCCTACGGCGAGCTGGCCAAGGTCTTCGACCTGCTCGAGCTGCACTACAAGGACATGCAGGACATCGAGTTCACCGTCGAGCGCGGCAAGCTGTGGATGCTGCAGACGCGTTCGGGCAAGCGCACCGCCAAGGCGGCGCTGCGCATGGCCGTCGAGATGGTCGAGGAAGGCTTGATCGACGAGGCGACCGCGATCCGCCGCATCGATCCCATGGCGCTCGACCAGCTGCTCCACCCGACGCTCGATCCCGCAGCCCCGCGCGACATCCTCGGCCGCGGCCTGCCGGCTTCGCCGGGCGCCGCCTCGGGCGCGATCGTGCTCGATGCCGACACCGCCGAAAAGCGCGCGGAGATCGGCGAGGCGGTGATCCTCGTCCGCATCGAGACCAGCCCCGAGGACATCCACGGCATGCATGCGGCCAAGGGCATCCTCACCGCGCGCGGCGGCATGACCAGCCACGCGGCAGTGGTCGCCCGCGGCATGGGCCGGCCCTGCGTGTCCGGCGCCTCGACCGTGTCGATCGACATGAAAAGCCGCACGCTGAAGATCGGCCGGCGCGAGCTGAAGGAAGGCGACATCATCACGCTCGACGGCGCCAGCGGCGACATCATGGCCGGCGAAGTGCCGACCATCGAGCCGGAGCTGGCGGGCGATTTCGCCGTGCTGATGGCCTGGGCCGACCGCCACCGCCGCATGAAAGTCCGCGCCAATGCCGAGACTCCGGCCGATTGCCGGATGGCCCGCCAGTTCGGTGCCGAAGGCGTCGGGCTGTGCCGCACCGAGCACATGTTCTTCGACGCCAACCGCATCTCGGCCGTGCGCCAGATGATCCTGGCCGAGGACGAGGCCGGGCGCCGCGCCGCCCTGGCCAAGCTGCTGCCCGAGCAGCGCGGCGACTTCCGCGGCATCTTCGAGGTCATGGCCGGCCTGCCGGTGACCGTCCGCCTGCTCGACCCGCCGCTGCACGAATTCCTGCCCAGCGGCGACGCCGAATTCGCCGAGCTGTCCGACACGATCGGCATCGGCGTCGACACGCTCAAGCGCCGCGCCAACGAGCTGCATGAGTTCAACCCGATGCTCGGCCATCGCGGCTGCCGGCTCGGCATCACGTTCCCCGAGATCTACGAAATGCAGGTCCGCGCCATCTTCGAGGCCGCCTGCGAAGTCGCCGAGGCGAGCGGGGACGCGCCCGTGCCCGAAGTGATGATCCCGCTGGTCGCCACCCGCAAGGAACTGGAGATCATGCGCGCCCTGGTCGACCGCGTGGCCGCCATGGTCTTCGCCGAACAGGGCCGGACGCTGGACTACCTCGTCGGCACGATGATCGAGCTGCCGCGCGCAGCCCTGATGGCCGAGGAAATCGCCGAGGAAGCCTGCTTCTTCTCGTTCGGCACCAACGACCTTACCCAGACCACGCTGGGGCTGTCGCGCGACGACGCCGGGCGCTTCCTCAACGCCTATGTCGAGCAGGGCATCTTCCCGCGCGATCCCTTCGTCACGCTCGACGGCGAGGGCGTCGGCCAGCTTGTCCGCATGGCGGCGGAGCGGGGCAGGGCCAAGCGCCCCGATATCAAGCTCGGCATCTGCGGCGAACACGGCGGCGATCCGGTGAGCATCGCCTTCTGCGAAGCCCAGGGCCTGGACTACGTCAGCGCCTCGCCGTACCGCGTGCCGATCGCCCGGCTTGCCGCGGCGCAGGCGGCGCTGGGGTAGGAAGCAGCCGCCAGGCTAACCTCCGCTCCATCCTGCTCCCCTCATCCCCGCCTCAGCGCCACCCGCTCAGAGTCAGGATCTCGAACCTCTCCACCGTCCGCCCGTCCGCCCCCGCGGCTGCGAAAGCCTCGCGAGCCCGGGCCAGCGCTGCTTTTCCGAGGGGCGCCCCCGGCCGCGCCAGGACGTTCGACAGGCCCATGGCGCGCAGGTCGGCGACGAGGCGGTCGAGCGAAGGATAGCTCACCTGCAGGTCGCGGCTGTCGATCACCGGGTCGGCGAAGCCGGCGCGCTGCAGCAGCTGCCCTCCGGCGCGCACGTCGACCTGGGGATGCAGCCGCGGGGCAGGGCGGTCGCCGTCGGCGGCGAGCATGGCGGCGCGCAGCTGCGGCAGGCTGCCGGCACCGAGGAAGCTGGCGATCATCAGGCCGCCCGGCGCCAGCGCCTTGCGCAGATGGATCAACGCGCCCGGCAGGTCGTCGACCGTGTCGAGCGTGCCGAGGCCGGCGATGAAATCGAAGGGTTCGAAGGGGAAGGGCTGCTCCTCGTCGAAGCCGTCGGCCGGCTCGACGCTGGTGACCGCGGCCCGCCCCGACAGCGCCGTGGCGAGGCCGCCGCTCCAGTCGCCGATCACCAGGGCCCTGGCCGGCTCGATCCGCAGGAAGGCCAGGCGATCGAGGACGTCCTCGACCATGTCGGCGAGAATGAAGTCCGGCGCGCCCTCGGCCCGCTGCAGGCCGAACATCCGGCGTCGCACCGCCAGTCGGCGGGCGCGCGAGAAGATCTGGGGTGGAGCGCTGCCGGCCATGGTTCCTCTTCGTCCCGGGCGAGGGCCCGGACCGGGGCTTCCTTAGGGAACTTGCCGCAGCTTCGCCAGCGGCGGCGGGATGACGCAGGAAACTCCCAATGATATGATCGACTTATGCCGCTCTCCGCCGTCCTGGCTCCCGTCGTCGACCTGATCTTCCCGCCGCGCTGCCCCTTGTGCGGTGCCGGCCTGTCGGCCCAGGCCGGGCTCTGCGCCGCCTGCTGGAGCGGCCTGGAGATTCCCGGCGAGCCGGCATGCGCGCTCTGCCAGCGGCCGTTCGCCGACAGCATGGCCGCGGGCGCAGTCTGCGCGCCCTGCCTGGCCCATCCGCCGCGCCATGACGGGATCGCGGCGGCGACGCTCTACAACGAGCCTTCGCGGCGTCTGGTGCTCGCTTTCAAGCACGGCAACCGAGTCGCCCTCGCGGCCCTGCTGGCGCGGCTGATTGCCGCCCGCATCGCGCATCTCGATGAAAGCTGGATACTCGTGCCCGTGCCGCTGCATCGCTGGCGGCTCTGGCGCCGCGGCTTCAACCAGGCAGCCTTGCTGGCCCGGGAACTTTCCCGCCTGCGCGGCGGTCGCGTCCTCGTCGACGGGCTGGAGCGGCACAGGCGCACGCCGAGCCTGGGCGGGCTTGGCCGCAAGGCCCGCGCCCGGACGCTCAGCGGCGCAATCCGGGTCGATCGCCGGCGCGCGGCAGCCTTGAAGGGCGCCAAGGTGCTGCTGGTCGACGATGTCCTGACCAGCGGGGCGACGACCGATGCCTGCGTCGGCGTGCTTAAGCGAGCCGGGGCGGAGCGGGTGATGATCGCCTGCTTCGCCAGAGTCCTCGACGGTGCGGCGTGACCAAACGAAAACGCCCGGAGTTGCTGCTCCGGGCGTTCTCGTGACGAAACCGTACGGACGCTGCTTTCGCAGAACGGCGACTGCCCCCTGCAGTCGACTCGTCCAATCCCTCATTTCCCCTGGCCAGCCCGTCCCTCAACAAGCGTTAGCCAAACCCCTGAACCATGGCGCTTTTCACTTAGCACCTATGATCGGTGTGCAACCTCAGCGGATGCAGGGCCTGTTTTGATGAATCGTTCAAAAATGAAAAGACCGTTTGCTCCGGCCGATGGATTTTCGTCGGCATATGTGGTTATCGTGCAACAAGTCTCTTCTTCACGACGGCAGCAAGGCATCTCCTCCATGGCAAATCCATCCTCGGTCGACCGCGAAAAGGGGTCGGCGTTCCTGCCGCGCTTCGATTCCCAGGGCCTGCTGAGCGCGGTCGTGGTCGACGCCGTCACTCGCGAGGTGTTGATGCTCGCCTTCATGGACGACGAGGCGCTGGCAAAGACGCGCGAGACCGGCCTGGCGCACTTCCATTCGCGCTCGCGCGGCAAGCTCTGGCTGAAAGGCGAGACTTCGGGCCACTTCCTGCGGGTGCAGGAGATCCGCGTCGATTGCGACCAGGATGCGCTGGTCCTGCTGGCACGCCCGGAAGGACCGGCCTGCCACACCGGCGCCGTCAGCTGCTTCTATCGCAAGCTGGAGGACGACGCGCTCGTCCCTATATAGCAGGCGTTGCAAGGGAGGATTGAACCATGCCGATCTACCAGGCGCCGACGCGCGATGCCCGCTTCATCATCAGCGAAGTGCTGAAGCTCGAAAGCTACAGCAGCCTGCCGGGCTTCGAGAGCGCGACTGCCGATCTCGTCGAGGCGGTGCTCGAAGAGGGCGGCAAGTTCGCTTCCGAAGTGCTGGCGCCGCTCAACGCATCGGGCGACCGGCAGGGATGCACGCGCAATGCCGACGGCTCGGTGACGACGCCCGACGGCTTCCGGCAGGCCCACGCCCAGTTCCGCGAGGCGGGCTGGGGCACGGTCTCGGCGCCTGCGGAATTCGGCGGCCAGGGCATGCCGCGCGTGCTCGGCTTCGCGATCGAGGAGTTCATGTCCTCGGCCAACCAGGCCTTCGCCATGTATCCCGGCCTCACCAACGGCGCGGTCTCGGCCTTGCTGGTGAAGGGATCGCCCGAACTGCAGCAGCGCTACGTGCCGAAGCTGGTCGCCAACGAATGGCTCGGAACGATGAACCTGACCGAGCCGCAGTGCGGCACCGACCTCGGCCTGATCCGCACCAAGGCCGAGCCGCAGGCGGACGGCTCCTACGCCGTGACCGGCACCAAGATCTTCATTTCCGCCGGCGAGCATGACCTCACCGACAACATCGTCCATCTCGTCCTGGCGCGGACTCCCGGCGCGCCGGAAGGGACCAAGGGCATCTCGCTGTTCGTCGTCCCCAAGGTCCTGGTGAATGCCGACGGATCGCTGGGCGCGCGCAATGCGGTGTCCTGCGGCGCGATCGAGCACAAGATGGGCATCCACGGCAATGCCACTTGCGTGATGAACTACGACGGCGCGCAGGGCTGGATGGTCGGCGAGGAGAACAAGGGCCTTGCCGCCATGTTCATCATGATGAACGAGGCGCGGCTCGGCGTCGGCATCCAGGGGCTGTCGCAGGCGGAAGTCGCTTACCAGAACGGCGTTCGCTATGCCGTGGAGCGGCGCCAGGGCAGGGCGCTGACCGGGCCGTCCGAGCCGCAGGAGAAAGCCGACCCGCTGATCGTCCACCCGGACGTGCGGCGCATGCTGATGGACGGCAAGGCCTTCACCGAAGGCATGCGTGCGCTCGCCCTGTGGTGCGGTCTGCTGGTCGAACTGGCCGAAAAGGCACCCGACGAACAGGAACGGCAGCAGGCCGAGGACCTGGTCGGGCTGCTGACGCCGGTGATCAAGGGCTACGGCACCGACCAGGGCTTCCGGACGGCGGTCGACATGCAGCAGGTCTGGGGCGGGCACGGCTACATCGTCGAAAACGGCATGGAGCAGTTCGTCCGCGATGCCCGCATCGCCATGATCTACGAAGGCGCCAACGGCGTCCAGGCCATGGACCTGGTCGGCCGCAAGCTCGCCGCGAACGGCGGCCGCGCGGTCCAGGCCTTCTTCGCGACGGTCGACGCGGAATGCGCCGGGGCCAAGGCGGACCCGCAGCTTGCCGATCTCGCCGGCCGCGTCGAGAAAGCGAACGGCGAGCTCAAGGCGGCGACGATGTGGTTCGTCCAGAACGCGCTGGCCAATCCGAACAATGCCGGCGCGGGCGCCTATGCCTACATGCACATCACCGGCATCGTCGCGCTGGGGCTGATGTGGCTGCGGATGGCACAGGCCTCGGCGGCCCAGCTGACCGCCGGCAGCGCGGACACGGCGTTCTACGAGGCGAAGCTCGTCACCGCCCGCTACTTCGGGGAGCGGTTCACGCCCGATGCCGGGGCGCTGCGGCGCAAGCTCGAATCCGGGTCCGAGGCGATGATGGCGCTTTCGCCCGAGATGTTCGCCCGGGGCTGATCCGGCTCTCGCCAGCGACGAAAACCATCGGCTCGCGGCTCGTCGGGCGATGCGGGCGCACGGCCGCAAGCGACTGGCGGGCCCGGCGCAGGTCGCCATGGTGCCCGGCGACAGGGGGAACACGTGACAGGAACCATGACATGCCCCAGCTGAAGAATTTCGCCCTCCTCCTCGCCCTGCCGCTGACCGTCACCGCGACTGTGGCGCTGGCCGCGCCCGAGCCGGCGAAGTCGCCCGCACCCCAGGCCATGAAGGACGCGGCCAGGCCGGCCACGCTCGATACCGACAACGACGGCAAGGCCGACGCCTGGGACCGCGACGGCAACGGCAAGGCCGATGCCTGGGATACCAATGCCGACGGCAAGCCCCACAGGTACGACGACGACGGCGACGGCAAGCCGGATGCGGCGGCGCGGTAGGACTACGTCGAAGGGCGGTTAAGCCTGAAGGCCGGCAATGCGGCCTTCGCCGGGACGACGGGTTGCCCCCTCGTCGTCCCGGGTTCGACCCGGGACCGCTGGCCTTTTCGACGGGACGTCCCGCCGGAAGGAGAGCGGTCCCGGCTTGCGCCGGGACGGCATGATCGATTCACCCCCCGAAAACCTCGTCGAAAAGCCCCAGCATCGCTTGCCAGCTCTGCCGGTCGGCACTGGCATCGTAGGCGATCGCAGCCAGCCCGCGCGCGTCGCTTTCGGGATCGGTGAAGCCGTGCTTCACGCCGCTGTAGCTGTGGAAGTGCCAGGCGGCCCCGGCCGCGTCCATCTCTTCCCAGAAGGCCAGGACCCGGCTGCGCGGCACCATCGGGTCGGCATCGCCGTGGCAGACGAAGAGGCGCGCCCGGATCGCCCCGGGCTCGGCCGGCCGGCCCGTCTCGAGCAAGCCGTGGAAGCTCACCGCCGCGGCCACCCCGGCACCGGAGCGGGCCAGCTCGAGCGCCGCCTGGCCGCCCATGCAATAGCCGATCACCGCGGTCGCGAGACCCGTCGCCGCCGGATGGCTGCTCAGGGCATCGTGCCCCGCCCTAAGCCTCGCGCGATAGCCGTCGACCGTGGCGCGCAACCTCTGCGCCAGCGGCCCCGCGGCTTCGAAGCTCGGCACCGGCTCGCCGTAGAAGTCGGCAATCATGGCGACATAGCCGGCATCGGCCAGCATCCGCGCACGCCGCTCCATGTGGGCGTTGACGTTGGCGATCGTCGGGCAGACGAGGATCGCCGCCCGCGCCCCGCCGGCCGGCCGCGCCAGCCAGCCGGTCAGGGCGGTGTCGCCGTCGCGATAGTCGACCCGCTCGAGAGCTCTCATTCCGGCAGGAAGTCCGGCACCGACAGGTAGCGCTCGCCGGTATCGTAGTTGAAGCCGAGCACCCGGCTGCCGGCAGGCAGGTCCTTCAGCTTCTGCGCGATCGCCGCGAGCGTCGCGCCGGAGCTGATGCCGACCAGCAAGCCTTCCTCGCGGGCGCAGCGCCGCGCCATTTCCTTGGCCTGCTCGGGATCGACCTGGATCGCGCCGTCGATCGCCTGGGTGTGTAGGTTGCTCGGGATGAAGCCGGCGCCGATGCCCTGGATCGGGTGCGGTCCCGGCTGGCCGCCGGAGATCACCGGCGAGAGCGTCGGCTCGACGGCATAGGCCTTCATTCCCGGCCACTGCGCCTTCAGGCTCTCGGCGCAGCCGGTCAGGTGGCCGCCGGTGCCGACGCCGGTGATCAGCACATCGATCGAGCCGTCGGCGAAATCGTCGAGGATCTCGCGGGCCGTGGTACGGATGTGGATGTCGACATTGGCGGGATTGTCGAACTGCTGGGGCATCCAGGCACCGGGAGTCGCCTCGATCAGTTCCTTGGCCCGCTCGATCGCGCCCTTCATTCCCTTCTCGCGGGGAGTGAGGTCGAAAGTGGCGCCATAGGCCAGCATGACCCGGCGCCGTTCGATCGACATCGAATCCGGCATCACCAGGATCAGCTTGTAGCCCTTGACCGCCGCGACCATGGCGAGGCCGATACCGGTGTTGCCCGAAGTCGGCTCGATGATCGTGCCGCCGGGCTTCAGGCTGCCGTCGGCTTCGGCGGCCTCGACCATGGCCAGGCCGATGCGGTCCTTGATCGAGCCGCCCGGGTTGGCCCTTTCGCACTTCACCCAGACCTCGTGGTCGGGGAACATCCGGGACAGCCGGACATGCGGCGTTTTGCCGATGGTGGCGAGAATGCTGTCGGCTTTCATTGCTCAGACTCCCTTTGGCGAAATTGCGGCGCGAACGTCCTGGCTCGGCGAAGCTCCGGGAACATCCAGGCCCAAAGAATGGTGACGACTATCGCACCGGCGCCACCAAATACAACCGCTCCCGTAGCGCCGACGAGCGCGGCCGCCACGCCGGACTGCATCTCGCCGAGTTCGTTCGATGCCGAGATGGCAAGGCCGGAAATGGCCGAAACGCGCCCGCGCATGTCGTCGGGCGTGTTGATCTGGATCAGGCTGCTGCGGACGAAGACCGAGACCATGTCGGCAGCGCCCAGCAGCGAAAGCACCACCATGGACAGCAGCAGGTCGCGCGAGAGCCCGAAGGCGATCGTCGCGACGCCGAAGGCGGCCACGGCCCAGAGCATCTTGGCGCCGACATTGGTGGTCAGCGGCCGCCACGAGAGCCAGAGGGCGACGACGGCCGCGCCGATGGCCGGTGCCGCGCGCATCTGGCCCAGGCCCTCGGGGCCGACGTGGAGGATGTCGCGCGCGAAGACCGGCAACAGCGCAGTGGCCCCGCCGAGCAGGACCGCGAACAGGTCCAGCGTGATGCAGCCCAGCAGGAACCTCTCGCTCCAGACGAAGCGGAAGCCGTCGACGATCTGGCGCAGCGGATGGGCGGCGCGACTGCCGTCGGGCGGCGGGAGGCGGCGGATCGCCAGGATGCCGGCGCAGGAAACCGCGAGCAAGGCCGCAGCAGTCCAATAGGGCAGGGCGGGACTGCTGGCGAACAGGAAGCCGCCCATAGCCGGTCCGGCCACCGATCCCCCCTGCCAGGCGATCGAGTTGAAGGCGATCGCCCTGGGGATCAGCCGCGCCGGCACGATGTTCGGGGCGATGGCGCCGAGCGCGGGGCCGACGAAGATCCGCGCGGAACCGTGCAACGCGGCGAGAGCGAACAGCAGGGGCAGGCTGCGGATCCCTGCAGCAGTCGAAAGCGCGAGGCTCGTCGCGACGAGGAAATCGAGGGCCACGGCCAGCGCCGCGACTCGCCGCCGGTCGAAGCGATCGGCCACCACTCCGGCCAGCGGCGTCAGCAGCATCAGCGGCACGAACTGGGCTAGGCCGAGCAGCCCCAGCTGGAACGCGGCCTCAGGAATGCTCATCGCGTAGTCGCTGCGGGCGACATCGTAGAGCTGGTAGCCGATCACCACGACCATGCCCGTGGTCGCGATCACCGAAGCGAAGCGCGACAGCCAGAAGTAGCGGAAATCGGTGATCTGCAGTGGCGAAGTCGGCTCGGTCACCCGGCCGACATGGCAGGCGGCCGAGGGCTTGCCAAGCGGTCCGATTGTTTGCCGGTCAGAAGGTGAACTTCGCCGAGAGCCTGACGTCGCGGCCCGGCAGCGGCACGAAGTCGCGGGTGAAGGAAGCGGCGCGCCGGCCGACCACGTCGAACAGATTGTGCGCCGCCAGCATCAGCGTGACCGGTCCGTCCTCGCCCAGAGGGTGCCAGTCGGCGCCGAGATTGACGAGCGAAAAGCCCGGCACGGGATTCTCGTAGGCAGCGATGCGGTCCTGGCGGGCGTTCCATTCGACTTCGCCGCGCAGGCGCAGGGTGCCCTGCCGCGCTTCCAGGCCGCCACGCAGGCGCAGCGGCGGGATGCGCGGGACGGGACCCACGCCCTTGAGTCGCGCACGGGCATAGTCGGCCGCGCCTTCGAGCCGCAGCGCGCCGCCTGCCCAGCGCAGCGCCTCGAAGCTTCCTGAAGCCTCGAAGCCTTCGAACCGCGCCGGCAGCTGCGCATACTGGAACACCGGAAGTCCTTCGACCTCTTCTCCGGTCGGGCGCGCGGCGATGAAGCGGCCGAAGTCGGTCAGGTAGGCGGTCAGCGCCAACTCAGCGCGCGGCGACTGGAAGCGGACATAGGTTTCGCCGCCCTCGCTTCGCTCAGTCACGAAACCGGGGCTGCCACGCTCGTAGGATTGCGTGGCGACATGCAATCCGTCGGACAGCAGCTCCTCGGGCGAAGGCGCACGGGCGCCGCGGATGTAGTTCGCGCCGATCTTCCAGCCCTCGGCGGGAACGAACGACAGGCCCAGCGCGCCCGACCAGAGATCGAAGCTCCGGTCGAAATCGGCTTGCAGCGCCTTGATCCGCACGTGCTCGTAGCGCCCGGCGGCTTCCAGCTCCAAGGCCGCCCCCAGCTTCAGCGACTGGAGCGTGAACAGGCCCCAGCGATCCACCTGGTTGTTGGGCACGAAGGCTTCCTCGCCGACGATGGTCATCTTGCGGCTGAGCAGCTGCATGCCGCTGCGGCCGCGCCAGCCCCCGCGCGCGGCCTGGATCAGGTCGGCGCGGAACTCGACGCCGTTGCCGTCGAAGCGGGTGCCGGCCTCGTCGCCCTCAAGCTCGACATGGCGATAGTCGCCGTAAGCGCCGCGCAGCTGCAGGTTGTCGAACACGCCGCCGAGTTCGAGCGCGCCGCGCAGGTCGACGCGAGTCTGGACAAGGTCGATTGCGACATCGCCTTCCTCCGCGGCGCCCGGGCGCAACGGCACGCCGTAGCGGGTGTCGAAGCGCTGCACCGAGACGCCGAGATTGCCACCGCTGTCGATGAACGCCACGCCCGCGCCCAGCGTAGTGCTGCGCGCGCCGGAATTGGGGATCCGGCCGGAGAGATCGGCGAGCTCTTCGTCCCCGAGTTCCGCGCGGAGCGGCGCCGACAGCACCTTGCCGCCGACGCGCAAGTCGCCGCTCTTGCGCCAGCTGGCGTCGACATGGCCGACAAGTCGGGCGGCCAGCGGGAAATCGACGGCCCCGCCGACCGAACGCTCCCGCGCGGCACTGCCGTATCCGCCGATCAGCGTACCGGTGACACGGTCCGGCAGCTGGCGCGGGATGCGCTTGTCGAGCGCGTTGACCGCACCGCCGATCGCCTGGCCGCCGAACAGCAGCACGGCCGGACCGTGCAGCACGTCGACGTGGTCGATCGTCAGCGGATCGAACACGACGGCATGGTCCGCCGAGACGCTCGACGCGTCGATCGACCCGATCCCGTCGACCAGCACGCGGACCCGGTCGCCGTCGAGACCGCGCAGGACGGGTCGCGAGGCGCCCGGCGCGAAGGAGGTCGCCGAGACCCCGGGCAGGCGTGCCAGCATTTCGCCGACCTGGCCGCGAGTCTGCGCGACCAGATCGTCGCCTTCGAGCGAGGCGGTACCAGCCATCAGGCCGAAGTCTATGGGCGGATGGCCGGTGACGACGATGGTTTCGGCATCATCCTGTGCAGGGGCGTGCCCGGGATCGCCGCCCGGCGGCGGCTTGCCGGCGGCCCCGGCCGGAACGGCGGCCAAGGATATCGCGGCGATGGAGACAATGAGAGCGAAGCGGCTGGCGACGAGCGGTTTCATGCCCGCTCGATACATGTGATGATATACTATATCAATACGCGGAGACGCGCGGATCGCGCCGGGCCGCTCCCCGTCGGCGACGAATGGCGTCAGCGGCGCGGGCGCAAGCGGGGGTTGGGCTGGAGAGTGTCGATCAGCTTGAGGAAATCGTCGGTGCGGATGATCCGCTCGAACTGGAAGCCCGACCGGTCGTCGCGCGTCCAGATGACATGGGCCTCGATCCGTCCCACCAGCGG
Source organism: Pseudomonadota bacterium (assembly GCA_963205265.1). Taxonomy (GTDB): domain Bacteria; phylum Pseudomonadota; class Alphaproteobacteria; order Sphingomonadales; family Sphingomonadaceae; genus Novosphingobium. The sequence continues at coordinate 18,850 of CAUJJI010000064.1, forward strand.
CAGGCGGATGATGATCCGTTCGCCACGGCCGAGGCCGAGGTCGCCCTTGGCCATGAAGCCTTGCGCGGAGACGTTGACGATCCGCATGTGGATGTCGCCCAACTGGCGGTGTTCGCCGATCACCATGTAATCGACGGGATGGCGCGCAGCGCTGCGCATATCGGTTACGGATAACTGTGCGCCTGCACCCATTGCCATTGGTCGCTCCGGAATTCGCCTGAGCGGCCTTGATGCACGAAATTGGCAAAGAAACCGTAAACCCGGCAAGATCTTGCCGGAAAAAGCTTGCCGCTGCGGCAAGATCACGCCGGTCGCAGTACCCCGTGCTTCTTCTTGCCGGAGGAAATGCGCACTTCTCCGCCACTTGGGTCGACGGTCCGGTGCTCGTCGGTGACGACTTCGCCGTCGAGCCTGGCGCCGCCGCCGGCGATCAGCCGCTTGGCCTCGCCACGGCTTGCCGCAAACCCGATACCGACCAGCGCATCGACGACCGTGATGCCGCCCGCCGGCACGGCCAGCACGGGAAGGTCTGCGCCGAGTCCCCCGCCGGCAAAGGTCGCCTGCGCCGTCGCTTCCGCGGTCCGGGCAGCATCACCGCCGCGGCAGAGCCGGGTGACCTCGTTGGCGAGCACGACCTTCGCGGCGTTGATCTCGCCGCCCTCGAGCGACTCGAGCCGCGCGATCTCGTCGAGCGGCAAGTCGGTGAACAGCCTCAGGAAGCGGCCGACGTCGCGATCGTCGCAATTGCGCCAGTACTGCCAGAAATCCCAGGCCGGCAGCGCATCCTCGTTGAGCCAGACGGCGCCTGCCGCGGTCTTGCCCATCTTGCTGCCGTCGGCCGTCGTCAGCAGCGGCGTAGTCAGCCCGAAAAGCTCCGTGCCGTCCATGCGACGCCCGAGCTCGATGCCGTTGACGATGTTGCCCCACTGGTCGGAGCCGCCCATCTGCAGCCGCACGCCCATGTTCTTGGCCAGGTGGCGATAGTCGTAGCCCTGCAGGATCATGTAGTTGAATTCGAGGAAGGTCATCGGCTGTTCGCGCTCGAGCCGCAGGCGCACCGAATCGAACGTCAGCATGCGATTGACGGTGAAATGGGTGCCGACTTCCTGCAGCAGCTGGATATAGCCCAACTTGCCGAGCCAGTCGTGGTTGTTGACCATCACCGCGTCCGTCGGCCCATCGCCGAAGGCGAGCAGGCGCGAGAAGATCGTGCGGATCGAGGCGATGTTGGCGTCGATCGTCTCGTCGCTCAGCATCTTGCGGCTTTCGTCGCGGCCGGTCGGATCGCCGATCCGGGTTGTGCCCCCGCCCATCAGCACGATCGGCTTGTGGCCGGTCTGCTGCAGCCGGCGAAGCATCATGATCTGCACCAGGCTGCCGATATGCAGCGATGGCGCAGTCGCATCGAAGCCGATATAGCCGGGCACCACCTGCTTCGCAGCCAGGGCGTCGAGCGCCGCGGCATCGGTCACCTGATGGATGTAGCCGCGCTCGTCGAGCAAGCGGAGCAGGGAGGATTGGTAGTTCGACATGGCGCCCTCTATGCGGAGGGGGGCGCCTAGCATGGGGAATCGGACTTGCAAACGTATCAGCTGATCCGGCACCCCCAATTCGCGCCGGCAGAAGTTACCGGCGTCGGCGTGCGCTGGGCCGTGCTGAGCGACGGAAGGCTGATGCTGCGCTTCCGCGTCGACGGCGCCGGCGCGCTGCAGGTGCCCGCCGCAAAGGACCGGCCGGCGCGCACGGACGAGTTGTGGAAGTCCACCTGCTTCGAGCTGTTCCTCTACGACGGCGGCAGTCGCTACCGCGAATTCAACTTCTCTCCGTCGGGGGATTGGGCAGCCTACAGCTTCGACGGCTACCGCACCGGCCGCTGCGATTTCGATCCGGTCAGCGCACCGGTCGTCGCCTGCGACCAGGGGCGGACCGTATTCACCACGACGGCGTTCATCGCAGCCGAGGAACTCGCCCGGTCCGAATCCGCATCGCTGTCGGCAGTCCTCGTCGAGCGCGATGCCCGGCTGTCCTACTGGGCGCTGACGCACAATACCGAGGCGCCCGACTTCCACGATCCGGCTTGCTTTCGGATCGCGCTTCGCGCACCGGCGGGCGCATGAAATTCGGCATCGACCGCCTGCTGGCTGAACCCGAACTGCGCAGGCCGCTGGCCGGAAGGCGCATCGCCCTCGTCGCCCACCCCGCCTCGGTGACGGACAGCCTGGTCCATTCGCTCGACGCCCTGGCCGCCTGCCCGGACCTGCGGCTCGCCGCTGCCTTCGGCCCGCAGCATGGCCTCAAGGGCGACAAGCAGGACAACATGGTCGAGACCGCGGACGAACTCGATCCGCACTACGGCATTCCGATCTACAGCCTCTACGGGCAGGTGCGACGGCCGACCCCGGCGATGACGGACAGCGCCGACGTCTTCCTCTTCGATCTCCAGGACCTCGGCTGCCGCATCTACACGTTCGTCACCACGCTGCTCTACCTGCTCCAGGCTGCGGCTGCCGGCGGCAAGGAAGTCTGGGTGCTCGACCGCCCGAACCCCGCGGGCCGGCCGGTCGAAGGAACCCTGCTGCAGCCGGGCCAGGAAAGCTTCGTCGGCGCGGGGCCAATGCCGATGCGCCATGGCCTGACGCTTGGCGAGATGGGCCGCTGGTTCGTCGCCCGGTTCGGGCTCGACGTCGCCTACCGGGTCGTCGAGATGCAGGGCTGGCAGCCCGGGCAGGCGCCGGGCTTCGGCTGGCCGGACAGCCGCATCTGGATCAATCCGAGCCCCAATGCCGCCAATCTCAACATGGCGCGCGCCTATGCCGGGACCGTCATGCTGGAAGGCACCACGCTGTCCGAAGGCAGGGGCACCACGCGCCCGCTCGAAGTGCTGTTCGGCGCCCCCGATGTCGATGCCAAGGCGGTGCTCGCGGAGATGCAGCGACTGGCCCCGCAGTGGCTGTCCGGCTGCGCCGTCCGCGAGTGCTGGTTCGAACCGACGTTCCACAAGCACGTCGGCACGCTCTGCAGCGGCCTGATGATCCATGCCGAGGGCAGCTTCTACGACCACCACGCATTCCGGCCGTGGCGCCTGCAGGCACTGGCGTTCAAGGCGATCCGGCGGCTCTATCCGGACTATCCGCTGTGGCGGGACTTTCCCTACGAGTACGAGTTCGACCGGCTGGCGATCGACGTGATCAACGGCGGACCGGCGCTGCGCGAATGGGTCGACGACGCCGCGGCGGAGCCTGGCGATCTCGACGCAATCGCCGCGCGGGACGAGGGGCGGTGGCTCGAAGAGCGGCGGGAGTTCCTGCTCTACTGAACGACTCGGTCCGGGGCTCGACCTGGGACGATCCTGGTCGGGCGCTTCGACAATCGTCACCCTGAACTCGTTTCAGGGCCCATTTCTCCTCGAGGCGCCGGAGCTTTGCATGGACGGATAACGGCACCGTTGCGTTTCAGTCGCGAGCTTCGGGGCTTGGGGAGAAATGGGTGCTGAAACAAGTTCAGCATGACGGGGGTGGAGTGTGGGAGGCGAACAAACCCCGTCGTCCCGGGCTCGACCCGGGACCGCTGTGATCTGGGCCGGACGTTCCGTCGATGAGGCCAGCGGTCCCGGGTCAAGCCCGGGACGACGTATGGGGCTTGGCCAACGATTTCACTTGACATCACGAACCACATTGGTTATATGCCCCATACCTCACGGGTGCGAGGGAGCGGAACCGGTTCGCTCGCCGCTACCCCAAGGGCCGGCGCCTGTCAGGGCGACCACTTATCCGGATGCGGGGAATTACCCAACGTAAGGCAGGG
>CAUJJI010000065.1 GCA_963205265.1 Pseudomonadota bacterium
ACCACGCCGGCTTCGCCGTCGCGGTCCCCCTCCCCTTCCAGGGGAGGATCTTTTGCCGTGCACCTCACTCCTCCCCTCGGAATCCCTGGCCTCAGCTCGCCATTGCTCCCAGCGTGACGTAATCGATCTTGCCCGTACCCAGGACCGGCAGGGCATCGACCACGCGGATGTCGCGCGGGATCATCAGTTCGGTGACGCCGTTCGCCCGGCCCCATTCCTGCAGCGCCTTCTGCGTCGCCTCCCCGGCGGTGGTGAACAGGACGAGCTGTTCGCCCTTCTTGGCGTCGGGGCGAGTCACCACTGCGTGTGCGCCGCCGGGCCAGAGCGCGGCGGCATAGCTCTCGACGGCCGGCAGCGAGACCATTTCCCCGCCGATCTTGGCAAAGCGCTTGGCGCGGCCGCGGATGGTGACGAAGCCGGCCTCGTCGATGGTGACGATGTCGCCGGTATCGTGCCAGCCGTCTTCCGGCGGCTGCAGCCGGCCCGGCTCGGCGGCGAGATAGTAGCCGGCCATGACGTTGGGCCCACGGATGAACAGGCGCCCGCCCTCGTCGATGCCCGGCACCGGATCGAGCCGCGGCTCGATCGCCGGAAGCAGCCGGCCGACCGTGCCCGCCTGGAAATGCATCGGCGTGTTGACCGCGATCACCGGCGCGGCCTCGGTAGCGCCGTAGCCCTCGAGGATCCTGAGGCCGAACTTCTCGGCATAGACGCGCCGCGTCTCGTCGCGCACTTTCTCCGCCCCGGCGAAGATGTAGCGCAGCGAGTAGAAGTCATAGCTGTGCGCCATGCGCGCATAGCCGGCCAGGAAGGTGTCGGTGCCGAACAGGATCGTGGCATTGGCGTCGTAGGCCAGCGCCGGGACGATCCGGTAATGCAGCGGGCTGGGATAGAAGACCGTGCGGATGCCGTTGAGCAGCGGCAGCAAGGTGCCTCCCGTCAGGCCGAAGCTGTGGAACACCGGCAAGGCGTTGAGCACGATGTCGGCCGAGTTGAAATCGATGCGCGCGGCCAGCTGCGCGCAGTTCGCCAGCAGGTTGCGATGGCTGAGCACGACGCCCTTGGGCGTGCCTTCCGACCCGCTGGTGAAGAGGATGACGGCAGGCGCGCCCGGCGCGATGCCCAGGCGGCGGTGGCGCCGGGCGGCACCGCCCCGCCACAGCACGGCACCCAGAGCGGCCCGCAGCTTTGCGCCGCTGCCGATCGCCGCGCTCTCGTCCTCCAGCCAGACGATGCGCAGCCCGTCGGCAGCAAGCGCCGCGACGATCTCGCCGAGCTTGGCCTGGTCGACGAAAGCGCGCGCCGTCACGATGGTGCGGATCTGCGCGGTCGAGCAGGCCGAGCGCATGTTGGCGAGGCCGACGGTGAAGTTCAGCATCGCCGGCACTCGCCCTTGCGACTGCAGCGCGAAGAAGGCGACGGCGACCCCGGTCACGTTGGGCAGCAGCAGTCCCACCGCCTCGCCTTCAACCGTGCCTTTCGCCAGCCGCCGGCCGAGCAGCTCTGCGGCGAGGATCAGGCGGTCGTAGGTCAGCGGCTCGCGCTTGACGTCCTCGACCACCATGGTCTTGCCGCCGTGCAGGCTGCGGGCGTCGCACAGCGCGGCGAACAGCGTCCGGTCGATGTCCGAAGTATCGAAGATCATCCGGCTCATCTCGTCGTAGAGCCTGCGCCCGGCGATGGCGCGCCGCGCCCGCGCGCTCATCTCCCCGGCGATGGCGAAATGGCGGGGCGGCAGGACGGTCAGCGTGATCTTTGGGAACCAGCGCTGCCGGACCTTTCCCTTCAGCCGCGAGAAGGGCGTGAACTGCGGCCCGTCGAGCCGGACCGGGACGATCGGCGCATCGGCCTTGTCGGCGACCATGCCGGGACCGTCGAACACCTTCATCAGCGCGCCGGTGACGGTGATCCGCCCTTCGGGAAAGATTACCAGCGTGCGCCCCTCGCGCACCGCCTTGACCATCGCCTTGGCCGCCATGGGGTTGGTCGGGTCGACGGGAAAGGCGCGGAACAGGCCAAGGAACGGCTTCACCCACCAGCTCTGCGCGATCTGGGTGTTGACTGCGAAAGTCGGCTTGCCGGGAAGGAAAGCACCGAGCAGCACGCCGTCGAGGAAGCTGAGGTGATTGACCACTACCACCGCCCGCTCGCCCGGCTTCGGCATGTGCTCGATCCCGTTCACCTCGACGCGGTAGAGCAAGCGGAGCGTGAAGCGCACGACGCTCTTGAACACGGTCTCGGGCAGCAGCCAGATGCTGGCCAGCGCCACGACCAGCGTCGCGAAGCCGAGCGCACCGATCGCGCCGGACACGTCGATGCCTGCGGCAAGCAGGGCACTGACGCCCAGCACCACCAGCACGGTGACGCCGGCATTGACGATGTTGTTGGCGGCGATGATCCGCGAGCGTTCCTCGGGCGGGCTCGCCACCTGGAGGATCGCATAGAGCGGCACGATGAACATCCCGCCGGCAAAGGCGATGACGGCGAGGTCGGCGAGGATGCGGATCGCCCCGGGCGTCGCCAGGAACTGCTGGACCGAAGCGCCCGCGGTGCGCACCGAGAAGCCGCTGCTCGACAGCCACAGGTCGATCATCCCCGCCGCCAGCACCAGCGCCGAGACCGGCACGTAGCGTGCTGAGACTTCGCCGCCGAGCAGCTTGTTGACCGCCAACGAGCCGAGCGCGATGGTCACCGAGAAGGTGACGAGGAACAGCGTCACCACTTCCTGGCGGGCATCCAGCGTGCCGCTGACCAGCGGCGCGAATTCGGACACCAGCACCGCGCCGGCGGCGAAGAACCAGCTGATGCCGAGGATCGCCAGCCAGACGCCGCGGCCGTGGCGAGCGGTGCGCAGGATCTGCACCGTGCCGCGCAGGACGTTCCAGTCGATCGGATGCTCGCCCCTGATCGGCGGCGCCGAGGGCACCGCCAGGCTGGCAAGGAGACCCGCAGCCGCGATCGCCACTGCCACCAGGCCGGCATCGTGCGCGGAGATCACTCCCGCCAGCAGCTGGCCGCCAAGGATCGCGAGGAAGGTCCCGCCTTCGATCAGGCCGGTGCCGCCCATGATCTCGTTCTCGCGCAGGTGTTGCGGCAGGATCGAATACTTGACCGGGCCGAACAGCGTCGAATGCAGGCCCATGAGAAACAGGCTGGTCAGCAGGATCGCCAGCGACTGCAGCCAGAAACCGAACAGGGCCAGGCCCATGATCGCGACTTCGGCAAGCTTCACCCAGCGCACCAGCCGCGCCTTGTCGATACGATCGGCGAGCTGGCCGGCCAGGGCGGAGAACAGGAAATAGGGCAGGATGAACAGCCCGGTCGAAACCGCGGCCAGCATCTCCGCCTTGTCGGGCTGGCCGGCGAAGATGCCGAAGTTGGCAAGGAACAGCAGCGCGAACTTCAGCAGGTTATCGTTGAAAGCGCCCAGGAACTGGACCACGAACATCGGCCCGAAGCGCCGCTTCGCCAGCAGTGAAATATCCGGTGCGGACATGCGCTTACTCCCCCTGGCCCTGGCCCTGGCCCTGCCCCTGGCCCTGCCCCTGGCCCTGGCCCTGGCCCTGGCCGTCGGCAGCCTTCATCATTCGTGGGCGCGGCGCAAGCAGCGAGGCAGAGCTCATGCGCGCTGCGCCTCGCCCCTTAGCTGCCGGCTGTAGAGCCAGCCGATGCCGATCAGGCTGAAGCCAAGCGCCACGAACGAGGCGATGCGCAGCAGGCCTTCGAGGCCCGAGGCGTCGAGCAGGAATACCTTGGCCACGGCCGCCAGCATCAGCACCAGCGAGGCGATGCGCCAGTCGTGCCGGCCCTGGCGGATGCCCCAGAGCAGGAAGCCGACCGCCAGGACGATGCCGAGGATGCTGCGCAGGATGTCCTCGACCGAACCCAGCCCCGGCTCGGCCAGCAGGCTGCCGTGGAAGGCCTGGCGCAGGCTTGCCCAGGCGAACAGCGCGACCATGACCATGATCACCGGCTGCAGCGCGGCATCGGTGAAACGCGCGGCGGCAGGCGCCATGCATCCGAGCAGCCACAGGCACAGCGGCACCACGGCGAACAGCGGCAGCAGCAGGTTGGCAAGCGGCACCGGCCCCACGGCCTGGCCGCTCCACAGCGGATTGTGCAGCAGCAGGCTGTACCAGGCGGCATGCAGCGCCGCGAGCGCGACCAGCACAGGCGCAGCGCGGGCAGCGGGGGTTCCGCTCGCGCGTGGCCACAGGCCATAGCCGGCAGCGACGAACAGCGCGTTCCACAGCAGCCGCTCGGCCAGCCCGGTGCGGACGAAGTCGCTGCCGAACAGCGCGGCGAAACCTGCCCGGTAGAAGCAATGCACGGCGACAAGGCCGGCGACGGCGGCAAGCATCGCGCCGGCCTTCGCCGCGCGCGCCGGAATGCGGTCGCGCAGCAGCCGGAGGCTGGCGGCGATCAGCACCGCCGGCAGGAACAGCCGCCGCACCACTTCGGCCATGGCGAGATCGGCGCTGTCGAGCGTCATCGGCAGGCCGGCGAGCGAGAGGAAAGCGCCGGCAGCCCAGGCCGCCAACGGCACGAGCGCCCAGGCGGCGACGAGCCCGGCCAGCGCCAGCATGGCTCCGCGCAGCCGGCTCCAGTCGATCGAGCGGGCCGCTGCGGCAAGAGCGAGGCCGGCGAGCGGCGCAGCGAGCGGCAGGGCCGTAAGCGGCAGAAGCTGGGCCGCGGTGCCGTAGGCCAGCAGCGCCGAAAGGAAGCCGCCACCGTCGCGGATCGCCCGCTGCCCGGCCCGCCAGGCGAAGCAAGCCGCCATGGCCGCCAGCCCCGCCCAGCGCAGGGCCGACAGTGCGTCGAGCGACGGGGGCGCGCCGAGAGCCAGCGCCTCGAGCTCGGAGAAATTGCGCACCGTGGCGAGCAGCAGAAGCACTGCCAGCAGGCCGTAGCCGGCAGCGACCCGCTCGACTCGCGGATCGCCGGCCGGCTGCGCCAGCCACAGCACGGCGGCAGCGACGGCGGCGGCGAAGAGCGGCGCCTGCCAGTGCGGCACGGCGAACCAGGCTGCGGCGACGAGCAGTCCCGCAGCACTTGCCGTCAGCCAGGCGAAGCGCGCGTCGGCGCGCCGGCCCTCGACTTTCCAGCCCAGCGCGGCGGCCGCCACCGGCAGCAGCGCCGCGGCGAGCGAAGTCAGCGCGGCGATGCCGTCGGCCTCGCCCCAGGGCGCATGGACATGGCGCAAGGCCACGATCGGCGCGGCAACGGCAATGGCCGCCAGCTCGACCGCACGCTGCACCCGGGGCGGATCGCGCCACAGCCGGGCAAGCAGCGGCAGCGCGTGGATCGCCGCCAGGGCCAGGCCGATGGTCAGCAGCCAGCCGGGCTCCGGCTGCGGCCAGATCAGCAGCAGCAGGATCGACAGCACCGCGCCGATCGTCGGCACCACGGCAAAGCCCTCCTCCCGCCAGGCGAGCCACTGGCTGGCGGCGGCGATCAGCGCGAACAGCGACCAGTCCAGGATCGCGAAGCCGCCCAGCGTCACCAGCAGCGCCAGCTGGACCGCCCCGACCACTGCCGCGACCGAGCGCAGCAGCGCCGAGCGCGCACCTTCGAAGGCGAACAGCGGCGCCGCCAGCGCCAGCAGCACGACGAACATGCCGAGCGACAGCGAGCCGAGCACGGTCAGCGCCTCGCCGGCCACGATCAGCCACAGGCTCCAGCCGGCGCCGCCGACCAGCGCGACCAGCGCCAGCCACGGCCAGCGCTGCGCCCGCGAGACGCCGACGAGACCGGCGATGGTCAGCGCCAGGTAGACGGCGAGCATCGGCACGTTGGCAGTGATCCCGACGGTCAGAGCCGGCGCGGCAAGGCCGCCTGCCAGGCCGAGCAGCGCGCTCGGCGCGCCGTGCCGCAGCGACAGGCCGAGCGCCAGCGCCGTCACCGCCGCCATGCCGAAGAAGGCGGTCAGCGGCGAGATCAGCTGATAGGCCTCGGCCGCGACCAGCAGCGCGGCATAGAGCGTCGAGATGCCCGCACCCGACAGCGCCTGGGCGACGCGCGGATCGTCGACCCGCTCGCGCTTGCGATGCGCCAGTTCGGCCCCGCCGATCAGCCCGAAGCCGAACAGCAGGCCGCAGAGCGCCTGCACGCCCGGCGTGAAGATGCGGGCGAACAGGCCGATGTCGATGGCGTACTTGACGATGAGCACGCCGGCGATCGCCAGCGTGATCCCGCCCGCCCAGATCGGCAGCTTGCGGCCGAACAGCTCCTCGAAATTGATGCTGACGCGCGAGGGCCTGGGAGCCGGGGCGGCCGGCGGCCCCTCGCTTGCCCGCGAAGCCATGGCCGCCGCGCTGCTTCCCTGCGCAGGCAGGGATCTGGGGAGGCTGGACTGAACCTCGCGGAGAGGCGCCGCTGCGACCTCTGCCGGGGGTTCCTCCGCTGCCGACTGAGGCCCCTGCCTTCGCAGGGGAGCGGGTTCTGTCGGTTCGGGAGCGGATTCGGCAGCTGCGACCCCGGCAGCTGCGGCCCCGGGAGTTGCGGCCCCGGGAGCGGCAGGCAGGGCCGCCTCGCTCACCGGCACGGCCCCCGCGCGCAGGTCTTTCTCGATCCTGCCCAGCCGCTGTTCCAGCTGGCTGAGCCGACCGCGCGTCTTGGCGAGCATGACGCCGCCGGCGATCACCATCAGAAAGAGAATCGCTTCCATTGCCGCCCTCCTGTTGCGCCCTCTTAGCCCTCAAATGATCGCCGCTCAATTAAATTAATATACGTCGTTCAATTCTGGCCCCCGTCGCGCGGCCGTGCTAGGAACGCGCCGAAAGGATAGGTAGAGGGGATCGGGGGAAAGCATGAAGCGAAATTTCATTGCGCGTCTGGCGCGCGACCTGGAAGCGCCGATCGAGGCGCGCGGTTTCGGCACCGGCTGGTTTTCCGGCTTCTTCGCGCTGGTGCTGGCCACGGCCGGGCTGTGCTTCGTCATGGCCCTGCGCTGGCCGGCCTGGGCAGGCATGCCGGAGCTCGGCGTACTGCGCGACGATTCCGGCTTTCGCGTGATCGTCCATGTCGTGCTGCTTTCGGCCTATGCGCTGGCACTGGTCAGCCTGCTGCTGCGGCCACGCAAGGCGCTGGGCACCACCGCGCTGATGATCGCGCTGGCCGCATCGATCCTGGGTGGAGCCGCCGTCCAGGCCGAGGAATCGCGCAGCTGGGGCATCTTCTTCGGCATCGACTTCTTCGCCGTGAACATGGTCGCGACAGGCCTGATGTTCGCGCCGATCGAGCGCCTCTTCCCGCATATCGCCAGCCAACGCCTGTTCCGCCAGGACTGGCGCGAGGACCTGTTCTACTACCTCGTCAGCTCGATGCTGGTGCAGCTCATCACATTCCTGGCGCTGGCCCCGTCGAGCTACGTCAATGCCCACGTCGACCGGCTTGCCGACATCCGCGCCGCGGTTTCCGGGCTGCCCTGGCTGGTGCAGTTCGTCCTGGCCATGCTGCTGACCGACTTCATGCAGTACTGGTTCCACCGCCTGTTCCACCAGGTACCCTTCCTCTGGGGCTTCCACGCGGTGCATCACAGCGCCCGCGCGATGGACTGGCTGGCCAGCGGCCGCATGCACCTGATCGAAATCGTGCTGCTGCGCGGCGTCACTTCGCTGCCGCTGCTGACGCTGGGTTTCCTGCCTTCGGTGATGCAGGCCTATGTCGGGCTGGTCTATGTCTGGTCGTCGCTGCTCCACGCCAATCTCGGCGGCGACTTCAACCGCCTCGGCCACTGGCTGGCCCTGCCGCGCTTCCACCACTGGCATCATGCGCTGGATGCCGAGGGAGTGGACAAGAACTTCGCCATCCATTTCCCGTTCTACGACCGGCTGTTCGGCACCTATTACCTGCCCGAAGGCGCCTGGCCGAAAGCCTACGGCGTTCCGGAACAGGTGCCGGCCGGCTATCTCGCCCAGATGAAATACCCCTTCGTGCGCGATGCGGGGTAGTTCGATATCCGATCCTCCCCCATAGGGGGAGGGGGACCGCCGAAGGCGGTGGAGGGGTGTCCCCACCAGCGGCGAGCCCCCCCCCCCCCCCCCACGGGCGGGCCCCCCCCCCCAACCCGGCGGCGCGGCGGGGGGGCC